>DASXOR010000023.1:0-9195 GCA_036494095.1 Gaiellales bacterium | reverse complement strand
CGTCGAGGCGCAGCGTCACCCCGTGCACGGTCGGGAACTGGGTCACCGTGTAGACGAGCTGGGCGAGCCGCAGCCGCTCGGAGGCGCCCGTGCCGCCGGCCTGGAAGTCCGAGGTGACGTCGACCGTGGCGACGCCTCGATGCAGCGAGATCCCGAGCAGCTGCGTGGACGCCGGCACCGCGCTCGAGACCTGCGCGCGGGTATCGGCCGCGTTCGGGCCGGCCAGAAGCTGCTTCACCGCGGCACCGATCACGGCCCGCGTGGCCTGAACGCCGCGCATGGTCGGCCACAGCTTGCCGTTGCGCACGAGCCAGACCTCGACGCCCATCTTCGCGGGCGTATGGCTGGTGACGGGCGCGGGGGCGCTGCCCGAGCTCGACGCGATCGACGCGATCCCGGTCGGGCCGCCCGATCCACCGGAGCCGACGACGACGGCGCCGGTGCCGCCGCAGGCGGCGGCGAGTGCACAGAGGCAGACGATGGCGATGGTGGGGCGGATGGTCATGCCGTCTCCTCTGGCGGGGTGGTCATGGCGGGCAGGTGAACGGTGAAGGCGGCGCCGCCACCGGAAGGGCTCGTCCACGCGATCGACCCACCGAGCAGGACGGCGTTCTCGCGGGCGATGGCGAGGCCGAGACCGCTGCCCGCGCCCGTGCGGGCGGCGTCGGCCTTCGAGAAGCGCTCGAACAGGTGCGGGGCGAACTCCGGGTCGATCCCGGGGCCGTCGTCCGCCACCTCGATCACCGAGGCGCCCGCATCGACGCCGATGCGCACGCGGGCGTGGCCGCCGCCGTGCTCCACGGCGTTCCCGACCAGGTTGGCGACGATCCGCTCGATCCGGCGGCGGTCACTGCCGACCGACCCGTCTGCGCCGGAGATGGCGACGCTCCCGTCCCAGCCGCGGCTGTGCACGATGCTCTCGATCAACGGTCGCAGGTCGACCTGCTCGAGCCGGACGGGCTCGGCGCCGGCGTCCAGGCGCGAGATCTCCATGAGGTCCTCGGTCAGGTGCCGTAGCCGGGAGACGTCGCGAACGAGCAGCCGCGTCAGGCGCGCGTCCTCGGCGGGCAGGCGATCGGCGTGGCTCTCGAGCAGCGCGGCCTCGTTGACGAGCGCCGTCAGCGGCGTGCGCAGCTCATGGGCGACGTCGGCGGTGAACCGGCGCTCGCGGGCCTCGGCCTCGGTCAGCGCCGTGATCTTGCCTTCGAGCGCGTCGGCCATATGGTTGAACGACGTGGCCCACTCGCCGAACTCGTCGCTCCCGCTGGCCGCCAGGCGGGTGTCCAGCAGGCCCTCCGCGAGCGAACGGGCGGCCGCGCTCGCGCCGGCCACCGGCTGCAGCGTGCGCCGCGCCAGCAGCGCCCCCACGAGCCCCGAGAGCAGCACGAGCACGAGCCAGCCGCCCACGAGGATGTCGCGCAGCTGGTCGAGATCGGCCCAGACCTGGCTCTCGTCGTAGAAGAAGTAGAGCTGGGTGTGCTGGGACGGCAGCGGCTCGGCCACCGTCAGGTAGGGCACGCCCGCGATCGTTTGGCGCTCGTAGGCGACATCGCCCGCCGTGGCCAGCCGGCGCAGGTCGGCGGGCACGGGCAGGCGGCCGGCGGGAATCCGCCCGTGCTGCCCGATCACGGTCGTGAAGGTGCCTCGGGTGGCGAAACGCGACTCGAGCCGCGCCAGGTCCCCGCTGCGCCCGCGCAGCGTCACCGCCGCCACGAGCGTGTTCAGCCGGCTCTGCTCGAGCGCGCGGCTGCGGGAATCGTCCAGGCGGGCGTGGCGGACGACGACGTAGGAGCCGAGCGCCAGCGCGCCGGCCGAGAGCCCGCCGACCAGCACGAACGCGATCGTGAGGCGGCGGCGCAGGCGGCCCGGTCGGATCGGGGCGGGGGCGGTCGGCATGTGCCCATGGTCGAAGCCGCCCGAAACGCGGCCGCCACCGCGATGTAACCGCTACGTAACGGCGCAGCGGTAGCCGACGCCGCGCACCGTCTCGATCAGCTGCGGCCCGGCGGGGCCGGTCTCGAGCTTGGCGCGCAGGCGCTGCACGGCCACGTCGACGAGGCGGGAGTCGCCCAGGTAGTCGTACCCCCACACCTGGTCGAGCAGCTGCTCGCGTGAGAGCACCTGGCCGCGGTGCGTCCCGAGCGCCAGGAGCAGCTTGAACTCGGTCGTCGTCAGTCCCAGGTCGGCGCCGTCGCGGCGGGCCCGGAAGGCGCCCGGGTCGACCTCGATGGGCCCGAGCGTGAAGGCGGCCGTCTCCCGCGGAGATGCCGCCCGCCGCAGCACCGCGCGCACCCGCGCCGCCAGCTCGGGCATCTCGAACGGCTTGGTGACGTAGTCGTCGGCGCCGAGCTCGAGGCCGACGACGACGTCGACCGTCTCCGTGCGGGCGGTCAACATCACCACCGGCACCCGGCTCGTGCGGCGCAGCTCGCGCAGCACCTCGAAGCCGTCGAGCGACGGCAGCATCACGTCGAGCAGCACGACGTCGTAGGCCGCCCGGCGGAACTGGGCAAGCGCCGCGCGCCCGTCGCCGATGCCGGTGACCTGCATGCCCGCCTGGCGCAGGCCGATGCCGACCACCTCGCGGATGGAGGCGTCGTCCTCGACCAGCAGCACCCGCTCGTCCATGCATCCCAGCCTACTTGTGGCGGCGGCGTGCCCGGCCGCCGCCCGTCAAGTACCCTTGCGCACTGATGCAGGTCGCGGTGCTGAACGGGGTCAATCTCAACATGCTCGGAAAGCGGAATCCGGCCGTGTACGGCACGGTCACCCTCGCCCAGCTCGAGACGCAGGTCTACCACTGGGCGCAGCAGCTCCACGCGAGCGCGCGCTGCTGGCAGACGAACAGCGAGGGCGAGTACGTCTCGATGATCCACGAGGCCGTTGGCGGCACCGACGCCCTGATCGTGAACCCGGGCGCGTGGACGCACTACAGCTACGCCATCCGCGACGCGCTCGAGATCTTCCCGCGCCCGGTCGTCGAGGTGCACCTGTCCGACATCGAGGGCCGCGAGGAGTGGCGGCGCACCTCGGTGATCGCCGACGTCGTCTCGCTGCGGATCGTGGGCAAGGGCGCCGACGGCTACCGCGAGGCGCTCGAGCACGTGACGGGGCGAAGCGCGTGAGCCACGCCGCCAGGCTGGCCGCGGCCCGGGCCGCGATGGAGGCTGCCGGAGTCGAGGCGATGGTCGTCTCGGGCCTCGTGAACATCCGCTACCTGACCGGGTTCACCGGGTCGAACGCCCTGGTCGTCGTGGGGCCGGAGACGGCCAGCCTGCTGACCGACTTCCGCTACCAGACGGCGTCGGAGCCGCTGCGCCAATGGGTGGACGTCGAGCTCGCCGAGCGCGACGTGATCCGAACGGCCGCCGACCGGTTGGGCGACCTCTCGGGCGGCGCGAGCCGCATCGGGTTCGAGCCCGCCCAGCTGACCTTCGATCGGCACGCCATCCTGGCCGAGGCGCACGCCGGGCTCGTGCCGGCGCCGGGCCTGGTCGAGAAGCTGCGGATCGTGAAGGACGGCGACGAGCTCGCCGCCGTGCGCGCCTCGGCCGCCCTCATCGAGCCGGTGTACCAGCAGCTCGCGGGCGAGGGCCTGATGGGCCGCACCGAGACCGAGGTGGCCTGGCACGTGCGCGAGCTCTTCCACGAGGGTGGAGCCGACGGGCTTGCGTTCGAGACGATCGTCGCCTCGCACGAGCGCGGCGCGCAGCCGCACGCCCATCCAGGCGACGACGTGATCGGCCCGGACACGCTGATCACGATCGACCTCGGCTGCATGCTCGACGGGTACGCGTCGGACTGCACGCGCACGTTTGCGACCGGGACGCCACCGGCCGTCCTTACCGACCTTTACGCGATCTGCCTCGAGGCCCAGCTGGCGGCGATGGCCGCCGTGCGCCCGGGGATCCCCGCTGCCGATGTCGACGCCGCCGCCCGCTCGATCATCGAGGCCGCCGGCCACGGCGGCCGCTTCGGCCATCCCACGGGGCACGGCGTCGGCCTGGAGATCCACGAGGCGCCCCGGGTCGGGGCGACGACGACTGCAACCCTGGAACCGGGGATGGTCGTCACAGTGGAGCCGGGGATCTATCTGCCCGGCGTAGGCGGCGTGCGGATCGAGGATCTGGTCGTCGTGACGGCGACCGGAGGCGAGCGGCTCACCATGTTCCCCAAAGACTTTTCCGTGGTCGGGTAGGGCCGCGCCCCCATGATCTCCACCAACCAGTTCAAGAACGGCATGCACATCGAGGTCGACGGCACGGTCTACCGCATCGTCGAGTTCCAGCATGTGAAGCCCGGCAAGGGCGGCGCGTTCGTGCGCACCAAGCTGAAGGCGCTCGAATCGGGCGGGGTGGTCGACAAGACCTTCCGCGCCGGCGAGAAGATGCCCCGCGTCCACACCGAGGTCGCGAACGTCACGTACCTCTACAACGACGGCTCCGACGTCGTCCTCATGGACTCCGCGAGCTTCGAGCAGATCATGCTCCCGGCCGACTCGGTCGCCGAGGAGCTGCGGTTCATGAAGGAGAACGACACGGTCCAGCTGCTGATGGTCGACGGCAAGCCGTCGAGCCTCCAGCTGCCGGCCTCGGTCGAGCTCGAGGTGGTCGAGACGGAGCCGGGAGTGCGCGGCGACACCGTCTCGAACGTGACCAAGCCGGCGACGCTCGAGACGGGCGCGGTCGTCTCGGTGCCGATGTTCGTGAACGTCGGCGAGCGGATCAAGGTGGACACCCGCGAGGCGCGCTACATCTCACGGGCGTGACCCGGATCGTCGACACCACCGTCCGGCTCCTGTCCCAGCAGCCGCTGGCGGGCAACGCGTCGACGGCGACGGTGCTCGAGGTGGCCGAGATCCTGGACGGCGCCGGGTTCGCCGGCCTCGAGGTGTCGGGGGGAGGCTGCTTCGACGCCGCGGTGCGGCGCGGGGTGGAGAGCCCCTGGGACCGGATCCGCGCGCTCAAGGCGCGCTGCCCGCGGACGCCGCTGCAGATCGCGGTGCGAGGCCGCTTCCTGGTCGGGTCGCGGCCGGTCTCGGACGATCTCGTGCGCCGCTTCATCCTGTCGGCGGCCGAGAGCGGGATCGATGTCTTCCGGCTGCACGACCCGCTGAACGACGTCGAGAACCTGGCCGCGGCGGCCGCCGCCGTGCGCGAGGCCGGCGGCCGCCTCTACGGCGGACTGGCCTTCTCGGGCCAGATGGGCAACCTCGAGCGTGTGATCGAGAAGGCCCGCCGCCTGGCCGAGCTGGGCGCCGAGCGGGTGCTCCTGCACGACTCCGCCGGCGCGCTCGATCCCGGCACCGCGGGTAGCGTCGTCGAGCGGCTCGCGGCGGCTTCGGGTGTGCCCGCCGGCCTGTACTGCCAGGGCACGGGCGGCAAGGCGCTCGCGATGGCGGTCGAGTCGGCCCGCCACGGAGCCGAGCCGATCGCGGTCGCGGCCTACCCGGTGGCGTCGCTGCTGAACCGCGTGTCGGCCGAGGTCCTGTGCGAGGCGCTCACCAGCCTCGCGCTCGAGCACGGCGTCGATGTCGATCGTGTCTGGGACGCGTCGCGGTTCATCGACGCGCACGTCACGTCGCGCATGCCGGCCCTGCCGGTGCCGCCACGGATCATCCTGCGCACCGCCATCACGCACCTGCCGGTCGGCCTTGTCGCCGACATCGACGCACGTCTGCGCTCGGCGGACGCGCTCGACCGTCTCGACGAGGTGCTGGCCGAGCTGAACCACGTGCGGGCCGACTGCGGCACGGCCCCGCTGGCCCAGCCGATCGGCGGCATCCTGGCCGGGCAGGCGGTCAAGCATGTGCTGACCGCGCGCCGCTGGTCCGAGGTCTCCGACGAGATGCGCGACCTGCTCTCCGGCGCCTACGGGACGCCGCCGCTGCCGTTCGCGCCCCAGGCCGCCCGCCACGCCGTGCCGCTGCCGTCCGAGCCGGAGCCCGACATGGACGACCTGCGCTCGCAGGCCGGCGGGGTCGGGAGCGAGGAGGACCTGCTGCTGCTCGCGCTCTTCGGCGACGACGCCGCCCGCCTGCTCGCGGGCCTGCGCGGGCGCGGCGGCGGCGAGGACTCGGGCGATGCGGTCGACCGCTCCCAGTCCGAGCGCGTGCGCGAGCTGATCCGGCTCCTGGAGTCGTCCGAAGACGTCTCCGAGCTGACCGTCGAGGACGGATCGGTGCGGATCACCGTGCGCAAGCAGGACGAGCGTCAGGTGCCGGCGGCGACCGCCGCACCGCAGCCGGGCCCCGCGCCGGCGGCGGAGCCGGAGGTGTCCGCGGCGATCCGGCTCGAGTCGCCGATGGTGGGCACGTTCTACCGCTCGCCGTCGCCCGCCCAGGCAGCCTTCGTCGACGAGGGCGACCGGGTCGAGGTGGGGCAGACGCTGTGCATCCTCGAGGCCATGAAGCTGTTCAACGAGTACAAGTCCGACCACGCCGGCGTCATCCGCCGGATCCTGGTCGACAACGCCCAGCCGGTCGAATACGGGCAGCCCCTCTTCGAGCTCGAGCCCGCGTAGCGCCGTGCTCAAGCGCGTCCTGATCGCGAACCGGGGCGAGGCGGCGGTGCGGATCGTGCGCGCATGCCACGATCTCGGCATCGAGGCGGTGGCCGTGTACTCGACCGCCGACCGCGAGGGCCTCTGGGTGAAGCTGGCCGACCGGGCGGTGTGCGTCGGCCCGCACCCGCCGGCCGAGAGCTACCTGCACGTCTCGAACCTGGTCGCGGCCGCCGAGACGACCGGCTGCGACTCGGTGCACCCGGGGTGGGGGTTCCTGGCGGAGAATGCCGCGTTCGTGCGCGCCTGCACCGACAATGACCTGGTGTTCGTGGGACCGACCTCGGAGTCGATGGAGGTGATGGGCGACAAGAGCCGCGCTCGCACCACGATGCAGGCGGCAGGCGTGCCGCTCGTGCCGGGGTCGGCCGACCGCCTGACCGGCGCCGGTCACGCCCGCAGCATCGCGTCGGAGCTGGGCTACCCCGTGCTCCTGAAGGCGGTCGCGGGCGGCGGCGGGCGGGGCATGCGGCTGGTGGCGGACCCGGCCGACATCGAGGACGCCTACGGCATGGCCTCGTCCGAGGCGCTGGCCTCGTTCGGCGACGGCGGGATGT
Source organism: Gaiellales bacterium (assembly GCA_036494095.1). Classification (GTDB taxonomy): domain Bacteria; phylum Actinomycetota; class Thermoleophilia; order Gaiellales; family JAICJC01; genus JAICJC01. Next base: position 2,077 of record DASXOR010000023.1, on the reverse strand, counting down.
ATCTCGAGAAGGCGGTCCTGAACCCCCGCCACGTCGAGATGCAGGTGCTGGCCGACGGCGCGGGCGGCGTGCTCGTCCTCGGCGAGCGCGACTGCTCCGTGCAGCGCCGCCACCAGAAGCTGATCGAGGAGGGGCCGTCGCCCGCGCTCGACGAGCCGACCCGCGCGCGGATGGCCGCGGCGGCGACGCTCGCCTGCACCGGCTGCGGATACCGCAACGCCGGCACGGTCGAGTTCCTGCTCGATACCGACGGCCGCTTCTACTTCATCGAGATGAACACCCGCCTGCAGGTGGAGCACCCCGTGTCGGAGCTCCTGACCGGTGTCGACCTGGCCTGCCAGCAGCTGCTCCTGGCCGGCGGGGCGCCGCTGCCCGCCACAGGCCTTGCGCCGCTGCGCGGCCACGCGATCGAGTTCCGCCTGAACTGCGAGGACCCGGCCCACGACTTCCGGCCCGCCGCCGGCACCGTGTCGGCGCTCGAGCCGCCCCTCGGGCCAGGCGTGCGGTTCGACACCCATGCCTATCCCGGCTACCGCGTGCCGCCGTTCTACGACTCGCTGCTCGCGAAGCTGATCGTGTGGGGGGCCGATCGCCCCCAGGCGATCGCACGCGCCCGGCGGGCGCTGCACGAGCTCGCGATCGAGGGCGTCACGACCACGCGCGAGCTCTTCCTCGACATCGTCCACGAGCCCGTGTTCGTGTCGGGCCGCTACACAACCGCCTATCTCGAGGACGTCCGCACGGCCCTGCCGTCGCTGGGCGAGGAGATGGCGGCATGAGCCTGCGGCTCGGCAGCACCACCGTCGCCGACGAGGCGATCGTCTCGATCGTGCGCGGCGCCGTCTCCGGCGTTCCCGGCGCGCGGCTCGACCTGCCCGGGCGCGTGTCGCGGGTGCTGCCGGGGCGCCGCGGCCCGGTGGAGTGGGTTGTAAAGGGCGGCACGATCGCGTTCGACGTCGACGTCTGCGCGGGCTACGGCCGCATCCTGCCGCAGCTGGCCGCATCGGTGCGCGACGCCGTCGCCGAGCACGTGGCAGGTATGACGGGCCTCGAGGTGCGGGTCGTCGACGTCACGGTCACCGGCATCGACCGGGTTGGGGCCGAGCGGTGAGCGAGAGCCGGCGCACTCAGCGGCGCGCGGCCGCCTTCCTGCTCTACCAGCGCGACCTGACGGGGTCGGACTTCGGGCCGCTGTACGCAGCCTACGAACGCGACAACGGCACCCCGCCGGGACAGTTCGCCCAGACGGCCGCCGAGGGCGTGTGGGCCGACCGCGAGCGGCTCGACGCGGTCATCGACGCCGCCGCCAACGAGTGGAGCGCCGAGCGGATGGCGGTACTCGAGCGCAGCATCCTGCGCCTTGCCGTGTGGGAGCTCAAGGCGGGCGAGGTGCCCGCGGGCGTCGCGATCGACGAGGCCGTGACGCTCACGAAGCGCTACGCCTCGCCCGAGGCGGGCGCGCTCGTGAACGGCATCCTCGGCCGGGTTGCGCGCGAGCAGGGGGTGGGGAGATAGACGAGCCCCGCCTGGAGCAGCTGGCCGCCGACCTGGAGGCCCTGGGCGCCCGCCTGGAGGCCGGCGAGCTCGACGCCGACCAGGCCACGGCCCTGCTGGAGCAGATCACCGCGCTCGTGCACGAGGCGGTCGACGTCCTGGAGCGCGCCGGCGAGTCACTCGAAGCGGGTGAGGGCGAGGCCTGACGGGCCGGTAGGCTGCGGGGCCATGACCGGCCCGGACATCGCCCAGATCGGCGTGGATCAGCTGGCCGAGCTCGAGCCGCTGTGGCGCTCGCTGCACCGCCACCACCGCGCCACCGCCGCCGTGCCGGTGCTGGCCGACGACGACCTCTCGTGGCAGCGGCGGCGCGACTGGTACCGCTCGATGCTCGCAACCGGGGCGGCGTTCGTGCTCGTCGCCCGCGCCGGCGGCACGGCCGTCGGCTACGCCTACGTCCATATCCGCCCCGGCGACGACGACACCTGGCCGGTCGGCGCCCACCTGGCCGAGCTCGTCTCGCTGGCGGTCGGGCCAGACCAGCGCGGCCACGGCATCGGCACCGCGCTCATGGACGCCGTCG
>DASXOR010000022.1:0-11234 GCA_036494095.1 Gaiellales bacterium | reverse complement strand
GGCGGCCGCCGCCGACCCGCTAACCCACCACTCCGACGCCCAGGCCGACCACCTGGGCGTCAGCACGCCCGGCACCGCCCCCTCACCGCACCGGGACGACGATTCTGACACGCCTGCGCCCTTCTCAGCGCCCGCTCGGGCCGGTAGGCCGCGGGCCGCGGCAGCCTGACGCTACGAGGCGGGGTTCTTGAACAGGTTCTTGGACCGCGCCCGCTCGGCGCGGTTCAAGAACCGCTCGACCGACCTGGTTGCAACGCAAACCGGCCCACCGCTGAGCGCGTTGCTCCAGCCGTTCAGCGGTGGGATCTCGCCGGATGGCGCACGTGGGCGCGTCTAGACGAGGAGTATCGCCTTGGCAGCGGCGAACTCGGTGTCGGTGAGCATGTTCGCCTCGTGCAGCTGCTCGTGGAACAGGGACTGCCCGGGCGAATCGAGCAGATCGAATCTGAGCTCGCGTCGACGCTTGAGCGGGTGCGATCGCTGAAGGCGCGGAGTGACGACGAGCCTGAGCGGTGATGACGGGGTGCGGCCCGCGGGCCGGCGAGACCCGCCAATCGATCCGCCAATCTACCTAAGACGCCCTCTAACTTGGCGGATTTCTACGGCCCTGCCGCCGTCAAGCTCGGCCTGGTGTGGGACACGCCGCCGGAAACGTACGTGCCGTGGGAGACGCGCAAGCAGCTCGTCGAGAACAAGCGCAAGGCGGAGAAGGCGCGCAAGCAGCGCCGGGAGCGCGAGACCGTCATGATCGGCCGTGAGCGATTCATCGTCACCGCGCGCGGCCTGGTCGACAAGCACGCCGAGCTTCGCCACGAAGCGGGCGCCGACCCGCCCGCCGGCGAGCCACCCGACGACGCCTAACCCGCCGCCGCCGACCCGCTAACCGACCACTCCGACGCCCAGGCCCACGACCTGGGCGTCAGCATGCCCGCCGCCGCCCCTCACCGCACCAAGAGGGCGATTCTCACCCACCTGGGCCGCCCTCAACGCCCGCTTGGGCCGGGCCGCCGCCGCCGTGACAGCCGGGCGGATTCGGCGCGGGGTTTTTCAATCAGATATTGAACTGCGCCCGCTCCGTCTACTCGACGGTGACGGTCTTCGCCAGGTTGCGCGGCTTGTCGACGTCGAGGCCGCGGCGGGTGGCGATGGCGTAGGCGAGCTGCTGCAGCGGCAGGACCGCCAGCACCGCCTGCAGCTCGGGCTCGGTGCGCGGGATGTAGAGGACGTGCTCGGCCACCTCGCGGATGTGCTCGTTGCCCTCGGTGGCGACGGCGATCACGTGGGCGCCACGGGCGCGCACCTCCTCGATGTTCGAGACGACCTTCTCGTAGACGTGCCCGTCGGTCGCGATCACGACCACGGGCGTCGAGTCGTCGAGGAGCGCGATCGGGCCGTGCTTCATCTCGCCGGCCGCATACGCATCGGTCGAGATGTAGGAGATCTCCTTCAGCTTGAGCGCGCCCTCGAGGGCGATCGGAAGGCCGATGTTGCGCCCGAGGTAGAGGAAGAACTCGTTGCCGGCGAAGCGATCCGCGATCGGCTCGACCAGCTCGCCGCGCTCGAGGGTCGCCTGGACGAGGTCGGGCAGGGCGCGCACCTCCCGCAGCAGCGTCTCGGCCCGGTCGGGCGCGATCGTGCCGCGGATGATGCCGAGCCGCAGCGCCAGCAGGTAGAGCAGCGTGAGCTGGGCGGTGAACGTCTTCGACGCGGCCACGCCGATCTCCAGGCCGGCGCGCGTGTACAGCACCGAGTCGCACTCCCGCGTCATCTGGCTGCCCATCACATTGGTCACGGCGAGGACGTGCGCGCCGCGGGAGCGGGCCTCCTTCATGGCCGCCAGGGTGTCGATCGTCTCGCCCGACTGGGCGATCGCGATGACCAGCGTGTTCTCATCGATCACGGCATGGCGGTAGCGCCACTCGCTCGCGATGTCGGACTCCGACGGGATCCGCGCCCACTCCTCGAGCAGGTAACGGCCGACGAGGCCCGCGTGGTAGGACGTCCCGCAGGCCAGGAACACCACCCGCGAGAGACCGAGGATCTGCTCCTCGCTCAGGTTCAGTCCGTCGAGCTGGAGCTGCCCGTGGTAGAGCCGCTCGCCGATCGTCTCGGCGATCGCGTCGGGCTGCTCCCAGATCTCCTTGAGCATGAACGTCTCGAAGCCCTGCTTCTCGGCCGCGTCGTCGTCCCACTCGACCTCGTGCACCTCGCGCTCGATCGGCGTGCCGTCGCCCGAGAGGAAGGTGGCGCCGTCGGTGCGGGCGACGACGATCTCGTCGTCGAAGACGTGCTGCACGCGGCGCGTCTCGGCCAGGAACGCGGGGATCGCCGAGGCCATGAACATCTCGCCGTCGCCCACGCCGACCACGAGCGGGCATCCGCGCCTGGCGGCGACGAGCACGCCGGGGCTGTCGCGATGGGCGACCGCGAAGGCGAAATGGCCGTCGAGGCGCAGGTAGGCCTTGTGCACGGCCTCGACGAGGTCGCCCGTGTAGCACTCCTCGACGAGGTGCGCGATCGCCTCGGTGTCGGTATCGGAGTGGTAGGTATGGCCGGCGGCGGCGAGCTCGCGCCGAAGCGCGGCGTAGTTCTCGATGATGCCGTTGTGCACCACGGTAACCCCCGAGCCCTCACAGGCCTCGATGGGATGGGCGTTGGCCTCGATGACGCCACCGTGGGTCGCCCAGCGGGTGTGGGCGAGGCCGGTGGTCGCGGGGTGCGCCGACGCGCCCACCGCGTCGCGCAGCACGGCCACCTTGCCGACCCGGCGGGTGATGTCAGCGCGGCCGTTGATCAGGCAGATGCCGGCGGAGTCATAGCCGCGGTACTCCAGCCGCTCGAGCCCCGTGAGGAGGAGCTCCTTGCACGGCCGGCCACCGACATATCCGACGATTCCACACATACGCTAGGTCACTCCGATCTCGGCCTCGACGATGCCCACCAGATGGTCGCACACCTCCGCGCAGAGCGCGGCATCCTCGGCTTCCACCATGACGCGCACGACCGGCTCCGTCCCGGAGGCGCGCAGCACGACCCGGCCGTCATCCCCGAGCTTCGTCTCGGCGGCCGCGACCTCCTGCCAGATCCGCTGCGATCCGGCAAGCGCCTTGCGGTCGGCGCGCACGGCGACGAGGCGCTGCGGGAACGGCACGACGAGGTCGGCCAGGTCCGTCATCGACATCTCGAGCGTATCGAGCGCGGCGAGCAGCATGAGTGCGGTTGCCAGGCCGTCGCCCGTGGTGTGGTGGGCCAGGTCGACCACGTGCCCGGACTGTTCGCCGCCGAGCGTCGCCCCCGAGGCGAGCATGCCGGCGAGCACGTAGCGGTCGCCGACCTCGGTGACCTCCGAAGCGATGCCGTTTCGCGCCATCACGCGGTGGAAACCGAGATTCGTCATCGACGTCACCACCACACGCTCGACGCCGCGGGCAAGGGCGATGGCCGCGATGATGGCATCGCCGTTCACGGGCCGGCCGCCGGCGTCGACGGCGAGGCAGCGGTCGGCGTCGCCGTCGAAGGCAAGCCCGCACGCCGCCCCGGCCTCGCGCACGTTGGCGGCGACGGCGTCGAGGTGGGTCGAGCCCACTCCGGCGTTGATGTTGCGGCCGTCCGGCGCCACGCCCAGATAGCGCGCCGACACACCGAGCTGCGTGAAGAGCTGCGGGGCGGCGGTGGAGGCGGCGCCGTTGGCACAGTCGACGACCAGGCCGCCCGCCGCGGTCACGCCGTCGCCGTAGGTGTCGGCCAGCCAGGACACGTACTCGGTGACGGCGTCGGTGACCGTCGCCTCGGTGCCGCCCGGCGCCGCGGGCGCGGTGCCCACGAGCTTCTCCACCGCCGCCTCGGCCTCGTCGGCCAGCTTGCGGCCATCGCCGCCGATGAACTTGATCCCGTTGTCACGGTAGGGGTTGTGCGATGCCGAGATGACACAGCCGAGCCTGGCCTCGCTGTTACGCGTGAGGACGGCCACGCCGGGCGTCGGGATCACCCCCGCCCGCACCGCCCGCCCGCCGGCCGAGCGGATCCCCGCGACCAGCGCGTTCTCGAGCCCGGCCCCCGACTCGCGCGTGTCGCGCCCGATCAGGACGGACGCACCGGGGCCTGCCCACGCCGCCGCGGCCGCGCCGAGGTCGTGGGCAAGGTCGTCGGTCAGGTCGACGCCGGCGACCCCGCGCACCCCATCGGTGCCGAACAACTTTCGCACGCCCGTGGACGTGGTACTAGCGCTTCGAGAACTGGGGCCGCTTGCGAGCCTTCTTGAGGCCCGCCTTCTTGCGCTCGACCTGGCGGTCGTCGCGCGTCAGAAAGCCCTGCTTCTTGAGCTCGGTGCGCAGGTTCTCGTCGACGCCGATCAGCGCGCGCGAGATGCCGTGCCGCAGCGCGCCGGCCTGGCCGGCGATGCCGCCGCCGTCGATGCGCGCGCGCACGTCGTAGGCGGAGTCGGTGCCGGTGAGCGCGAGCGGCGCCGTGGCGATCGCCCGCAGCGTCTGGCGGGGGAAGTATTCCTCGATCGTCTTGCCGTTGACGGTGATGGCGCCCGCTCCGGGCACCAGCAGCACGCGCGCGACCGACGTCTTTCGCTTGCCGGTGCCACGGTAGGAGACGGCGGTATCTGCCACTAGCGCTCCTGCAGGGGTTCGGGGTTCTGGGCGGCGTGCGGATGCTCCGGGCCGGCGTAGATCTTGAGCTTGCGCAGCTGGGCGGAGGCCAGCCGGTTCTTCGGCAGCATGCCCTTCACGGCCTTGCGCAGCACTTCTTCGGGGCGGCGGTCGAGCTGCTCGCGCAGCGTCCGCTCGCGCAGGCCACCGGGGTAGCCGCTGTGGTGGTAGTAGATCTTCTGGTCGAGCTTCTGGCCGGTGACGTGGATCTTCTCGGCATTCACAACGACCACGAAGTCGCCCGTGTCGACGTGCGGCGTGTAGGCCGCCTTGCGCTTGCCGCGCAGGACGTCCGCGATCTGCGTCGCGAGCCTGCCGAGCGTCTTCGCCTCGGCGTCGACGACGTACCACTGGCGCTCGATCTCACCCGGCTTGGCGGAGTAGGTCTTCATGCGACCCGGTACTGTAGTCGAAGGCGGCTCGCGTGTTCCACATCGTCTGATTGCGCGCGCAAGCGACCTGCTACCGTTCCCCGTATGCGAGAGGTTCTCGACGACGTCCGGCGGATGCTGCGCTCGGGCGACAAGGTTGCCGTCGCCACCGTCGTCGACACCCGCCGCTCCGCCCCGCGACCGCTCGGGTCGCGGCTCGCGCTCAGCTCGAGCGGCGAGATGGTCGGTTCCGTCTCGGGCGGCTGCGTCGAGTCCGACGTGGCCCTGCGCGCCGAGGAGGTGCTCGCCGGCGGCCCGCCCCTGCTGCTGCGCTACGGCATCTCCGACGACGACGCCTTCGACGTCGGCCTGCCCTGCGGCGGCGAGATCGAGGTGTTCGTCCAGCCCGTCGACACCGAGGAGCTCGACCGGGTCGAGGCGGCGCTCGCCTCGGGTGAGCGCCTGTCGGTGACGACGACTCTCGCAGGCGAGAGCGCCGGGCACAAGCTGTACGCCGCCGGAGAGGCGCACTCGACGGCCGTCCGGGCCGACGAGAGCACCTTCGTCGAGCACTACGCACCCGCGCCGGTGATGATGGTGTTCGGCGCCGTCGACACCGCCCAGGCCCTGTGCCGTATGGCGAAGATGGTCGGCTTCGGGACGATCGTCTCGGATGCGCGCGGGAAGTTCGCGACCCGCGAGCGCCTCCCCGACGCCGACGAGATCGTGGTCGGCTGGCCGGCAATGGCCTACGACCTGCACGGCCCCGACGAGGCCACCTACGTGGTCGTGCTGACCCACGACGCGCGCTTCGACGAGCCGGCGCTCGGCCCGGCGCTGCGCTCGGCCGTCCCCTACATCGGCGCGCTCGGCAGCCGCCGGGCGCAGGACGCCCGCCGCCGCCGGCTCCTGAACGCCGGCTACACCGAGGACGAGATCGGCCGCATCCGCGGCCCGCTCGGCCTCGACATCGGCGCGATCACGCCGGCCGAGACGGCCGTGTCGATCCTGGCCGAGGTGCTGGCCGTGCGCGCCGACCGCGAGGGCGGGGCGCTGTCGGCCAAGGCCGGCCGCATCCACCCGGAGAGCGTCGCCAGCTAACGCGTTCGAGCGGTGGGGGCGGGCCCGGCGATGCGCCGGCCAATTGACACGTGCACTGGATGTCAATTGGGCGGCAGGCCGCCGCGCCGCCCCGCCGGCCACCAGTTCCAGTCGCCCAGCACCCGCATGGTGGCGGGTACGAGCAGTGACCGGATCAGGGTGGCGTCGAGGCCGATCGCGAGCGCAAGGCCGAGGCCGAGCTCCTTCACGATCACGACGTTCGCCGTGGTGAAGGCGAGGCCGACGACCACGAGGATCGAGGCGGCCGAGGTGATGATGCGGCCGGTCGCCACCAGTCCGATCGCGACCGCATCGCGGTTGGTCGCGCCCGCCCGGTAGGCCTCGGAGATGCGCGAGAGCATGAACACCTCGTAGTCCATCGACACACCGAAGAGCGTGCACACGATCACGACGGGCATCGTCGACTCGATGTAGCCGAGCCTGGTGAGCCCCATGAAGCCGCTCAGGTGGCCGTCCTGGAACACCCATACGAGCACCCCGAAGGCGCCCGCGATCGAGAGGCTGTTCATCACGATCGCCTTCACGGGCAGGAGCGCCGAGCGGAAGGCCACGGCGAGCACGAGGTAGCTCGCGGCGAACACGAAGGCCGCCGCCCACGGCGCCCGGCCCTCGATCTGGGCCAGGAAGTCGAGCTCGCCGGCCGTCTCGCCCGTGACCAGGAAGCGCGGGCCGTGGCCGGGCAGCTGCCGGATCCGGCGCACCACGTCCCGGCCGGCGTCGCTGAACGGGCTGACCGCGGGCGTCAGCTCGACCGCCGCCCCGGCGCGGCCGGACTCGGCCCGGGCCACCCGCGCGACGCCGCGCACCCGCGCGAGGCTGCGCACGAGCGGAGGCAGCGCCACGCCGCGCGGCACGGCCACGACGATCGGGTTCAGGGCGGCCTGCGAGAACTGCGTGTCCAGGAGGTGCTCCCCCCGCCGCGACGCGAACTGCCCCGGCAGGACGTCGGCCCGGGCCACGTTGAGGCGCGCCGAGGCGACGGGCGCCGCCAGCACCCCGATCGCGATCAGGGTGGCGGCGATGAAGCTCCACGGCCGCGCCATGACGGCCCGCGCCAGGCGCTCCCATCCGTGCACGGACGGGGCCTGGCCCCGTTTATGCATGCGCGGCAGGAGCGGGGCGCGCTCGACGCGGGGGCCGAGCATGCCGAGGATGGCGGGAAGCAGCGTCACCGCGGCCAGCGCGGACACCGCCACGACCAGCGACCCGCCGGCCGCAATCGACGACAGCACCCGCAGGCCGAACACCCACATGCCCGAGAGGCCGATCAGCACCGCCAGGCCCGAGAACGCGATCGCCCGGCCGGCCGTCTCGACTGTCCGCACGACGGCCGCCTCGACGTCGCGTCCGGCCCGCAGCTCCTCGCGGAAGCGCGACACCGCGAGCAGGGCGTAGTCGACGCCGACGCCGAGGCCCAGCATCGTGGCGATGTTGAGCACGAAGATCGAGAGCGGCACGGCCTGCGCGAGCATCCACAGCAGGCCGAGCGTCGCCAGCACCGCCACCCCGCCGACCGCGAGCGGGATGCTCGCCGCCACCGCCGTCCCGAACGCGAGCGCGAGCACGAGCAGCGCCGCCGGGATGCCGATCGACTCCGCCCGGCGCAGATCGGCGGACGTGGCGATCTGGATGTCCTCGAACACCGCGGGCGGCCCGGTGACGTCGACCGCAAACCCCGGCGGCGGCCGCAGGGCCGCGCGGAACCGCTCCACGTAGGTGCGGGCCGTGTCGGGGTCGATGCGCAGCGGGAAGATCGCGTAGGCCGCCGGCCCGGTGGGAGAGCGGACGATCTGCGGCCCTGCCGCGGGCAGCTCGAGATGGGGAAAGCCGCGCAGGGGCGCGATCGTGCGGCGCAGGTCGGCGACGTCGCCGCGCGGCGCCACCACCAGGAGCTCGGACTGGGGGCGGCTGGGCAGCCAGCGGTGGAGCATGTTCCCGGCCCGGACGGCCTCGGAGTCCTGGGCGATGAACCCACCCGAGGCCAGGGCGCCCTGCAGCTGCGGCGCGAGCGGCGCGAGCACGCAGACCGCGACGAGCCACACGCCCACGACGAGCCGGCGGCGGCGGTACACCCAGCGACCGAGGGAGGCGAAGCGCGCTGCCGGCACGCGGGAACCGTATCGGCGACCCGGCCCGGGGCCGTGCACCACACCGGGGGATTGCGGCCACCCGGGCGACCTGCCGATAACACTTGCACATGCGGCGGCTCGCTCTCGTCACCCTGCTGCTTTGCCTGCTTGCGCCAGGTGTGGCTCAGCCTGCCGCGGCGGCCGCCGGGTGCACCGCCCACGTCACCAGGCTGCGCTACCGGCCCGAGATCACCTGGACGTGCGCCGGCGCCGTCGCCCCGACGCCGACGGCCGTGGTCAGGCGGGTGGGGAAGCCAGGCGCAGTCGGCGCCGATCCCATCGCCGGCACGGGCACCGATCGGCTCACGCTCGACCTGCATGGCGACCTGGCCGCGGGGGCGACCTACGCGGCCACCCTGAGCTACGACGACGGCGGCGGGCCGGCCACGCTGAAGACGACCTGGAAGACGCTGCCGCCCCCCGCGCACCCCGGGCTGCACGTCGAGTACATCACCGCCATCCCCCCGGCCGCGGTGCTCGACATCGCCCACCGCATGGATGCCGCAAACCTGTTCGCCGTGCCCCGCCCGGCGGACTTCGTCGACGCCGCGACGACGACCTGGAGCGCCGCGAGATATACGACCGCGCTGCGCGCTCATCAGTCGGCGCTCGTCGTGTCCGACCGCGCGGTCAAGAGCCCGGGGGTGCTCGGCACGGCCCTCTCCCAGTACTGCAACCACGGCCACGGCGTCGTGCTGGGCGGGCAGACGCACTGGCTGAACGGGGCCAACGAAGGCTGGCAGACGGCGAGCGCGATCGGCGGGCAGACGAGCGTGTTCGCGTCGAAGTGGGCGATGTACACCTACGACGACGTCTTCCCCGACCACGTCTCGACCGGCTCCCACCAGCTCGCGCCCGGTTCGGTGCAGCCCCACTTCCTCACCCGCGGGCTGACGAAGTTCACCGTCATCGGCCCCGGCTCGGGCGAGCCGATCATCCAGGACTACTCCTCCGGGCACATGCTCGCGACCCTGCAGCACGAGCCGCCTGGCAGCCCCTTCCACACCTTCCCGCAGGTGTTCCTGGCGGAGCGCCAGATCGGCGCCGGCCGTGTGGTCGACCTCGGCTTCCGGCCGTGGTCGTCGGCCGTCGACGGCGGCGGCTTCGATCCCGCGAAGAGCGCCGGCGGCGGGCTCACCGCCCGCTCGCTGTGGTGGGCGACCAACCGCATCCCGCCGACCGGCACCCACTTCAGCCTGAAGCCCGGCAACCCGTCCAACCGGGCCACGGTCGTGTTCGACCTCGCGGCGAAGGATGCCGATCCCGACGGCTTCCGCGACCTGCGCTTCCGCTACCGAGTCGACCACGGCAGCTGGCGCTGGGCGGTCGGCAACTCGTTCGTGCTCTACCACCTCGCCCAGGGCAGCGTGCACACGGTCTACGGCCGGGCGGTCGACTCGGGCGGCAACGTCGATGCCCACGCCGCTCACTACACCTTCCGCGTCGCCCCCGGCGCGCTCGGCTGAGCGGGCAGCCCACCCCGGCGGGCACACAACGGCTTCCAGGGGGTGCGATACAGTTTCGGTCGAGTTGACGGGCCGTTCCTGTATCCGCGCTGCGGCGTTTGCGGCCTGTTGCGCCCTCTACGGCGCCGCCGCCGCACCCTCGATCGCGTCGTCCCACGGACGCACTCCCGGCTCGACCACGCTGGTGGCGGTGCACGGGTCGGTGGTGCCGGCGGCGAGCGTGAGCCGGGCGGTCGGGCCGCTCGCCCCCGGTCGCGCCGTCGAGGCGGTCATCGCGTTCAAGCCTCGCAATGCGTTCCTCCTACGGCGTCTGGCGCTGCATGCGAGCGGGAGGCCCGGTCTCGGTGAGGCGCGCATCCGCAGGCTGTTCGCCCCCGATCCGGCCGACGTGCGCAGCGTGCGCGCGTATCTGGCCGCGCGGGGCCTCGAGATCACCGCCCAGACCGACATGACACTGACCGTCGCGGGCACCGCCGCCGCCGCCGAGCACGCGTTCGGCGTCGGCCTGAGCGTGTTCCGCAGCCCGGCGGGAGCGATGTACCACGCGCCGGCGGGCGCGATCCGGCTGCCGGCCCAAATCGCCGGGTCCGTCCAGGCGGTGGGCGGGCTCGACACGTCCGTGCGCCTGCGGCCCGCGTCGGGCCGCCCCAAGCTGCACCCGCTCGCCGCCGGCATCACCCCGAGCTGCGCCGGGGCGACGAGCGCCCAGCAGACGCTCGGCGGCTATCTGCCCGCCGATCTCGGTGGCAGCCAGGCGTACGGCCAGAACAGCCTGATCGCCGGCGGAGCGGACGGCAGCGGCGAGGAGATCGGCATGGTCGAGTTCTCCGGCTATGCGCGCTCCGACGTCGATCACTTCCGCAGCTGCTTCCCCGGCATCACGGGCACCTATGCGCCCGACGCGATCGTCGGCGGGTCGAACCCGGACATGAGCGGCAAGGGCGAGGTCGCACTCGACCTGGAGGTGGCGATGGCGGCGGCGCCCGACGCCGAGTTGCGCGCCTACATCGCCCCCAACGACCCCAACTTCGCGCCCGCGATCTTCGACCAGATGCGCCTGGACGGGGTCGACATCATCAGCGACAGCTGGGGCGCATGCGAGCCGCTGATCACACCCGGCCTACTCACCGCGGAGGACACGTCCCTCGAGCTTGCGGCGGTGGCCGGCATCTCGACCTTCGTGGCCACGGGTGACTTCGGATCGACCGACTGCTTCCCCTTCACCGGCTCCACCAACCTGTTCGTCGACGATCCCTCCTCGCAGCCGTTCGCGACCGCGGTCGGAGGCACGACGCTCGAGGTGCCGCCGGTGTACGGGGCACACCGCGAGACGGCCTGGCACGGGTCGGGCGGCGGTATCTCGATGCACTGGCCCAAGCCCGTCTACCAGCTCGGGAAGACCGTCGCCATCCGCGGCCACAAGTGCCGCAGCGGCACCGCGCAGTGCCGCGAGACACCCGACGTCTCGCTTGACGCGCGCCCCAAGCG
>DASXOR010000021.1:0-6199 GCA_036494095.1 Gaiellales bacterium | reverse complement strand
CGAAGGACTCGGACCACGACGGCGACGTCGACAAGGCCGGTGGCGACAAGGACAAGGGCCGCGATCCGCTCAGCACGAGCGTCCACGTCGACACCACGGCGTAGCGATCTCAGCTCGCCCCTCGGCGGTCCCAGCGCCGCGGGGCGAGTCGTGAGAGACGCGGTGGTCCAGGAACGGGCCGTTTCAACCGATGAGAAAGGTGAGCACATGGCCACGCCCAAGCCCACCACCGCGAAGTCAGCCGAGAGCCGGGAGTGGTCGGCCGTCGAGGCCCGGGTGCTGGCCTACTGCGAGGTGGAGCTGCGCAAGCAGGGAGTCAGTTTCAGCCGCCTGCACGTCCTGCACTCGACCCGGCCCGTTTACGACGCGCTGGTCGAGGTGTGGCAGGACAAGGCCGCCTACACGGTGGGCGTGCGCCTGCCGGTGCAGGCACCCGAAGCAGCCTGACTCGCCGGGCCCGGCGCCGGCTTCAGCCGCCGTGGCAGCGCTTGAACTTCTTGCCCGATCCGCACGGGCAGGGGTCGTTTCGCCCCGTCTTGCCGCCACCGAGCACGTTCCCGAGCTCGGGCAGCCCGGCGGGGACGGCCCCGACCGGGCCGATGTCGCGTGCGGCGCGGATCCGTTCGAGCTCGCGCATGTCGTCGTGATCGAGCGTCAGCACGAGCTCGACCGACTCCGGCTCGGCGGCGAGCAGCCCGAGATCGTCAAGCACGCGATACGCCTCCTGCTCGTCGAGGCCGTCCTCGGCGGGCAGGTCGATCCGCGACGGGCACACGAGCGCGAACCGCTCCCAGCGCTCGCGGTCATCCGCGCTCGGCCCGCGCTCGAGCCGCGTGCGGAACGCTCGCCGCTCGGCCGATCTGCCGTCGCGCGCCTCGAGCGCCTCGACGAGCTCGAATGGGAGCCACGCCGCCCAGCCGGAGTCGATCAGGTTCGCCACGCCGACAGAGTACGCGACTCCGCCCATCGCACCGGCGCTCGCGGCGACCACGGCGATGATCCCGCAGGCCTGGGCCGGGTGCAGATGCTGTGAGAGCGCGACCAGGCCGACGAGCGCGGCGATGGCGGGGTCGACGCTGTAGATGACGGCGACGACGCGTGGCTCGAGGCGGCGCAGGCCCTCGAGCTCGAGTGCGAACGGCAGGATCAGACCGCCGATCGCGATCACGAGCCCGAGGCCGAGGGCGCGCGCGTCGATCGCGCCGATGCGGTCGATGCCGAGCGGAAGCGTGACGACGGCAGCGACCGGGATGGCCAGCGCGAGCCCGTCGATCCGGCGGGTGCGCCGGCCGACGCTGCGGCCCGCGTAGGCGACGCCCGCCCAGGCGGCCCCCGTCGCCAGGGCGAACACCACCCCGGCGGCCGACCCGGGACGGTCGATGCCGCCGAGCGTGACGACTCCGGCCCCGGCCAGAAGGGCGTAGGCAACGTCCTGGCGGCGACGCGACCCGGCGAGCGCCATCACGAGCGGCGCGACGAACGCGAGCGTGACGGCGATCCCCATCGGCAGCCGCTGGATCGCCTCGAAGAAGGTGAGATTGAGCGTGGCGAGGGCGATGCCGTAGCTCCCGATCGCGATCCACGTTGCCCGGTCGCGCCCGCGCAGACGCGGCCGGACGGCAGCCATGATGATGACCGCCCCGAGCGCGAAGCGCAGCGCCGAGACGCCCGCCGGGCCGAGCGTCCCGAACAGATCATGCGCGATCGCCGCGGAGATCTGGATGGCGGCGCTGGTCGCGACGATCATGGCCGCCCCGGCCGCCGCCCGCCCGCTCATCGGCCCGGGGCGACGACCTCGCGGCTGAGCCCCGCGGCAGCCGCGGCCGCGAGCGCTCCCCAGGTGCTGCCGCTGATGCCCGCCGGCTGCGCCCGCTGCAGGATCGCCTCGATCGCGAGAGACCCGGTGACGACGGTGCCGTCCTCGTCTTCCACGGCGACACGAGGGTGCGCGCGCACGAGCCCGAGTGTGAACGCGAGCGCGTCCAGATGCTGTGCCCGCTCCCGGACGTCGGCGTCTCGGTAGACGCAGACGTTGGCCGCCGGGTCGGCGCCGGTGGCGGCTCGGCAGACCGCCGCCACGTCGTGCTCCCACGTGGCCTCGCTCGCGAGCAGCGGTGCCGGGTCGGCGATCGACGAGACGACGCTCGAGTTCGCGCCGAAGATCATCCCGAGCCGGGACCCGTCGATGCGCGGGGCCGTGGCGAGGACGTCTGCGAGCGCGGCGAGCGTGTGTCCCGGGTCGTACGGCTGTGGCTCGGACCCGGCCGTGTCGAGCGGCGGGTCGACGATCTCGATCCAGCCGTCGACGCGGCCCGCGAACAGGTGCCTCGCGGCTGGTGCCGGCGATCGGAACGCCGAGCCGGTCTGGTACAGGAGCAGATGCGCCTCGTGCGGCGACCCGACGCCGGCGAGGTCGAGCAGGGTGGCGAGGTCGACGCCGAGAACGCGCCCGATCGCTGCCAGGATCGGCGGCGACGGCATGGGGGCACGCCCGGTCGAAGGATTGCGCCCCTGCTCGAGCGCGACCAGGTAGCCCGGCGAGATCTCGATGCGGCGCGCCGCCTCGCGGAGCGAGAGCCCGAGCTCCTCGCGACGGCGTCGTAGCGCCGCGCCGAGCCGATTCGCCGGGGCGCCTGAGTCGGGGTCGCCCCAGGGCATCCGTTCAGTATATCGAACGCTAGAGCCGAAACTCGAGCCGCACGGCCATGCCCGGGTCGGCGGCCTCGATGGAGACGCCGTCGGCCAGCGCCCGCATCAGCTCCATGCCCAGGACCGCCGGCGGGCGGCGGGCGGCGATGCTGCCGCCGTAGTCACGGACGGTAACGACCAGCGTCTCCTGCTCGATCTCGGCGGTGACCCGCACGGTGCCGGTCTCGCCGTCGCCGTAGGCGTGGACGACGGCGTTCGCGCAGGCCTCCGTCACCGCGAGGCGGACATCGGCGACGCGAGCGGGTGAAACGCGCTGCCTTGCCAGGAGCCGGTCGAGCTCGCGGCGGACGAGCGCCAGGCTGGACGGCACCGCCGCGAGGTTCTGCTGGAATCCAGCGGCGGACCCTTCGTTGGAGTGGCTCATGCTTCCTCTGCAGACGCGTACCCGCTGTGCGCCCCGCCGAATCCTCGCTTCGGCGGCGCGGACCGGGAGCGAGCCCGTGCATCCTACGGCCGCGCGGCCTCCTGGTAAACGCGGCCGCTGTGCGGCGGGATCTGCACGCGGAACCGGCGCACGCAGCGTCCGGCGGCGATCCGCTTCCCCGACCAGACATCGACGACGTGCCGGCATGTCGCGCCGACCGTGAGCACGGTGCGGATCGGTCGCGGCGTCTCGTTGACCGCCACCACGGCCTGGCTCCAGCGCCGCTCCCACAGGCACACGATGGCGCTCTGCCCGTGGCACCGTGACCCTGTCGGACCGGACGTGACGGCGAACCCGCGGCGGACGCCGGTCAGCTCGGGGAACGTGCCGTAGTGGAAGCAGACGGTCGTCGTGGGCAGGCCGGAGCAGCCGGCGTCGCCGCTGTTGATGTCGATGTCGATCGGCCAGAGCGCGACCTCCGTCCAGGCCAGGAACGCGCCGGCGCGATCGCCGGAGCGGCTCGTCTTCACCTCTTCGACGTAGCGTGTCCGGCGCCGCGACTCGATCGCGCGCCGGGCGAATGCGACGGCGATGTCGTTCGCCGGCGACGAGCGGGGGGCATCCTCCTGCATCACCCGTTCGACCACGCGAGCGACACTCGTGGGCAGCCGCCCGCTGCCGTAGTTCAGGACGATGCGCAGCCCGATCGCGCGGGCGTCGCGGACGATTCGGGCGTACGCGTCAGCGAAGGTCGCACCGGGTGTGACCGGGTCGCCCGTGCAGGTGCTGACCGCGGCCGGTAGCGCACCGCGACCGAGTGCGACGACGCCGCGATCGAAGAAGACACCGTCGTAACCCTCGGCCTTCAGCCCCCGCAGGTATGCGAGCACGGCGGAGCGCATGCCGGCCTCGTTCAGATCGGGGTAGGCCCACGTGACCTGGTGGCCGGCCCCGCCGGTGGTCCGCCCTGACAGGGGCGAGTGGTTCGCGCCGCAGAACCACCAGTCGGCGTGCTGGGCGAGGTCGACGCCGTCGTACACCCGGCCGAGTGGCAGCCAGTACACGTTCAGGTAGCTGAACGCAAGCGCGCCCTGGCCGTGGATCGCTGCCAGCGCCTCGGAAGTGCGTCGTTGGGTAACGGTCACGACCCCGGTCGCTCCGCGGAACTTCGCAGCATCGGCGGGGGCGATCTGCTGGTAGTCCCAGACCCAGTTGCCAACGCCTGCGAGCCGCTGGGGAGCCGGCGCGGCGGGCGCCGTGGCCGGCACGGCGAGAGCGACGAGGGCGGCGAGCGTGCTCACGGCCAGTCGGGGGAGGGTCATTGTCATGCCCCGGGGGATCGTCCCGCGCACGCGGGTGTTGACCGATGCGGGCGAGATTCCCCCGTTCGGGTGGGCCGCATCCCCGGAACGTGGGATGCCTCAGGCAAGGTCAATCCGGTCGGCGTGGCTCCTACACTGGGCGCATGCCGACGGCCCGAGCTCCCGCAGCGCCGCGTCTGCCGGCGCGGCTCTCGCCGGGGCCCGATGCGTGCCGGCTCGAGGATGCGCTCGAGCTGACAGGCGTGGAGCTGCGCGGGCCGCGGTGCGAGGGCCGCTCCGCGGCGGACGCCCGTCTCGAGGAGGTCGCGATCGCCGGCGGCGATCTGCGCGGCGCCCACCTGACCGACGCAAGGCTGACCGACGTGGTCGTCCGCGAGGCGAATCTCGCCAACATGGTCATGCGCGGCGGTGTGCTGTCGCGCATCGAGATCGTGCGCTGCCGCCTGACCGGTATCGCGATCGTCGAGGCCGATGTCAGCGATGCGGTGTGCCGCGAGTGCGCCGCCGACCTCGCCATGCTCCGCCACGCCGCGCTGACTCGCGTCACCTTCGCGGCCTGCACGCTGCGGGGTGCGGACTTCATGGGCGCACGGTGCGATCACGTGCGGTTCAGCGACTGCGACCTCACAGGCGCCTCCTTCGCGCAGGCGCAGTTCGCGCACTCCGAGTTCGTCCGCTGCCGCATGGACGACGTCGAAGGCGTCGACGGCCTGCGCGGGACGTCAATGGAGTTCGAGCAGATGCTCACCCTGGCGCCCGCCTTCGCGGCTGCCCTCGGCATCGCGCGTATCCCGCCCGAGCCGCCGGGCGGCGTGTAGCCGCCGCCACACGCCGGAATCCGGCGCAGTGGGAGGCCCGTACTACAGATCCTCGCCATGTCACCACGGCAGCGCTGATCGCCACGGCCGGGCGCTACCTGCGCCCCCTGCGGCACGACCGCGGCACCGGCGTCAGGGAGCGGATCGACGGCCTGCGGCTCGTCGCCCGGCTCGCGGCGGACGGCTCGGCCCAGGAGCGGCTGGCTCGTGGTTCGGAAGGAGCTCCACCAGATCGTCCGGGCGGCGCTCTCCCCATCGGGTCGCGTCCGAACCTCTCCGACAGCGCACCCATGCGGGTACTGCTGGCAGGCCCCGCCGCCTCGCGGCGTATGTCGACGAGCCATCAGGTCGGGTGGACGGGACTAGCGGCCGGCCGGAGGGGTCCAATCCATCAGCCGGCCGCTGGTGCCCACGCGCCTTGGGTGCCCATAAGGGCTCGCGGGTAAACGATTGACCGGCTTGACGTTGCCGCAGCGGGCACGCTGGACGCCATTCGTGGTCATCGCTGCACGTCTCGAACGGAGACGGCGAGCCGGGCAGGCTGCCGGGTTCGGCGGTCGAGGAGCCCTGGCGTGTTTCCACTGTCCGCTTGGTCCATGCGTTCCAGATCAGCCAGCGGCGATCGCCGTCAAGGTCAAGCGGCGCGGCGTTGGGTGTCTTCGCTGAGGATGGCGAGCAGGGTGTCGACGATGGTCGGGTCGAACTGGGTCCCGCGACCGGCCAGGAGGCGGTTGCGGGCGTCGTCGTGGGTTCTGGCGGGGCGGTAGGGGCGGTCGGCGAGCATCGCTGTCAACGCGTCGGTGACGCTGATTATTTTGGCCTCGATGCAGATGCCAGCTGTTCGGGTTCCGTTTGGGTAGCCGGTGCCGTCAGGTCGTTCATGGTGTTGGGCGACGATCGGAGCGATGTCGCGGGTTTCGGGGTAGCGGTGCAGGAGTTCTACGCCCGTGCGTACGTGGCTGCGCATAACGACCCATTCCGCGTCT
>DASXOR010000020.1:0-17675 GCA_036494095.1 Gaiellales bacterium | reverse complement strand
GTCCGCCTCGGGCCGTACGGCCGTTGCGCCCCGGCGCTGCGCGACCGCTCGCTCGTCGAGCGGCTGTGGGACTCCGTGCTCGACGGCACGGCCGACTCGCTCGTCTCCGACCACTCGGCCTACACGATCGAGGAGAAGGAGCCGGGCTGGGACGACATCGTCCTCGCCCCGCTCGGCTGCCAGGTGATGCAGGAGACGGTGCCGCTCGTGCTCGACGAGGCCTACCACCGCCGCGGCATGCCGCTCGACGCGTTCGCCCGCTTCTGCTCGACGAACGCCGCGCGTACGATCGGCCTCTACCCGCGCAAGGGCACGATCCTGCCCGGCTCCGACGCCGACCTGGCGCTGTTCGATCTCGAGAACGAGTGGACGGTCGACGCGCGCAGCCAGCAGCTCTCCAAGAACCCGTGGTCGCCCTTCGATGGGCGCATGAGCCGGGCCCGGTGCGTGCGCACGCTCGTGCGCGGGATCACCGTGCACCGCGACGGCGAGATCGTGGCCGCCCCCGGCACCGGCCGCTTCCTGTCGGTGCACGACGACTACGCCGCCGCGCCGGTGGCCGCGGCCGAGGTGCCGGTGTGAGCTTCCGGCTCGGGCTCTTGAACCCGAACACCGACCGCCGCCACACCGAGGCGATGGCGGGCGTCGCGCATGCCACCCTGCCGGCCGGCTGCGACGTGGTGGCGGTGACCGCCGCGCGCGGCCCGACGTCGATCGAGAGCCAGGCCGACGCCGCCGTGGCCGTCGGCGAGGTGGCGGCGATGGTGCTCGCCCATCCCGGCCTCGAGGGCTATCTGATCGCCTGCTTCGAGGATCCTGGGCTCGACGCCGCCCGCGAGCTCTGCACCGCGCCTGTGGTCGGCATCGGCGAGGCGGCGTTCACAGCCGCGTGCATGGTCGCGGGCCGCTTCGCGGTGATCACGACCCTGCGCCGCGGCATCCCCGCCCTCGAGGACACGATCGCGCACCGCGGCATCGGCCGCCGCTGCGTGGGCGTGCTCGCCCTCGACATCCCCGTGGCCGAGCAGGGCGCCGATCACCCCGACACGACCGCCGCGATCGTGGCCGCCGCGCGGCGGGCCGTGGACGAGCGCTCGGCCGAGGCGCTCATCCTTGCCTGCGGCGGCATGGCCGACGTCGCCCGGGCGGTGCAGGCCGCGGCCGGCGTGCCGGTGTGCGACGGAGTCGGCTTCGGCGCGATGCTGGCCTACGGCCTGTGGCGCACCGGCATCTCCACGAGCAAGACCGGCACGTACGCGCTGCCCGAGCCGATCCCCTACACGGCGATGCCGAGCCCGACCGGGACGTGAAATCCGGCTGACGTGGGCGTACCCTTCGTCGTGGTGACCGAAGGTGCGGCGACGGGAGGGGTCGACGCGGCCGGCTATGACCTGACCGCGCTCGGGTGGCTGCAGTTCGAGCAGCTCTGCACCGAGCTGGCCGCCCTCCACGGGGTCCCCCGCGAGGCCTGGCTCGGCGAGGCCGACTCGGCCCGCTGGGCGACAATCGCCGGCAGTGCCGCCGAGGCGCTCGTCGGGCGCGCCTGCGCCGAGCCCGTGGTGGTGTGCGTGCTGTGGTTCCCGCGTTCGGTCGGGTCGGTGTGGGAGGCGCAGCAGCGCGCGCACGAGGCGATCGCCGGCTCCGAGGCCGCGGCGGCCAAGACCGTCGTGCTGCTCACGAACGCCGCTGCAGACCCGGAGCTGCGGTCGCTGCTGCGGCGGTATGTCGATGAGGGCGTATCGGTCGAGCTGCTCGGCCGGCGCGAGCTGGGCCGACTGATCGACGCCCACCGGGAGCTGTGGCTGGCGGTGCCGGCGGCGCTCGGCGTGCGCCGCCTCGACGATCTTGTCGCCGCCGAGGCGCTGGCCGACTCGACGTTCGATCTCGCGGCGGCGCGTGCGCTCGCTCCCACGTTTGTCGCGACGGGCGCCTACCGGCGCTGCTGCGACGTCGTCGCACGGCACGGCTTCGCGGTGCTCACCGGGCCGCCCGAGATGGGCAAGACCGCGGCCGCGCGGATGCTCGGCCTGGTGCGGCTGTGCCAGGGCTGGGAGGTGCACGAGTGCTCCGATCCCGAGCAGCTCTGGCGTGTGTACGGGCGCGACCGCCGGCAGATGTTCATCGCCGACGACGCGTTCGGGTCGACCGAGTACCGGGCCGACGCCGCCGAGCGGTGGGCGCGCGATCTCGACCGCATCCTCAAGCACATGGACGCAGACCACGTGCTCGTGTGGACGTCGCGGCCCGCGCCGCTGCACGCCGGCCTGCGGCGCGTCCACCGCGAGAACGGGTTGCAGCGCTTCCCCAGGCCGGCCGAGGTGATGGTCGACGCCACCGACCTCACCGACGAGGAGAAGGCGCTGATGCTCTACCGCCACGCCGTCGCCGCCGACCTCGGGGGCGGCGCCCGCGCGGTGATCCGGGCGCAGGCCGCCAACATCGTCGCCGACCCCCATCTCACCCCTGAGCGGATCCGGCGGCTGGTGTGGGAGCGGCTGGCGAACTTCGCCGGCGGCTTCCAGGTCGCGCTCGAGATCGCCCGCCCGACCGACGCGATGGCCGCGTCACTCGACGCGCTCGATCCCGAGCATCGCGACATCCTGGTGGCGATGCTCGACGCACCGCCGGCGCCTGTCTCGGAGCGCGATCTGGCTGGCGCGGTCCGCCGGCACCAGCCGGGGCTGGCCCAGCCGATGGCGGCGCTCGTCGACCGGCTCCAGGATCACTTCCTGCGCCGGGTGCCGCCGACGGCGGTGACGTGGGTGCATCCGAGCTGGCGCGATCTTGTGATCGACCGGCTCGACCGCGACCCGGCCGGGCGCGGCGCGTTCCTTGACCGCTGCGGGATCGAGGGAGCGTTGCTCGCGCTCTCGGTTGCGGGCGGCCCGGCCGGGGAGCGCAACCTGCCGCTGCTCGTCGAGGACGCCGACTGGGATGCGCTCCTCGGCCATGTCGACGCGCTCGTCGCGGGCCTCGACGCGCCTGGTCGCGTGCGGCTCTCGCGCCAGCTCACACAGGCCTTCGAGCACTGCGTGCGGAATGGCGACGGCCGGGCGGTGGCCGAGCTCGACGCGCTCGGGGCGCGCGTCCTCGAAGCGATCCTGCCCGGCGGGATCGACGCGGACGCGCTCGTCCTGCTCCAGGAGTGGTACACGCTGGCCGAGCTCGTGGAGGCGGCACCGGAGCGGCCCGACGTGGCCGGCCTCTGGGTCGAGACGCTTCCGACCGATTCGCTCGACCTGCGGTCTCCGGCCGATGTGTCGGCGCTTGAGACGTGGACGGCGCTGGTCGCGCTCCTGCGAGAGCGCGACCCGGCGGCGCTTACGAGGTTCGGGTTCCCGGAAGCCCAGGAGGCGGTCGTCGCCGGGCTCTTTGCCGGGGACGCCGTCGCGCTGGGCGCGGAGCTGCCGCGAGCGCAGGCCGCGCGGCTGGCGGCTCTGGCGCGGTCACTTGCAGGACTTCTCCCCGAGCTCACCGTGGTCCTGCGCGTGTTCGGCATCGCGGTCTTCCCGTACGTGGTCCCGCGCGGCGAGGATGACGTGGAGGACAGGCCGCGGGCGTACGGCGCGCCGCGACGGCCCACCATCGTCCCGCGCGTGCTCGCCGATCTCGAGCAGCTCCCCGCTCGGTGGCTCTGGCGCCGGCGCATACGCGGGCGTGGGATCGACTAGCCGTATGCCATGCTACGGTATACCAACCGGCGCCGCCGTCTCACGGCGCCGGCTCGCGCGAGACCTGAGGCTGCAAGCTTGGAACGAATGCTCGTCGCCGACAGGATCGCGCAGCTCCTCCAGCGTGAGGGGGCGGAGTTCGTGGTCGGATTCCCCGAGAACCGGCTGCTCGACTCCGCCTCCGCGCTGGGCATGCGGCCGATCATCACCCGCACGGAGCGGGTGGCGGTCAACATCGCCGACGGCTTCGCCCGGGCGACCAACGGCGAGCGCATCACCGCCTGCGTCACCCAGTACGGGCCCGGGGCGGAGGCGGCGTTCGGCGCCGTCGCCCAAGCCTACGGCGACCGCAGCCCCATCCTCCTGATCCCCGGCGAGCACGACTGCGACAAGCAGGACGCGGCCCCCAACCTGCGCACCGAGCAGGCCTACCGGCCGGTCACCCGCTTCGCGGCCACCGTCAACGACGCCGGCCGGGCGCCCGAGGTGTTCCGGCGGGCGCTGCACGCCCTGCGCTGCGTGAAGGACGGGCCGGTGCTCGTGGCCGTCGCCAACGACGTCTTGAACGCGGACGCCGGCGACGCGGGCTGGGACGTCGGCCCCTCGCCGCCGCGGCGCTCGCAGGCCGCCCCGGCGGACGTCGCCGAGACCGTGCGGATCCTGACCGAGGCGTCCGACCCGGTGATACTGGCCGGGCAGGGCGTGCTCTACGCCGGAGCCTCGGAGGAGCTCGTGCAGCTGGCCGAGCGCACCGGCATCCCGGTCGCGACCACCCTGAACGGCAAGAGCGCCTTCCCCGAGGACCACCCGCTCGCGCTCGGCACCGCCGCCCGCACGCGCCCGGCGGCTGTCGACCGGTTTCTCGAGCGGGCCGACGTCATCCTGGGCATCGGCACGAGCTTCACCCGCTCGCTCTACATCACGTCCCTCCCGGCGACGGCGACACTCGGTCAGATCGTGAATGACCCCCGCGACATCGGCTGCGGCTACCCGATCGAGTTCGGCTGTGTGGGCGATGCCCGGCTCGTGCTCCGCCAGATGCTGGACGCGCTCGAGCGCCGCGACGCCGCGGCGGCGCCACGGCCGGCGACCCAGGAGATCGCCGCCGTGCGGTCGCAGTTCATGGCGCAATGGATGCCGCGCCTCACCTCCGACGCCGGGCCGCTCAGCCCCTATCGGGTCGTCTGGGAGCTGATGGCCGCGGTCGACCGCACCCGCACCGTCGTCACCCACGACGCCGGCCACCCCCGCGACCAGATCGTGCCGTTCTACGAGAGCCTCGTCCCGCGCGGCTACCTCGGCTGGGGCAAGTCGACCCAGCTCGGCACCGGCCTCGGCCTCGCGATGGGCGCCCGCCTGGCCCGGCCCGACTGGCTGGCGGTCAACATCATGGGCGACGCCGCCTTCGGCATGGTCGGGATGGACATCGAGACAGCGGTGCGCTGCCGCATCCCGATCCTCACGATCGTGCTGAACAACGGCCTCATGGGCGGCTACGGCGAGTACATGCCGCAGGCAGTCGAGCGCTATGCCGCCCACCGCTTGGGCGGCGACTACACGGCGCTTGCGACCGCGCTCGGCGCGCACGCCGAGCGCGTCGGCACGGCGGCGGAGCTGCGCGGCGGGATCGACCGCTGCGTCGCGGCGGTGGCCGCGGGCCGCACCGCTCTGCTCGAGGTGATGACGCACGAGGAGCCCGAACTGGCGCTCGGCTAGACCCGTCCAAACCCGGGGTCAGACCCCGCTCAGTCGTCGAACGTCTGCGCCTGGCTGCTCCACGTCGCGTGGACGTGGTCGAGGTGGTCGCGCATGGCCTGCTGTGCCGCCGCCGGGTCGTGCTCGGCGACGCGGTCACGGATCGCCATGTGCATCTCGATCACGAGCCGGCGCTCCGGTGGCCCGAGCGAGAGGTTGCGCCGCCGCACCTCGACCAGCATCTCGCCGATCGAGTCGTGCAGGACGCCGAAGAGCTCGTTGTGGGTGGCCTCGGCCAGCGCGCGGTGAAACGCCAGGTCGACCTCGATGCTCGTCCCCAGGTCGTCGACGCTCTCGCGCATCTGCCGCAGCGTCTCGTCGATCCGCTCGAGGTCGGCTTCCGTGGCCCGCTCGGCCGCGATGCCGGCCGCGGCCACCTCGAGCACGCGCCGCACCTCGTCGACCTTCGCGTAGTCGAGCATGCTCCCGGCCACGAAATGGCGCATCGACTCGCGCACCGTCTTTGCGTCGACCGCCACGATGCGCACGCCGCTGCCGCTTCTGACCTCGAGCAGGCCCTTCGCGTGCAGGGCGCGGATCGCCTCGCGGATCACGGTGCGCGACACGCCGAACTGCTTGCCCAGCTCCCGTTCCGGAGGGAGCGCGTCGCCCGGTTTGAGCCGGTTCGAGAGGATCGTCGCCAGGATCGCCTCGGTCACCTTGTCCGACAGGCGGGCGTCGCGACCGACCGCCTCGAACACGCGTGTTGACTCGGTGCGATCAGGGGGATCGATGTGACAAACCTACCACGCGGGTTGACAGGAAAAGCTTCCGCTAGACTCGCCCACGTGGATTCGCTCCAGGCCACGGCGACACTGCGCTGGGAGGGGCTGCGAGGCCGGATCGAGGGCGGGTCGGGCGCGCTCTCGGTGGCGACCGCGACCCAGACCGAGCTCGGCGGCCCGGGCGGCGAGTCGAACCCCGAGGAGCTCTTCTCGGCGGCGCTGGCGAACTGCTTCACCTCGACGCTCACGAGCATGGCCCGCGCCCGCGGCGTCGAGCTGGCCGAGATCGAGACGACGGTGTCGGCCCAGCTCGCCTGGGACGACGACACCGTTCACCACCTGTCCGACGCCACACTGCACGCGGTCATCGCCTCGCCGGCGCCGGAGGCCGACGTGCGCCGCCTGGTCGCCGAAGCCGAGGCCCACTGTCCGGTGTGCCAGGCGATCGCGGCCTCGGTCGCGCTGCACGTGACCGCCGACGTGATCCCGACCTGACCCTTCCCGAGGCGGGGCGTCGGCGCCGCCGGGTAGGATGGCATGCCAGATTGGTGGTTCCGCCCCGGGAGGGTGGATGGGCATCCTGCTGTACGACAATCCGGCCTCGTCGAACGCCATGAAGGTGCGCTTCCTGCTGGCCGAGCTCGGCCTCTCCTACGAGCGCAAGCACGTCCCCCTCGTCCGCCCCCGGCCCGACTGGTACCTGGCCCGCTACCCCTTCGGCACGATCCCGTTCCTCGAGGACGGCGAGTTCGAGCTGGGTGAGTCAAACGCGATCCTGCGCTACCTCTGCAACCGCGAGGGGCGCACCGACCTCTACCCCGCCGAGCCGGCCGCGCGGGCCGCGGTCGACTGGGCGCTCGACGCGTGGAGCACGCAGTTTCGGGGGACGTTCTTCCCCGCCGAGCGGATCGGCCTCATGCACGGCGACTGGGAGCAGGGCGGCAGCCGGCCGGAGGACGCCGACCAGGCCGAGCTCACCGAGGCCGTCGCCGCCGTCCGGCCCAAGCTCGACATCATGGAGCGCTTCGTGGCCCCAAACGGCACGGTGGTCGGGTCGTTCACGATCGCCGATTGCGCCTTCGCGCCGGTCCTTTGGCGCTGGTACCGGATGCCGCTCGACTTCGCGCCGTGGCCCAGGGTGGCCCTTCTGCGCGACACCGTCACCGCCCGGCCGGCGTTCGCGGCGATGGGTCCGCGAGCGTGATCCCCGAGCCGGTCCGCCGCCGCGATCTCGTCGGCTACGGCCGCACGCCGCCGGCCTTCGAGTGGCCGGACGGGGCCCAGGTCGTGGTCAATCTGGTGCTGGTGTACGAGGAGGGATCCGAGTATTCGGTGCTCTGGGGCGACGACCGCAACGACGGCTGGGGCGAGTACGCCGATCCCGGCGTCCAGCCCCCGCATCGTGATCCGGGCACCGAGTCGCACTACGAGTACGGCAGCCGCGCGGGCGTCTGGCGACTGGCCCGGATCTTCGACGCTGCGGCGGTGCCCGTCACGGTCTCGGCGGCCGCGGTGGCGCTCGAGCTGAACCCGGCGGTGGCGGAGTGGATGCGCGAGCGCGGCCACGACCTGATGGGCCACGGCTGGCGCTGGATCGAGCCGTGGACGATGCCGCGCGCGGAGGAGCGCGAACAGATCGCCCGCGCCGTCGCGACCTACACGCGCGTGCTGGGCAGCCCACCCGCGGGCTGGAACTCGCGCTCCTGGCCGAGCGAGAACACCCGTGAGCTCCTGCTCGAGCAGGGCGGTTTCACCTACCACTCCGACGGCTACTCCGACGATGTCCCCTACTACGAGAGCATCGCCGGCACGCCGATGCTGGTGGTGCCGTACTCGAAGACCTACAACGACTCCCGCTTCCTGATGAACCCGGGGTTCGCGAGCCCGCGCGACTTCCTCGAGACTGCCGTGATGGGGCTCGACGAGCTCGTCCGCGAGGGCGGCCAGCGGCGCACGATGATGACGTTCGCGGTGCACGCCCGCTGGAGCGGCCAGGCGGCCCGGGCCGCGGCCGTGCGCGGGTTCATCGAGCACGCGCAGGCTCACGAGGGCGTGCGGTTCATGCGCCGCTGCGACATCGCCCGCTGGTGGCTCGACCGGTACCCGCCCGCGTGAGGTGCGTCGTCTACCACGGTGTCGGCGGCCCCGAGGTGGTCTCGGTCGAGGAGCGGCCCGACCCGGCTCCGGGGCGGTTCGAGGTGGCGATCGCGCCTGCCTATGCCGGCGTGAACCCGGCCGACGTGCTCCAGCGCGAGGGCAAGCATCCCGTCCCGGCGGGGGCTCCGAAGGACGTGCCCGGACTCGAGGTCGGCGGGACGGTGGTCGCGTGCGGCGACGGTGTGACCGGCTTTGCGCCGGGTGACCGGGCCTTCGGCCTCGTCGGCGGCGGCGGCCTCGCGACGCGGGTGATCGCCCACGAGCGTGAGCTTTGGGCCGTGCCCGACGCGCTCGACGATGCCGCGGCCGCGGCCGCGCCCGAGGCGTTTCTGACCGCATTCGACGCCGTCTGCCTGCAGGCTGTGCTGACATCGGGCGAGACCCTGCTCGTGAACGGCGCGAGCGGTGGGGTCGGGACGGCGGCGGTGCAGATCGGCGCGTTCCTGGGCGCGCGCGTCGTCGCGAACGTGCGCTCCGCCGAACTGCGCCCACGGGTGGCCGAGCTGGGCGCGACCGCCCTGGCCGGCGACGAGGCCTTCGCCCACGTGCACGCGCTGGGCGGGGCCGACGTCGTGCTGGAGCTGGTCGGCGCGGTGCACATGTCCGAGAACGTGACCGCGCTCGCGCGCGGCGGCCGCGTGATCGTGGTGGGCGCCCGCCCGGGCGACGAGACCACCATCGTGCTGCGCGACCTGATGAGCCGGCGCGGCCACCTGATCGGGACGACGCTGCGCACCCGCCCGCTCGAAGAGAAGGCACATCTGGTGCAACAGTTCGGCCGCCGGATCGGGCCGGCGCTGGCCGAGGGGCGCATGCGCCCGATCGTTCACCGGGTCTTCCCGCTGGCCGACGCGACCGATGCCCTCGACGAGGTCCGCGCCCCGGGCAAGTTCGGCAAGGTGCTGCTCTCGCTGGGCGCGAACGCCGGCTGATGCAGCTCCGTGCCGCGATCATCGGCGGCGGGTGGATCGCCCGCCGGCACGTGCCCGCGATCGAGGCCGCCGCAGACGTGCGGCTGGTAGCCGCCTGCGACGTCGACCGCGATCGGGCGGAGGCGATCGCCGGGCCGCGCGGCGCCCGCGCCTACACCCGGTGGGAGGAGATGTTCGAACGCGAAGAGCTCGACCTCGTGTGGGTGTGCACGCCGCCGCTGCACCATCGCGGCCCGGCCGTGACAGCGCTTGCCGCCGGCGTCCACGTCTACCTCGAAAAGCCGATCGCCCGCACGCTGGCCGACGCCGAGGCCATCGCCGCGGCCGCCGCCGCGGCGGACGGCGTGGTCTGCGCCGTCGGCTACCAGTGGCACGCCACGGAGCTGCTCGACGACGTGCGCCGGACGCTCGAGGGACAGCGGGTGGGGATGCTCATCGGGCGCAACTTCGGCCCCGTGAACGGGCGGCCGTGGTTCGTCGACCGGGCTCAGGGTGGCGGCCAGCTGCTCGAGCGGGGCAGCCACCACATCGATCTGCAGCGCGCAATCGCGGGCGAGATCGCCGCCGTGCAGACGGTGGCGGGGTCGGTGCGCCTGGCCCAGGCGGCGGGCCCGCGCGGCAACATCGACGACGCCATCGCGCTCGTGTTCCACTTCTCGAACGGCGCGCTCGGCTGTGTTCACAGCGCGTGGTCGCCCGACGGCCAGCCCGAGGTGTACGCGACCGACATCCTGGCGACCGACGCGACGATCGCGCTCGAGCTCGGCCCCGACCGCTTCCGCATCTCGGGCCGCTCGGGAGCCGATACTCTGGCGGGCGACTACGGGGATCCGATGGATCGGTCGATCGCCCGCTTCCTCGAGGCCGCCCGGGGCGGCGATCGCGACAACGTCTTCTGCCGGCCGGCCGACGCGCTGCGGACGCTCACGGTCGCCCTGGCGTGCGAGCGGGCGCTCGAGAGCGGCGCCGTCGTCTCCGTGTAGGAGTGGTGGCATGAAGCTGAAGCGGATCGACCACATCGGCATCGTCGTCCCGGGGTTCGGCGAGCCGGAGGCACTGCTCGCGGCGCTCGGACTCGAGCTCGCGCGCACGAACCGAAACGACGAGAGCCTCGCCCACTACTACCAGTGCGGCGACGCCAGCATCGAGCTGATCTGTGTGCACGACCCCGAGGCGCGCCGGCGGCGGCTGCCCGAGGGCGCGGCGGCGGTGATCGAGCACATCGCCATCGAGGTCGACGACCTCGAGGCAGTGCGCGCCCTTTTGGTCGAGCGCGGCGTCGCCGTCAGCTGGCCGCCCTTCCCCTCGGGCGACGCGATGATGATCTGGACCGACGCGGCCACGAGCGGCGGCGTCCAGTACCAGTTCCTGCGCCGGCCCGAAGGCGGCGCTGCTTGAGGGTCGCCGTCGTCGGTGCGGGGGCGATCGCCCAGACGCACGCGGGCCATCTCGCAGAGCTCGGCCACGAGCTCGCCGGCGTGTGCGACCCGGCCGCCGAGCGCGCCCGGGCGCTGGCGGCGCCGGCGGGCGCGCGCGCGTACGCCGGCGTCGAGGAGCTGCTCGACGGCGAACGGCCCGATGCCGTCCTCGTGTGCTCCCCGCCGGCCGACCACGCCGCGGCGGCGGCGGCGGCCTTCGGGCGCGGCATCCCCGTCTACCTGGAGAAGCCGCTCGCCCGGGTGTTCGAGGACGGCCGCGCCATCGTGGCCGCCTGGCGCGACAGCGGCTGCGTGTGCGCGGTCGGCTACCAGTGGCGCAGCCTCGACATCCTGGCCGCCGCCCGGGAGGAGCTGCACGGCTCGCCGCCCGGCCTCATGGTGGCGCGCAGCTACGGCCCCACCGAGCCCGCTCGCGGCGACGTGGAGGCGATCGGGTCGGGCTCGTGGTTCACCGATCCCCGCCAGAGCGGCGGCATTCTGTTCGAGCTCGCGAGCCACGACGTCGACCTCCTGCTCGCCCTCGCGGGCGAGGCGGAGGCGGTGCAGGCGACCGCCGCGGCCGGTGGCCTTGCGCTGCGCGGGCGCGAGGCGGGAGGGCTGCACGACGTCGTCTCGCTCGCCGTGCGCTTCTGCGCCGGCGGGATCGGCGCGGTGCACGTCGGCTGGACCACCGAGGGCTCGCGGCCCGTCTACGAGATCGACGTGCTCGCGGCCGATGCCACTCTCACCCTCGAGCTCGACCCGCGCTTGCGCCTGCGCGGCCGTTCGGGCGGCCGCGAGGTCGACGTGCGCGACCGGATCGCGCCGCGGCTGCACTCCCAGCAGCGGTTCTTCGCCGCCGTCGAGGGCGGCGACCCGGGCGGCGTCGCGTGCACCCCCGCGGACGCGCTTGGAACGCTCGCCGTCGTCCTGGCGGCCGAGACGGCCATCGCGACCGGCGCCGTGGTGCCGGTGCCGGTGCTCTAAAGCCGGCCGGGGATCAACGGGAGGCCGCCGGTCGCGTCGGTGTCGACCCGCCAGAACGTGCCGGTGCGCTGGTCGGCGTGGATCTCGGCGACCGCCGTTGCGGTGACGTAGAGCGCCGAGCCGGCGAAGATGCAGTTGGTCGGGTGCTGACCGAGGTGGATCTCCTCGAGCACCTCGCCGTCGGCCGAGAGCACCGTGACGCCCTCCGAGATCGTGGTGCACACGAACGCCCGCCCGTCGGCCGCGAAGGCCATGCCGTCGGGCACGTGGCCGTCCGAGAGCTGCGCCCACACCGTCGCCTGGCCGTCCTCGAGACGGCAGACGCGGTGGGCGGCCGACTCGGTCCAGTACATCCGCTTCTGGGCGTCGAAGGCGATGCCGTTCGGGTACACGTCAGGGCGCTCCATCAGGAACTCGCCGTCGCCGCCCGAGCCGAGCACGAACAGGCGCCCGGGCGCCCGGTCGGGGGGAGCGAAGCGATCGTCCTGCTCGGTACCGGAGTCGGTGAACCACAGCCGCCCGTCGGGACCGAACGCGAGGTCGTTCGGCCCGGCGAGCGCGTACCCGCCGATGCTCGACGAGAGCAGCTCGACCGACCCGTCCGCGTTCACGCGCTGGATCCCGGCGATCGCGCTCTGGTCGGGGCTGCCGGGCACGTTGCCACCCTGGGTGACGTAGATCGCGCCGTCGGAGCCGAGCACGGCGCCCCACGGCGAGCCGCCGGTGTGCACGTGGGTGCCGAGCGACTCGTCCTTGAAGCGGAGCAGCTCACCGGTGTTGCCGTCGCAGAGGACGATCGACCCGTCGGGCATCACCACCGGGCCTTCGGGGAAGCCCAGGTTCGAGGCGAGCAGCGTTGCATCCACGGCAAGGTCCTTTCAGGCGAGGGTTCACGACGGCCTCGCCGGCTTGCAGCGGCGAATCCGGTATGATAGCATACCAGGCCCGGCTTCGGGGGGATCGTCGTGCCGGGCCGGCACGGACAAGGGGACAATGTAATGCCCGTCGCAGCCGAACGTGGGAAGGGCTGACAACCAGTCGGCCGATCGGCCATACTGGCCCGCATGTCCCGCCGCCCGCAACCGACCTCCAGCCGGCTACGAGTCCGGATGGCCCGATCCGCGCGCCCCCGCCGGGTCGATGCGTGCGGCCTGCGCGCGGCCCACGGCCGGTCAGGCGCCCTTCCCACCGCGTGCTCGCGCACGCCCGCCGGCACGCCCCTGTGCCTGGACGCGACCGACCACGACCCCATCTGGAGGCTCCGGTGACCGACCGACGAGACGCAAACCTGCCCCCGGGCCACGACCTCCTCGACGGGCGCCTGTCGCGCGGGAATCTGCTCAAGGGCGCGGCCGCGCTCGGCATCGGCATGTCGCCGCTCCTGGCTGCGGCGTGTGGTGGCGGTTCCGGCACGAGCGCGTCCACGCCGACCGCGACCGGAGGGCCGAAGCGCGGCGGCACCCTGCGGCTGGGATTCGTCGGCGCGGGCACGGCCGAGACGGTCGATCCGTTCATCGGCGTCACGCCGATCGACGAGGGGCGCATCCAGAACCTGTACGACCCGATGGTCATCGTGAACCCTGACCTGACGACATCGCCCGGGCTCGCGCTCGAGTGGAACCCGAACGCAGACGCGACGGTCTACGAGGTCAAATTGCGCGACGGCGTCACCTTCCACAACGGCAAGACGTTCGGCGCCGACGACGTCATCTACTCGATCCAGCAGATGTCCAAGCCGGCCAACTTCGGCTCCTACCCGTTCGTGTCCGGCATCGACGTGAACAACATGAAGGCGATCTCGAAGAACCTGGTGCGGATCCCGCTCAAGGTCCCCGATGCCGACCTGGCAGCGAACTTCACGTACTACAACACCTGGATGATCCCGGCCGGGTTCACCGACTTCAAGCACCCGATCGGCACCGGTCCGTTCGAGTTCGTCTCGTTCACGCCGGGGCAGCAGAGCCTGTTCAAGAAGAACCCGAACTACTGGGTGACGGGCAAGCCGTACGTGGACGAGCTCAAGATTACGTCGATCTCCGATCCGACCGCGCGTCTGAACGCGCTGCTCTCCGGCCAGATCGACGGCATGGCCCAGCTGCCGTTCCAGGAGGCGAAGGCCCACCAGGCCAGCGGCGACATCAACGTCCTCGTGGCCCCGTCGCCCCAGGCCATGATGTTCTACATGGACACGCAGAAGGCGCCGTTCAGCGACAACCGCGTGCGCCAGGCCATGCGCCTGATCGCCGATCGCCCCGCCCTGATCGAGGGCGCGGTCTCGGGCTTCGGCACGGTCGGCAACGACATCGCCGGCAAGGGGCTGCCGTTCTACGACACGTCGCTGCCACAGCGCACCCAGGACATCGACAAGGCCAAGAGCCTGCTCAAGCAGGCCGGCCAGGACAACCTGAGCGTCCTGCTCCAGACCTCGGACATCTTCCCCGGATTCGTCGAGTCGGCCACGCTGCTCGCCCAGCAGGCGCAGGCTGCCGGCGTCAAGGTCAACATCAAGTCGGAGCCGGCGAGCGCCTACTACAACCCGAGCCTGATCTATCTGAAGATGGGCTTCGCCGAGACGCAGTGGCCGATGCTGTCACTGAAGTACTTCTACCTGCAGTCGCTGTCGTCGAACGCCCCGTACAACGAGACCCACTTCAAGTCGGGGGCGTTTAGTACCGTGCTGCAGAAGGCGATCGGCGAGCTCGACAAGACGAAGGCGCAGGACTACTGGAACCAGGTGCAGCAGATCCAGTACGACCAGGGCGGTTACCTGCAGTGGGTGAACGCCGACTGGGTCGACGCGGTCTCGAAGAAGGTGGCGGGCCTGAAGCCGCACGCCGCCGGCGCGCTCGGGAACTACCTCTTCCAGGACGCGTGGCTTCAGGCGTGACGGCGACGGCAGCCGGCCGATGACAGCCGCCGCGGAGCCCCGGGCCGTCCGGCGGGAGACCCCGCCGGTGCTCGCGTTCCTGGGTCGCCGCATCCTCGGCGGGGTCTTGGCGCTCGTCGTCGCCTCGGTCGTCATCTTCGTCGCCCTGAACATCCTGCCGGGCAACCCGGCGAGCGTGATCCTCGGCCGCAACGCGACGCCGGCGGCAGAGCGCGTCCTCACCCAGCGGATGCACCTCGACCGCCCGGCCACCACCCGCTACTCCGACTGGCTGGGCGGCTTCGTCCACGGCGATCTCGGCGTCTCCGCCGTCAGCCTCGCCCAGGGCCAGCACACGTCGGTGTGGCGCCAGATCTCCGGGCCGCTCAAGAACTCCGCCATCCTGGCGGCGATCGCGGCCCTCTTCATGATCCCGCTCTCGATCGGGCTCGGCGTGATCGGCCCAATCTTCCCGGGCAAGCCCGTCGACCACATGATCTCGATCTTCTCGCTCGCGGCGATCGCGCTGCCCGAGTTCGTGACCGGGTCGCTCTTGATCGGCATCTTCTTCGTCGCGCTCGACTGGCTGCCGCCGGTCGCGCTCGTCCCTCCCGGCGGCAGCCCGCTCGACAACCCGTCCGAGCTCGTGCTGCCCGTGCTGACGCTGCTCTTCGCGTCGCTCGCCGCCGGGGTGCGCATGGTGCGCGCGGGGATGACCGAGGTGCTGCAGACCGAGTACGTGCAGACGGCGCGCCTGAACGGCGTCGGTGAGCGGCGGGTGCTGTGGCGCTACGCGTTGCGAAACGCGCTCGCCCCCAGCGTGCAGGTGCTCGCCCAGAACCTGCAGTGGCTGATCGGCGGGATTATCATCACCGAGAACGTCTTCGCCTACCCGGGCATCGGCACCGAGCTCGTGAACGCCGTGCAGACCCGCGATGTGACCGTGGTGCAGTCCGTGGCGATGCTGATCGCGGTCGTCTACGTCGTCATCAATCTGGTCGCCGACCTCGTCGTCATGCTGCTCGTCCCGAAGCTGCGGGAGCCGGCGTGAGGGCCCGCTTCCGCTTCCTGCACTCGCGTTCGGGCGCGATCGGGTTCGGCGTCGTCGTGTTCGTGCTGCTGGTGGCGATCCTCGGCCCGTACTTCGCCCCGCACGATCCGGCCGCGCCGGTCGGCCTGCCGCTGAGCGGCCCGTCGGGCAAGGCGCTCCTGGGCACGGACTTCCTCGGCCGCGACGTCCTCAGCCGGCTCCTGAACGGCGGCCGGTCGGTGATCGGGTTCGCCGCCGCCGCGACCCTGCTGGCCTATGCCGCCGGCATGGCCATCGGCCTCGTGGCCGGCTACAGCCGGTCGCTGATCGACCCGGCGCTCATGCGCAGCGTCGACGTGATGCTCGCCTTTCCGCCGCTGCTGTTCCTGCTCGTGCTGATCGCCGGCGCCGGCACCGGCATCGCCGTGCTCGTGATCGGCGTTGCGGCCATCCAGGCTCCGGGCATCAGCCGCATCGTCCGCACCGCCACGCTCGAGGTGTCCACCCGCGGCTACGTCGAGGCCGGGATCGCCCGCGGCGAGCGCGCGTTCGCGGTCATCGGCCGCGAGGTGCTGCCCAACATCCTCGCCCCGGTGCTCGTCGACGCGGGCCTGCGCTTCACCTACTCGATCCTGATCATCGCGTCGGTCAACTTCCTGGGCCTCGGGCTGCAGCCGCCGAGCTCCGACTGGGCGCTCATGATCAGCGAGAACCGCACCTACATCCAGCTCAACCCGTGGGCGGTGCTCGTGCCGGCCGCGATGATCGGCCTGCTCACCATCGGCATCAACCTGACCGGCGACGCGATCGCCCGCAGCCTGGGCCGCTCCTACGTGCCGCGCACGACCAGGAGCGTGGTCGGATGAGCGCGGTGCGGACCGCCCCGGTGATCCACGTCGACGAGCTCAGCATCCGCCTGCAGACGGGCGAGCCGGTGGTCGCGGGGGTGTCGTTTGAGGTGTACCCGGGCGAGATCGTAGGGCTCGTGGGCGAGTCGGGCAGTGGCAAGACGACGACGGCGCTCTCACTGCTCGGCTACACCCGGCCCGGCGTCGTGATCGAGGGGGGGAAGGTCGAGGTCGGCGGCGAGAGCGTGATCGACCGCGACGGCCGGGCACTGCGCGGCCTGCGTGGCAAGACGGTGTCCTACGTGCCCCAGGATCCCGGCGGCGCGCTCAACCCGTCGATGCGGATAGGCGGGGCGATCATGGACGTCCTGCGTGCGCACCGCGCGGGCGCCGGCTCCGGCGAGTCGATCCGATCGGCGCTCGAGCGGGTCGAGCTCGGCTCCGACCCGCGGTTCGCCCATCGCTACCCCCACCAGCTCTCGGGCGGCCAGCAGCAGCGGGTGACGATCGCGATGGCGTGCGTGTGCGATCCGCCCGTCGCGGTGCTCGACGAGCCCACCACCGGGCTCGACGTGCTCACCCAAGACCGGATCCTGGCCGAGCTGCGGCGCCTGCGCGACGAGGACGGGATGGCGATGGTCTACGTCACCCACGACCTGGCCGTGGTGGCCCAGATGGCCGACCGGATCATCGTCATGTACGCCGGCCGGATCGTCGAGAACGGCCCGGCCGCCGAGGTGATCGAACGGCCCCGGCACCCCTACACCCGGGCGCTCGTCGAGGCCATCCCCGACTTCCGCCATCCCCGCGCCCTGCGCGGGATCGGCGGCGTCTCGGTCGGCGTCGGCGACTGGCCCGACGGCTGCGCGTTCGCCCCCCGCTGCCAGCACCAGCAGCTGCGCTGCCACGAGGCGCTGCCGGTGCTCGAGGAGACCGTGCCCGGCCACCACGTCCGCTGTATGCGCTGGATGGAGCTCGATTTGCACGAGCGCGACCTGCCGGTCGGCAGGAACAGGCGCGCGGCGAGCGCCGCGGCGCCGCTGCTCGCAGTGACGGGCCTCGAGGCCCGCTACCGCAGCAGCCGCTCCGGCCGCCCCGCGGTCGACGCCGTCTCGTTCACGGTCGAGCCGGGCCGCTGCGTCGCCCTCGTGGGCGAGTCCGGCAGCGGCAAGACCACCATCGGCCGCTGCATCGCCGGGCTGCACGTGCCCGCGGCGGGCACGATCGCGTTCGACGGCGCGGCGGTCGCCGGCCACGCCCGCAAGCGCCCGCTCGAGGTGCGGCGG
>DASXOR010000019.1:0-30452 GCA_036494095.1 Gaiellales bacterium | reverse complement strand
TTGTCCGCCGTGAGCGAATGCCAGTTGAGGTTCGAGTGCATGTTGCTCGAGTGCCAGTCGCCGGTGATGTAGGGCAGGAACATGATCACGGCGAGCGGGATCAGGAGCAGCGCGCCGGTGATGTAGCCGACCCACACCGTGGGCCGCATGCCGATCACGTTGAACGCCCAGATCGCGATGATGATGACGACGGTGAGGGCGATCGGGAACGAGAAGTAGAGCGGGATGTGGCCGCCGATCAGGTGGCCGCTCTGGTTCCACGACGAGCTCGCCGCGGCCGACGACGGATAGAACTGCGCCTGGATGAGGAAGCCGACGACGATGCCGGTGGCCGAGAGCACCACCGACCAGCCGATCCAGTACCCGAACGCCGCCAGCGGGCCGACGAACGACAGGTACTTCTTCCATGCCTCGTGCGCGTAGATGGCGATGCCGCCCGAGAGCTTGGGGAACATGGCCGCGAGCTCGGAGTAGACGTAGTTGTGCAGCGCCCCGACGCAGACCGATGCCGTCCACAGGATCACCGCGCCCCACCCGCCCAGCCCGAGGACCGACCCGCCGAGGCCGGTGATCAGGAAGCTCGGGTTCGCCAGGGCCACGACGAACCCGTCGAACCAGCTGATGGTTTTGAGGAGCTCTCGTTCCTCAACTGCGGCAGTGGCCATGTAAAACCTCCGGAAGGGGCCAACGAGCGATGAAGTGACCGCCGATGAAACAGGAATCGCCGCGCTCGGTCAATAGATTCTCCCACGATCTTCCGAGGCGCTTGCGGAAGCTTCCACACATCCGCGAAGATCCCTCCGATGGCTGCCCCGCGCATCACCCTGCGCTGCGACTGCGGCGCCGAGGCGCTGGTCGCCTACGGCGAGCGGTGGACGTGCGAGTCGTGCGGGCGCACCTACGACACCAACGGCATCCCGGCCGGCGACTTCGCCGCGATCCAGGCGATGCGACGCCGCTACCGCATCGCGGGCTACGCGGGCGTGGCCCTCGTGGCGGCGCTCGTCCTGCTGTTGGCGCTCACCGCGCAGCAGTACCAGCTCTTCATCGGCCTTCCGTTCATCCTGATCCTGTGGTTCATGTACGTGCGCCCGGTCATGCGCAGCCGCTACCGGCGGCGCGTGGGCGAGCTGCAGCGCACATGGACGCTCAAGGCCGAGGGCGAGCTGTGAAGCTGCGCGACCGGCCGGCCGCGCCCACGCCGACGACCGCGCCGGCGCGCGACTCGCGCACACGCCCGGTGGTGCTCGCAACGATGGCCGTCCCCTTCGAGCCCGACGCCTTCCGGGTGGCGCTCGGCGCCGCGCTCGAGTCGCAGGCGCCGCTGATCGTGATCGACGCCGTCGAGCTGCCGCTGTGGCCGCAGTCGATCGCCACCCGCCGGGCCGACATGGAGCTCGAGGCGGATCGGGTCTGCATCCGGGAGACGGTCGATCAGGCGGTGGCGCTCGGCCTCATCGTCGAGCATCTGCGCGTCCGCAGCCCGCACCCCGTGGACGCGCTGCTCGAGGTGGCCGGCGAGCGCGAGGCGGGCCTGCTCGTGTTCGGCCCCGACCGCGCCCGTCTGCGGCCGCGCGCCTTCGCCCGGATGGTTCGGCGGATCCGGCGGCGGGCGTCGTGCCTGCTCTGGGTCGCCGGCGAAGGCCCGTAACCAGCTAGAAATCTCGCGCGGCGACGAACCGGGCGACCGCGGCCATGTCGGCCCGGGCCGTGGCATCGATCGGCGCGCCGCCGAGCGCGGCGAGCGCCAGCCCGAGCTGCTCCCCGGCCTCAGCGACGGCACCCGCCCGTCCGCCGCACTCCTCGACGAGGCCGGCGGCGGCGGCCAGCTCGCCCGCATCCAGGGTTGGGCGGCCGAGCAGGTCGGCCAGCCGGCGAGCGCCGGCACCGGCGGACGCGAGCGCGATCGCCACCGGCAGGGAGGTCTTGCGCTGCACGAGATCGCCGAACACCGGCTTCCCGGTCGCGGCCGGGTCGCCCCAGATCCCGAGCAGGTCGTCGACCGCCTGGAACGCCAGCCCGAGGTGGCCGCCGAACGCGCGCAGCGGCTCCGTCACCTCGGCGCCGGCACCGGCCAGCACCGCCCCGATCGAGGCTGCGCACTCGAGCAGGGCGCCGGTCTTCCCCGCGCACATCTGCGTGCACTGCTGCGGCGTCGCGTCGGCCCGGCCCTCCAGGTCGAGGTCGGCGGCCTGCCCGTCGATCAGGCGCGCGGTGGCATCCGCCAACGACTCGAGCGCCGCGCCGCGATGCGGCGAGGAGGCCTCGAGCAGCACCCGGAAGGCGAGTGCCAGCACAGCGTCGCCGGCCAGGATGGCGCGCGCGCTGCCGAAGACGGCCCACGCCGCCGGCCGGTGGTGGCGCTCACCGTCGCCGTCCATGATGTCGTCGTGCAGCAGCGAGAACGTGTGCACGAGCTCGACAGCCGCTGCACCGGGCATCCCCTCCACCTCGGCCGCGCCCGCCGCCCGGGCCGAGAGCAGGGCGAGGGCGGCGCGCACCGACTTGCCACCCCCCAGGTCGGCGGGGTTGCCGTCGGCGTCGGTGAAGCCCAGGTGGTAGCCGACCACCGTGCCGATGGCGGGCGAGAGCCGCCCGGCCGCGGCCCGCAGCGCCGGGGCGACGGTCGCCGCTGCGCTCTCCACGACGGGCGGGAGCGCCTGGGTCACGTCTGCACCGCCCCGGCCGCCCCCGGCCGCGGCGTCATTCCTCGCCGATCACCTGGATGAAGACCTTGCGCTGCCGGGCCCTGTCGAGCTCGCAGAAGAAGATCTTCTGCCACCGGCCCAGGGTGAGCTTCCCGTCGACCACCGGGATGGTCTGCGACGCCGACCCCATGAGCGCCGCCCGGCAGTGGGAGTGCCCGTTCGGGACCTGGTGCGGATCGCCCTCGAGCCCCTCGGTGCGGATCGAGAGATCGTCGTGGCGGTAGTAGATGCCGTCGCGCGGAGCGATCGTGTCGAGCATCTGGCCGAAGTCCTCGATGAACCCGCTCTCCCGCTCGTTGATCAGCACCGCGCAGGTGGTGTGCGGCGAGTACACGACCGCCATGCCCTCACGTACCTCGCTGCGCTCGACAACCTTCACGACGTCGTCGGTGAGATCGATGAACTGCCCGCAGCCCTCCGTGTCCAGATCGTGGTTCTCGAATCGAATCCTCAT
Organism: Gaiellales bacterium; assembly: GCA_036494095.1. GTDB lineage: Bacteria > Actinomycetota > Thermoleophilia > Gaiellales > JAICJC01 > JAICJC01. The sequence goes on along the minus strand of DASXOR010000019.1, from coordinate 27,290 downwards.
ATGGTTTCCCCTCGAAGCCGTCGACGGGCCGTGCAAAACGTACCACTCATCCGTTGGAGGACGACCTGCTCGCCCCCATGCCGAGGGCGGCATCGTACGCGCCGCGGACGTCGGCCTCGCTCCACATGTGCGGACTCACCGTGAGGCAGTAGTCGTCCAGGGCGACCGCGACCAGGGCCTCGACGTCGTCGGCACCGACGCCGGCGGCAGTGCAGGTGGGGAAGCCGATCGCGCCCAGGATCCGGCGCACGGCGCGCACCGCCCGGGAGCCGTCGGGCGGTCCCCCGGCCGGCTCGCCGAGCGCGTCGGCCACCCGCTCGAGCGCCTGCGGGCAGGCGGCCCGGTCGACGTCCAGCGTCTCGGCGAGCACGAGGCCGACGCTCAGCCCGTGGGGCAGCCCGAGGCGGCCGCCGAGGGCATGGCCGAGCGCGTGGTCGGCGCCGCAGTCCGACAGGTTCATGGCGAGCCCGGCCAGCAGGCTGCCGAGGCTGAGCCGTGAGCGCGCGGCCCGGTCGCCGCCGTCGGCCACGGCCGGCCGAATCCCCGCCGCCACATGCCCGCACGCCTCCAGCCCGAGCGCGACCGAGCCGGGATTGCTGTTGCGCACGATGACGCCGCCGATGGCCTGTGCCAGCGCGTCCGCGCCGGTCTGCATCGTGGCGGCCGGCGGCAGCCCGAGCGTCAGGAGCGGATCGACCAGAGCGTGCTGCGCGCGCATGAGCGGCGAGGCGACGCCGAGCTTGCGGCCGGAGTGCGGATCCACGACCACGACGCCCCCCGACACCTCCGACCCGGTGCCCGATGTCGTCGGGACGGTCACGAGGCCGATCCGCGGCTCGGCCACGGCGACATCGCCGGACAGCAGGCGCGCGAACGCGACTCCCTGCGAATACGCCGCCCGGGCGCCCTTCGCGAGGTCGAGCGCCGAGCCGCCGCCGATCGCGACGAGCGCGTCGGGCGGGCGGCGTTGCATCCGCTCGACGAGCGCATCGACGAGCGCGGCGGTGGGCTCGCCGGGCGGCTTGCGGTAGACGTCGAGGCCGGCGGTGGCCGCCGCCACCGCGGGCAGGTCGGCGACCGGCTGCTCGCAGACCACCGTGGCCGCCCCGGCGCCGAGCTCGGCCAGGACCTCGGGCAGCCCGCCGATCACGCCCTCGCCGAACCTGATCCGCACCGGGAGATGGAGCGAGAACGGTGGGGTCACGACCGGCCCACCCTACCCGGCGGATGGTCGCACGGGTTGCACGATGCGCGAGTCGGGCATGGTACGGGCATGACGGAGGCCCCGCCAGACCTCGCCCCCACCACGGGGCGCATCCCCCGGGCCTACGCGTGGACCGTCGTCAAGCTGCGCTGGCCGATCTTGCTCGGGTGGGTCGCGGCGGCCGTGTACGCCGCCGTTGTGCTGCCCGTGCCCGCGCAGCCGCCCGACTCGCTCGTCTCGCTCGTGCCGCCCGACTCGGCGGCGCTGCGGGCGAACGCGCTCGCCATGCGTCTCTTCCGCGTGCCGCTCACCGCCGGGACCGAGGTCGTCCAGCGCAACCCCCACGGCCTGCCCGGGGCCGTCACGGCGCGCGTGTTTGCGCGGGCCGCACGGACCGACCGGGCGGCCCTGCGCAGGGGTTCGGGCAGCGGCCTGATCGCGCTGCCCGTCGTCAACGACACCGGGGTCGTGCCAGGGTCGAGGGAGACCGGCACCACCGCGATCACCTATCTCGAGTCGGGGGCCGGGGTGGCGTCGGCGCAACGGACCGCGGGTGTCGATCGCTACCGCGCCGACATCGCCCGCCACGGCGACGACCTGGTGGGCGTGACCGGCATCTACCCGGCGGAGCTGCACGAGGGCGACCTGGTCGACAAGGCGTTGCCGCTGATCGAGGTCGCGACGGTCGTCCTGGTCGCGCTGCTCGTGGGCGTGCGGTTCCGCGCCCCCGGCGCGCCGCTTCTGACCCTCGCCGCGGTCGGCACGGCCTACACCCTGGCCGAGCAGCTGGTGGCCCGCGTGGCGCAGCGGGCGGGCTTCGAGCAGCCGTCGCTCCTGCGCCCCCTGCTCGTGGCACTCGTGCTCGGGATCGTCACCGACTACGTCGTCTTCTACCTCTCGAACGCGCGCACAAAGGCGCTGCGGGGCGAGTCGCGGCTGCGCGCGGCGACGCGGGCCACGGCCGAGACAACGCCGATCGTGGTCGCCGGCGGTGCGATCCTGACCGCCGGCCTGATGGCACTCGAGGTGGCTCGCGTGCGCGCGTTCCAGGAGCTCGGGCCAGGGCTCGCGGTCGCGGTCGCGGTGGCGGTGGCCGTTGCGATCACCCTCGTGCCCGCGGCGCTTGCGATCTTCGGCCGGGCGCTCTTCTGGCCGCGCCTGCGCGCCGGCGAGAGCTGGCGGCCGCACCCCGACTCGCACCCGCCGCGGCGCAACCGGACGGCCCGGCTGATCGCACACCGCTCGGTCGCCGTTGTGGTCGCGATCGCCTGCATCGCCGGGCTGGGCGCAGCCGCGCAGCGTCTGAGTGGCATCCGGCTCGGGGTGACGAACATCGCCGGCCTGCCTGCCGACGCGCAGGAGCGGGTGGCGGCGGCCGCCGTCGCCCGCGGCTTCCAGCCGGGGATGCTCTCGCCGACCCAGATCATCGTCACCGGCCGCGGCGTCGCCGCCGACAGCGCCGGCCTCGCCGCCCTCCAGCGCGAGCTGCGCCGCCAGCCCGGGATCGCGGCGGCCGTGGGGCCGGCCGATGCGCCGTTCGAGCACGGCCAGGGCGTGCTCACCACGCGATCGGGCGGGGCGGCCCGCTTCCTGGTCGCCTACCGCACGGATCCCTATGGGGCGACGGCGATCGGGCGGGCGGGGGACCTGCGCTCGCACCTGCCCGCCCTCGTGGCCGCCGCCGGCCTTCGGGGCGCGCATGCGACCGTGGCCGGCGACACCGCCGTCGCGGCCGACACCGTCACCGCCGTGCGCTCCGACCTGGCGCGGGTCGTGCTCGTGGTGCTCGCGGTCAATCTGATCCTGCTCATGCTGTTCTTGCGCGCGGTGATCGCACCGGTGCTGCTGGTCGCGTCGGGGGCGCTCTCGGTCGCCGCCGCCCTGGGGATTACGACCTGGACGTTCCAGACGCTGCTCGGCTACCACGAGCTGACCTACTATGTCCCCTTCGCAGCGGGGGTGCTGCTGGTGTCGCTGGGGTCTGACTACAACGTGTTCGTCGCGGGGCGCGTCTGGCAGGAGGCGCGCGTGCGGCCGCTGCGGGACGCGCTGCGGCTGGCCCCGGCGCGGACGACCGCGGCGATCCGCACGGCGGGCATCACCCTGGCGACGAGCTTCGCCCTGCTCGCGATCGTCGACGTGCGCGCGTTCCGCGAGCTCGCGTTCGCGATGGCGGTCGGCATCCTGCTCGAGACGTTCGTCGTGCGCCCACTGCTCGTCCCGGCGCTTCTGTCCCTGTTCGGCGAGCTGAGCGGCTGGCCCGGCGGCCGGCTGGCCCGCGGAGAGGGTGTGGCGGCCGATGGCAGTTGACCTCTTCGCGGCCGAGGAGATCGACGAGGTGCGGTCGGGGCCGCTCGTCGTGGGCCTCCTGCTCGCGGTTGCGACCGTGCTGGCCGACTCGTCGGTTGTCGTGCTCGCCCTCCCCGACGTGCTCTCCACCTTCGACGTCTCGATCGAGCGAGTCTCCTGGGTGATCACCGGCTTCAACCTCGTCCTGGCCCTGGCGGCCGTGCCGGCCGCGTATCTGGCGACGAGGGCCGGCGCGAACGGCGTCGCCGCAGCCGGCCTCGCCGTCTTCGCACTCGCCTCGGCCGCCTGCACCGTGGCCGGGAACTTCGACGTGCTGCTCGCCGCCCGCTGCGTGCAGGCCGCGAGCGGGGCCGTGGTCGTGTGTGCGGCGCTGCGGATCCTGGCGCGGCTGCTCGGCTCGCCGGCGCAGGGGGTGGCCGCCTGGGCGGGCGCCGCGGCGATCGGGGCGGCGGTGGGGCCCGCCGCCGGCGGGGCCCTGACCCAGGCGTTCTCGTGGCGCGGGGTGTTCGCCGCCCAGGTACCGCTGGCGCTCGTCCCGCTGCTGCTCCTCGCGCGGGGGCGCGTCCTCATGCCGGCCGACGTCGCGGTGGAGGGCGCCCGGCCCCGGCTCGCCCCCAACCTGGCGCTCGCGCTCGTGTCGGCGGCGCTCACGGCGGCCCTCTTCCTGCTCGTCCTCGAGCTCGTGCGGGGATGGGGGCTCTCGCCGCTCGCGGCCGCCGCCGTGCTCACGGTGATCCCCGCCGCAACACTCGTGACGGCGGCCGTCGCCCGGTCGGCGCCGGGAGCGACCGGCCTCGCGGCGGCCGGGGTGATCCTGATCGCCGGCGGCCTCGCCGCGCTCGCGGTCGTGCCGTCGGCCTCGATCGGCTGGACGTTCCTGCCCCAGGCGCTGATCGGCGCCGGTCTGGCGCTGACGCTTCCCGGCCTCACCCGGGAGGCGCTGGCCGGCGTGGGCTCGCTGGCGATCCACGGCGGCTGGACGATCGGGGCGAGGCATGCCGGCGTTGTCGTCGGCCTGCTGATCCTGACCCCGATCTTCACGGCCGACCTGCTCACCCAGCAGGCCGCCGCCGAGCGCTCGGGCGCGTCGCTCGTGCTCAACTCGCGGCTCTCGCTCCAGGCCAAGCTGCGGCTGGGCGACGCGATCGATCAGAGCCTTCGCACCACGCGCAACCGCTTGCCCGACCTGGGGCCGGCGTTCCGCGCACAGCACCCCTCGGGCGGCGACCGGCCCACGTACGACCAGCTCCGCTCGGCGCTGACCGAGCAGGTGCGGCGGGCGGCGACGCACGCGTTCTCGCGCGCATTCCTGGTCGCGGCGGGGATTGCGCTCCTGGCGCTCGTCCCGCTGGCGGTCGGCAGACGCGAGGCGGCCGCATGAGCGCGCTGCGCTGGCCCATCGCGGCGCTCGTCGCGGCGCTCGCGCTGGTTGGCGCCTACCTCGCCCTGGGCGGCCGCAACTACGCCCCGGCCAGCGTCGCCAGTCCGTGCGCGCCGCGGCAGTGGCACCACGTCTCGAGCTACAGCGACCTCGAGAACGAGGTCGCCCTCTCGGCGCTCGCCGGCGCGGCCTGCCACCTGCACGTCTCCCAGCCGGCGCTCCTGCTCGCGTTCACGAGCACGTCTCAGCTGCGCCGGTTCGCGAGCAGACACGGGCTCTCGACGCTCGAGATCGCCGACGCGGTGCGTGCGGGCGTCGGCCGTGCGATCTCCGACGGGCAGAAAGCCGGTGCCGTGAACGAGGTCGAGGGGCTGCTCCTGCACACCGCCCTCGCGCACCTGCCGGTGGATCAGCTGATGCGGCTGGTGCGGGGCGTGCTCGACGGCTGATCGAGGGCCCGGCGCAGGATGGCCGAGAGCGCCCGCTGGTCGGCGGGCGAGAGCCGGGCGATCGGCTCGGGCGGCTCGGAGATGCGGCTGAGCAGGCGCGTGCGCAGCTCCAGGCCGCGCGCGGTGACGACGAGCACCTTCACCCGGCGATCGCGCTCGCCGGCCCGCCGCTCGACGAGGCCGCGCGCCTCGAGCCGGTCGATGACGCCGGTGATGTTGGACGCGTCGCACCCCAGTCCGCACGCCAGCCGCCCCATCGGCACCGTCGTCCCCGGCTCGAGCAGGCGCAGCACATGCACCTGGGTCGGCGACAGGTCGAACTCGGCGGCGATGGTGGGCATCCGGGCGCGCTCGGCCATGAGCAGGTCGAACAGCAGCTCCCAGCATTCAGTCATCTGACGGCAATCATAATCCATGTAGCGGATAGTTGCCAACATCAACTATTTCTGGCAGAATACGCCCATGACGAAACTACTCCTGATCCCACTCGAGGACACCGTCGTCTTCCCCGGCATGGACGTGACCCTGCCGGTGGACGTCGGCGACGAGTCCCGCGTTCTGCTCGTCCCGCGGCACGGCTCTGACTACGCCCACGTCGGCCTGGTGGCCGAGGTCGGCGAGCACATGCGGCTGCCGGGACGTATCCATGCCGTCTCGCTCTCCGGCCTGCACCGCGGCATCGCCGGCGCCGCCAACACCGATCCCCAGGGCCGCCTGTGGGTCGAGGTGGACGAGCGTCCCGACGAGACCCCGCCGCCCTCCCGCACCCGGGAGCTCGAGCGCGAGTACCGCGCCGTGGTCGAGGAGATCCTCGAGCTGCGCGGCGACGACGGGCGCGTGAGCGCGTTCGTGCGCTCCATCAACGATCCGGGCGCCCTGGCGGACACGTCGGGCTACGCGCCCGACCTGAACTTCGACCAGAAGGTCGAGCTCCTGCAGACGATCGACGTGATCGAGCGGCTCGAGCTGGCCCTGCGTCTGCAGCGCGACCGCATGGCGGAGCTGCAGGTGCGGCGGCGCATCCGCGACGACGTCGAGTCGGGCGCGCAGAAGCAGCAGCGCGAGTACTTCCTGCGCAAGCAGATGGACTCGATCCGCAAGGAGCTCGGCGACGACGACGCCTCTGTGGCCGAGGAATACCGGCGCAAGATCGCCGAGGCCGAGATGCCCGACGACGTGCGCGAGCAGGCCGAGCGCGAGGTCGCGCGGCTCGAGCGCATGGGCGAGTCCACCGGCGAGTCCTCCATGATCCGCACCTACCTCGACTGGCTGATCGCCGTGCCGTGGTCGAAGCGGTCCGACGAGCGGCTCGACCCGGTACACGCGCGCGAGGTGCTCGACGAAGACCATGCCGGGCTCGACGACGTCAAGGAGCGGATCACCGAGTACCTGGCGGTGCGGAAGCTGCGCGCCGACCGGGGCGTCCCGGACGATCGCCGCTCGGGCGTCATCCTGACCCTGATCGGCCCTCCGGGCACCGGCAAGACCTCGATCGGCGAGTCGATCGCCCGCGCCACGGGCCGCGAGTTCGTGCGTATGTCGCTCGGCGGCGTGCGCGACGAGGCCGAGATCCGAGGACATCGCCGCACCTACATCGGCGCCCTGCCGGGTCGGCTGGTGCGCGCGCTGCGTGACGCCGGCACGATGAACCCGGTGATCATGCTGGACGAGGTGGACAAGGTCGGCGCCGACTGGCGCGGCGACCCCTCCTCGGCGCTGCTCGAGGTGCTCGACCCGGCCCAGAACCACTCGTTCCGCGACCACTACCTGGACGTCGAGCTCGACCTGTCGCACGTCCTCTTTATCGCCACCGCCAACGTGGCCGACACGATCCCCGGACCGCTGCTCGACCGCATGGAGGTGATCCGCTTCGACGGGTACACCACCGCCGAGAAGGTCGCCATCGCCCGCGGCTACCTGTGGCCGCGGCAGGTGGAGCGAAACGGCCTGCAGCCCGACGAGGTGGAGATCTCCGAGGACATCGTGCGTGCGGTGATCACCGACTACACCCGCGAGGCGGGCGTGCGCCAGCTCGAGCGCGAGCTCGGGACGGTGCTGCGAAAGACCGCCACCCGGATCGCATCGGCGACGGCCGAACCCCCCGTCGTGGTCGATGCGGCGGCGGTGCGCGACGCGCTGGGCCGGCAGAAGTTCTTCCAGGAGTCGGCGGTGCGCACGGCGGTGCCGGGCGTCTCGACGGGCCTGGCGGTGACGGGCACCGGCGGCGACGTCCTCTTCATCGAGGCGACGCGGATGCCGGGCTCCGGCGGCCTGACGCTGACCGGCCAGCTGGGCGACGTGATGAAGGAGTCCGCCCGGATCGCGCTCTCGTTCGTCCGCAGCCACGCGGAGGAGCTGGGAATCGACCCGGCCGTCTTCGACGACCACGAGTTCCATGTCCATGTGCCCGCCGGGGCGATCCCGAAGGACGGCCCATCCGCCGGCATCGCCATGACGACGGCGATCGCGTCGCTCCTCACCGGGCGGCCGGTCAAGCACACGGTCGGCATGACCGGAGAGGTCACGCTGCAGGGCCGGGTGCTGCCGATCGGCGGGCTCAAGCAGAAGGTGCTCGCCGCCCACGCGGCCGGGCTCACCGACGTGATCCTGCCGGAGCGAAACCGCGGCGATCTCGACGACGTGCCCGCCGACGTGCGCGAGCAGATGGGCTTCCACCCCGTGATGAGCGTCGAAGAGGTCTTGCGCCTGGCGCTCGAGCCGGAGCCGGTGACCGCCGTCGCGTCGTGACCCCCCCGCGACGGCCCGTAACGGCGCCACCGGGGACTGTCCCCGCCCAGAGCGGGGACAGTCCCCGTAACGATCGGCCGGGCTAGCCTGTGGCCGTGCGATACGGCTGGGTGCTCCCATACGGTGATGCGCGCACGGCGGCCGAGCTGGCCGCGCTCGCAGAGGAGTCCGGCTGGGACGGCTTCTTCGTGTGGGAGCCGGTCTGGGGCATCGACGCCTGGGTGGCGCTGACCGCGACGGCGATGACGACCGAGCGCATCCGCCTCGGCACGATGCTGACGCCGCTCCCGCGCCGCCTGCCGTGGGACGTGGCGAGCCAGGTGGCGACGGTCGACAACCTCTCCGGCGGCCGCGTCATCCTGGCCATCGGCCTGGGCGCGCCGGATGACCGCTGGTGGATCTTCGAGGAAGATCCCGGCCGGCGCGAGCGAGCCGAGCGCATGGACGAGTCACTCGAGCTGATGCAGGGCCTGTGGAGCGGCGAGCCGTTCGCCTACGCCGGCGCCCACTACCACGCGCGGCCGGCCGACCGGATGATCCCGCCGCCGCCCGTCCAGAGGCCGCGGCCGCCGATCTGGGTCGTCGGGGCATGGCCGCGGCCGAAGTCGATGCGCCGCGCCGCTCGCCTCGACGGCTGGCTGCCGGCGCACATGCCCAAGGGTGAGGGCGACAGGGAGATGACACCCGGGGTCCTGCGCGACGGGATCGGGTGGCTGCGCGAGCGGCGCGCCGCAGCCGGGCTCGGCATGGACGGCTACGACGTCGTCGCCGAGGGCACGACGCCGCCCGACCCGGCGGCCGCCGGCGCGATCGTGCGGCCGTGGCTCGAGGCGGGAGCGACGTGGTGGATCGACGCCGACTGGGAGGACATGGACCCCGCGCGCGTGCGCGCCGCCGCGATCCGCCGGCTGACGGCCGGGCCGCCGGCTCCGTAGGATCCGAGCGGTGGACGTCGACGCGTACCTGGCCCGGATCGCCTACACCGGCCCGCGCGATCCGAGCGCCGAGACGCTGGCGGCGCTGCACCGGGCGCACATGCTGTCAGTGCCGTTCGAGAACCTCGATCTGCACATCGGCCGCAGCAACGTCATCGCCGCCGGGCGCAACTACCGCAAGATCGTGCGCGAGCGGCGCGGCGGCTGGTGCTTCGAGCTCAACGGCACCTTCGCCCGCCTGCTCGAGCGGCTCGGGTTCACGGTCACACGCTATTCCGCGGCGGTCGTCCTCAGCGAGCCGGGCACGCCCGACTTCGCCCATCTGACGCTGCGGGTCGACCTCGACCGGCCGTGGCTGGCCGACGTCGGCTTCGGCGACAGCTTCACGGCGCCGCTCTTGCTGGACGAGACCGGGCCGCAGGTCCGCGAGCGCGGGCGCGTGTACCGGCTCGAGCCGGTCGAGGGCAGCCGGGTGCTGCTCACACAGGACGGCCGGCCCCAGTACCGCTTCGAGCGGGCGGCGCGCGCGATGACCCAGTTCGAGGGCATGTGCCGGGTGCTGCAGACGCCGCCGGGACACTTCACCGACGCCCCGATCTGCAGCATGGCGACCGCCGACGGCCGCATCAGCCTGGCCGGGATGCGCCTGATCACGACGTCCGGCGACGACCGCCACGAGCGCGACCTGGCCGACGACGGCGAGCGGCGGGAGGTGCTGCGCGACCTGTTCGGAGTCGACCTCGGCAAGGCCAGGTTCACGGATACCGGCAGCCGTGCGGGTGCTTCCGCAGGCTCCACCTGCCCGTGACCGTCACGTCGACGACGACGCAGCGGGACGCCGGCGGCGATCCCACGAGGCAGTTCCAGGTCGCGCCGTTGCCGGTGCGGTCCGCGCACCGGGCCGACCCGGCGTGCAGCTTCGCCGCGACGTCACGCTGCAGCGTCGGCGCGGCGATGCGCTGCCGCCACTGGGTCACGTAGAGCACGCCCAGCAGCACGAGCAGCGCGAGCCCGCCCCGGATGATCACGATCGTCCAATTGCGCGGCGGCTGGGCGTGCTTCCAGGTGGGATTCGGGCCGGCGGTCACCGCGCATAGTCTGCCGGAGACGGCGGCCTTCGCCGACCTCAGCAGCAGCTAGGCGTTGGCGCGGGCGACGGCGCGGGCCGCCGCAACCGCGTCGCGGTTCGAGAACGTCGCCCCCGGGCCACGGATCTCGAAGGTGCGGCCGCCCTCGCGCCAGGTGACCGTGCTGGGGTGACCGCCGCCTGCGGCGACGGCCGCGGGCACGCCGCTTCCGAGGGTGATCAGCCGGTTGTGCGTGCACGCGCGGCATGTGGACGCGCGCGTCCGGATCGCCCGCGGGCCGACGCCGTAGCGCGATCCCCACACCGTCAGCAGGTACACGCCGAAGTGCGAGCCGGAGGCGTAGCGCACCCGGATGCTGTGGGCGGCGGCGTAGACGCCCGCGGGCTTGCCGGCCGCGCCGGGCAGCACCACCCGCACCGGCAGCTGCCGCAGCGCCGTCGCCACCGGAGCGTCGATCCGGCGGTAGCCGGCCTGCTTCGCCCCCCACAGGCCGGGCTGCGACTTGTGCGGCGCGACGGGCGGAGGCGACGCCGACCCATTCCGCCAGGGCAGATGCGTGATCACGGACGCGACCACCGCGAAGCTCGCCACCAGCATCCCGGCGGCGAGCACACGCACACCGAGCCGGTAGTAGCGCACACGCGCCTGGGGTACCTGATCCATCGAGACGATTGTCACCGCGTCCGGGCACGAATGCAACCACCGGCGTGCGTCAATTGCAGCACGTTTCAGCCGAGTGGGTACACGGCGTGCGCGTTCTCGCGCAGGATCATCACTCCCGCGCGCTCCGCCTCGACGGCCGGGAGCTCCGAACCCAGCACCTCGGCGAGCGCCGTCCGCCACCAGCGGGCGGCCACCAGGTAGAGCTCCGGCGTGCGGGCGGCGTCGCTGGCGTAGAGCAGCTTGCTGATCGGCGCCAACTCGAGCGCCTGGCGCACCATCTCGGCCGGGCGGGAGACGTGCGGGATGGTCAGCGACAGATCGAAGTAGACGTTGCCGTACACGTGCGCGAGCCAGCCCGCCTCGCGCACGAACGGGTAGCAATGCAGCAGCACGAACGGGGTCGCGGGGTAGCGCTCGAAGGCGGGCTTGAGCCAGGTGGGGTCGGCCCGCGGCAGCAGCAGGTCGGAGTCGCCGAACCCGGCGTGCACCTGTACGGGCAGCGGGTTGGTGGCGTTGGCCTCGAGCGCGTCCCACAGGGCCAGCTCGAGCAGCGGCTTTGACTCGATCCGCGTGCCGCCCGCGGCGAACGCCGCCCGGGCCGCCTCGACGTCGGGCGGGTGCAGGTCGAGGCCGGTGCGGTAGGCCGCGATCGTCTTCAGCCCGGCGAAGCCGCGCGACTCCGCAGAGGCGACCTCGGCACGCACCCGCTCGCGGAACTCGGCGAAGGAGCCCGCGAGGCCCTCCTCGGCGACCCGCTCGATGCGCATCACCGGCCGCGCGGCGCAGCCGGCGAGCTCGCCCATCCGCTGCCAGTCGTAGCCCTCGCCGGCAGCCGGGTAGCCGTCGTCGACGAGCAGGAGCCCCGTGCCGGATGCGCGCAGGAGATCGGCCGAGTAGGCGTCGAAGTCGGCAGCGAGCCGATGGGCGTGCACCGCGTCTTCGCCGGTCTCACAGCCGAGGAACGCGGCCAGCTCGCGCATCGCCCGCCGATACGTGAGCCCGGTGGCGACGTGCGGCCACTGCGCCGGGTGCGGGCTCTCCGAGAACATGCCCCGGAACTCGTCCAGGGTCGGCCGCACCGGCACGATGCCATGGGCGTGGTGGTCGACCGCCGGCACCGCCCAGAGCGCATCGAGCAGAGTCGCCGCCATCGCTCAGACCGCCGCCCGGCCGAGGGCCGCGCCGAGGAAGGCGAACGCGGGCAGCGTGACGCTGTCCCAGTAGGCGCGCGTGTGGGCGCCGTCGCCGTAGGCCAGGATCTGCGGCCGCCGCGGCAGCTTCGCCACGAACGCCCGCACATCGGCGAAGAGCGGGTCGGAGCGGCCGATCCAGATCCCGAGCGGCGTCGTTTGGTAGACGCCGTCGTCGGCTACGACACGGTCGCTGTGGGTGACGTCCGGGCTGAAGGCGGCCACGGCCCGTAGCCAGCCGGGCTTGACCTCGCCCAGCCGCAGCACGCCGTAGCCGCCCATCGACCAGCCCCAGGCGGCGACCCGCGTCGAGTCGAACCCGCGGGCCGCGAGCCAGCGGGGCATCTCGTCGGTCACCATCTTCTGGGGATTGTCGGGGCTCGCCGGATCGGGCTCCCAGTAGAGCAGCCCGCCGGCGGCGCCGGCGAGCACGAACGGCGGCGCGCCCCGCTGCATGGCCGCGGTCAGGAAGCGGCCGAGGCCGAACCCCTGGTAGTCCGCCGGCGTGGCGGTGACGCCGTGCAGGATCAGGCACACGGGCAGCCCGGCGCCGTCGCCGTGGCCGTGCGGGACGGCCGTGAACAGGTCGACGGTCTTGCCCCGCGCGTGGGAGTACACCTGCTCCAGCCGCACCCGCCCCTCGGGCGCCGACGGGATGTGCGCGTGCGGGCCGAAGATGTCGTGGTACTCGGCCTTCAGCCGCGCGCGCCCCGGCAGCACACCCGCGGCGACGCCGGCACCGACCACGACGAGGCCCGCGGCGCTGCCCATCGCGCCGGCGAGCAGCGAGCGCCTGTCCATCATCCGCCGCGCCATCGCCGCCTCCGGTCAGTACTTCTGGAAGTGCCCCTGCTGCTCGAACTCCTCGCCGGCCGCAGAGTAGACGTCCCACTCCGACCCGCGCACGGCCAGGTAGGAGGTGGCGAGCACGTCTCCCATCGCCCCGGTCAGCACCTCGTCGGCGGCGAGCGCATCGAGCGCCTCGCGCTGGCTGGCCGGGAGCGGCCGGATGCCCCGCGCAGCGCGCTCCGCCTCGGGCAGGCCGCCCGGGTCGACCTGCACCGGCGCGGGCGGCTCGAGGCCGCGCTCCAGCCCGTCCAGCCCGGCGGCGATCAGGCCGCCCACGGCGAGGTAGGGATTGCAGCTCGCGTCCGCCGCCTTCAGCTCGGCGTTCGTCGAGGCCTCCTCGCGGCCGGCGTAGAGCGACGGCACCCGCACGGGCGCCTCGCGGTTGTCGAGGCCCCAGCACGTGAACGCCCCCGCCCAGTAGTGGGGGATGATGCGGTGGTAGGAGTTGAAGCTCGGCGCGGTCAGCCCGCACAGGCCGGGCAGGTGCTCGAGCAGGCCGGCGATGAAGGCGAGCGCCTCGGCCGAGAGGCTGCCCGGCCCGGATGCGTCGTGGAAGCGGTTGCGGTCGCCGTCCCAGAGCGAGAAGTGGATGTGGCAGCCGTTGCCGGCGTTGTCGGGCCAGGGTTTGGGCGCGAGCGACGCCACCATGCCGTGGGCGGCGGCGACCGCGCGGATGGTCTCGCGCGTGAAGATCTGCTCGTCGACGGCGCGAAGCGCCGGGGCATGGCCGGTGGCGATCTCGTGCTGGCCGTGGCCGAGCTCGGCGTAGTACTGCTCGAGCACGATTCCCTGCGCCTCGAGCGCCGCCACCAGGTCGTCGACGACGTCCTGCGCCACCGTCATGCCGATCGTCGAGAAGCACAGGCTCTGGTCGATCGGCTCGTAGCCACCCTCGACGGCGCGCCCCAGCGAGAACTCGTTCTCGAACGAGACCTCGATCCGCAGGCCGCGCTCGGCCAGGCGATCGCACATGCGCTTCAGGAACGAGCGCTGGCACACCGGCGCCGGATTGCCGTCGAGGTCGAGCATGTCGACGAACATCGCGCCCGTCCTGGGCGCATACGGCAGCACGCGGAACGTCTCCGGGTCGGGCCGCATCCGCACCTCGCCGACCGGCCCCATGTCCGCCACCGGCTGCAACTGGTCGAGGCTGTTCATCGCCTGCATGGCCACGGTCAGGCCGATGCCGCTCGCGATCCGCCCCTCGAGGCCGTGGCGGCTCGACGCCTTGCCCCGGATGGTGCCCCCGTTGTCGCAGTAGAGGAACCGCACCAGGCGCAGGCCGTGCTCGTCAACAGCGCGGATTGTGGCGTCGGGGGTCATCGGGGCGATCGAGACTATCGCAACCGCGCCTCGGGGAATGCGCGAGACTACGACGATGGCATTGCGAGGCGGGATCGATCTCGGCGGCACCAAGATCCAGGCGGCGATCGTCGGCGCGCGCAACGGCGTGCGCGGCGAGGCCCGCGTGCCGACGCCGAAGGATGCCGGCCCCGACGGCGTGCTGCGGGCGATGGCCGACGCGATCAAGAGCGCGGCGGCGCAGGCAAAGGTGCAGACGTCCGACCTGGACGGCGTCGGCATCGGCTGCCCCGGCGAGGTCGACCCGGCCGCCGGGACGGTCACCAACGCGTACAACGTCGTCCCCGACTGGAACCGCACGGTCAGCGTGGCGGGCGCGCTGCAGCAGGAGCTGGGCACGCCGGTCGCCCTCGGAAACGACGTCCGGGTGGCCACGAACGCCGAGTTCGAGCTCGGCGCGGGCAAGCCGTACGCGAGCCTGCTCGGCGTGTTCTGGGGCACGGGCGTCGGCGGCGGCGTGATCCTGGACGGGCGGCCGTGGCGGGGCCGCGGCGCCGCCGGCGAGATCGGGCACATGGTGGTGCGGCGAAACGGCGCGAAATGCCCCTGCGGGCGGCTGGGCTGCATGGAGGCCTACGCCGGCCGCAAGGCGATGGAGCTCGAGGCCCGCCGCCGGCACCACGCCGGCGAGAAGACGTTGCTCTTCAGGCTGATGGAGAAGAAGGGCCGGACGGCGCTTACGAGCGGCGTTTGGGCGGATGCTCTCGACGACGACGATCGGCTCGCCGTGGATCTGATCCACCGCGCGCTGGCCGCGCTCGGCGCGGGCATCGCCTCCGCCGTCAACCTGCTCGACGTCGAGGCGGTCGTGATCGGCGGCGGCCTCGGCACGCGCCTGGGCGAGCCGTACGTGACCCGCATCCAGGAGCAGATGCACCCGCACCTGTTCGTGGACAGCCGCCCGCCCGCGGTGCACGTGGCCGCTCTGGGCGACCTCGGCGGCGCGATCGGCGCCGCCCTGCTCGTGAAGTAGTCGGGTTCACCGCAAGCGCGGTCGGCCTACCGGGCCCCACGAATACGGGCTGACGCACCAAAAGGGGGTCTGACCCCGCCTGGTGCGTTGCCCTCACGGCGGGCAGTGCTTCGCGAGGAAGTCGACCACGCGCTGCATGCGGTCGATGCGGCGATCGGGGCGGGCCGTCGCCATCATCACGTGGTGCTCGTCCGGGTAGAGCACCATCTCGACGTCGCGCCCCAGCTCGCGCAGGGCGACGAAGAGCTGCCAGTTGTCGTCGAGCGGGCAGATCCGGTCGGCCTCGCCCTGCAGCATCAGCATCGGGGCGGTCATCCGCTCGACGTGCTGGATTGGTGAGGCCGCCGCAAGCTCCGCCCCGTGCGCGTACACCGGCCCGTAGCCGATGTCACGGTCATACGCGGGGCCGATGCACGAGGCCGCGTGCGCGGTCTGCATGCTGGCGACGCCGTTCTCGGAGATGACGCACGCAAAGCGCGTACTGGTGCCCGCGAGCCAGTTGGCCGCCCAGCCACCGTAGGACAGGCCCATGACGGCGATCCGCCTGGGGTCGGCCAGGCGCCGGCGCACCGCCCACTCGAGCGAGGTGACGAGGTCGTCGGCGTCCGGCCCGCCCCAGCGGCCGTGGATCGCCTCGACCCAGGCGCGGCCGTAGCCGCACGAGCCACGGATGTTGGGCGCGAGCACGCGATAGCCGAGCGAGGTCAGAAGCCACGTGTCGAGCTCCGGCGTCGGCGCGTGGGCGCCGTACGGACCGCCGTGCGGCGCGAGCACGAGCGCCGAGCGGCCCTCGACGCCGGCCGGCTCGAACAGGAACGCGGGCACGCCGCCGGCGTCGACCTCGCGCACCACCGGGCCCGGGTGACGGCGCAGCCACGCTCCGCCGTGGCGGGTCAGCCGCCGCAGCCGGCCCTCCTGCACCGCACACACCTCCGGCGGGTAGACGTCGTCGGTCACGGTCGTCACGAAGCGGCCGGCGGCGCCCGAGCTCGCCGTCAGCGACGTGTCGCCGCTCGTGAGCGGGAGCGGGTCGCCGGCGAGCGGCACCCGCCACACCTCGTCGCGGCCGCGGCGGTTGATCGCAACCACGAGCGTCCCGTCGTCCCAGTGCGGAGGCTGCTCCTCGGGACCCATCCAGTCGTGCAGGTCGGAGCCGAAGGCCATCGTCACGGGCAGGTCGAGCACGCCCGTGAGGCTGCGCGCCGCGGCGCCGTCCCACACGTAGAGCTCGGGCTCGGCGTGGTCGGGTGCGCCCGGGACATCGGTGCCGACGAACGCGAGCATGCGCCCGTCGGGCGACCAGGAGGGCAGCCGGGCGAAGCCGGCCAGGCGCACCAGCTCCTTCGGGCGGGCCCCGGCCTTCGCGCGCACCGAGTGGATGCTCGGCTTGGGCGCGAGGTCGGCGTCGGGCCCCATCGTCGCCGCGAACGCGATCCGCTTGCCGTCCGGCCGCCAGGCGGGCTCCGCCACGTCGAAGTCGCCCTGCGTGATCTGCAGCGGGCGGGCGCCAGGGCGGGCGGGCACGACGAAGAGGTGGGTGCGGTAGTCGCGCTGGCCGGAGTCGCTGCGCCAGTCGACCGTGCGGATCACGCGGGCCGTGCGCAGCTTCGGATCGCCGCTCCAGAACCGGGCGAGCCCCGCCTTTGCGACAAACGCGATCCGCGTCCCGTCCGGCGACCAGACCGGCGCGCCCACGTCTCCGTGCTCGGCGCCGCACACGCGCTGCGCCTCGCCGCCGTCCGGCGCGATCAGGTAAAGCGCCGCCGGAGTATCGGCCGGCCCGCGATCGCTCGTGAACGCGATGGTGGCGCCGTCGGGCGACCACGCAGGCGCGGAGTCGCTCCAGCGGCCGTTCGTGAGCCGGCGGGGGCGCCCGCCCCGGTAGGGCACGAGCCACAGATCCGTCTGATAGCGGTCGCCCGCGACCGTCCGGCGCGTGTAGACCACGGAGCTGCCGTCCGGCGAGAGCGCACAGAAGCCGATGACCGCCTGGCGGCGGACGATGTCAGGGGCGAGGGCGGCCACGGACGCGGGAGGATACTCAGTCGACGACGACGTCGAGCCTGGCATGCGCCTCGCGCAGCGCCGCCTCGACCAGCGCCGGGGTCGCCGCCCGGGCGAACGCGAAGCCCAGGTAGCGGTCGCCCTCGGGCAGCGGCACGACGGGCCGGCCGCGCGGGATCGTGATGCGGACGTCCTCGACGCCGGCGACGGTGCGGGCGGCGTCGAGGCCGCGCACCTCGCGCAGGGTGCCCGCGCGCGATATCGGCAGCATCATCACGCCGGCTGCCGCCGATTCGCGGTCGTGCGCGCCGATCGGAAGGCCCAGGGCATGCCGCAGGATCACCTCCTCCAGGCTGATGCCCGCGCCGAAGCGCAGCGCCCGCGAGCACAGGCCGCCGATCGAACGGGCGGCCAGCTCGAGCACCCAGACCCGGTCTGCGTCGAGGCGCAGCTCGGCGTGCACCGGCCCCTCCCGAAGTCCGAGGGCGCGCGCCGCGTCGGCGGTCAGCGCCTCGACCCGGCGCAGAGCCGCGGGCGCGAGCCGGGACGGGGTCACGTACAGCGTCTCCTCGAAGTAGGGGCCTTCGAGCGGATCGGGCTTGTCGAAGACGGCGAGCACCTCGAGCTCGCCCGCCCGCGTGAGCGCCTCGACGGCGACCTCGGTGCCGGGGACATAGCGCTCGGCCAGGACCGGGCCGCCGGCGTCTTCGCCGGCTGCTGCCAGGATGGCGCGGATGCGGGCGTGCGCCCGTCGCGCGCCCTCGGCATCGTCGGCCCGGATCACGCCGCGGCTGGCCGAGAGCGCCAACGGCTTCAGTACCGCAGGCAGTTCGACCGCGCCGGCGTCGTCGCCTGGCGCGAGCGCGACGAAGTCGGGCTGCGGGATCCCCGCTGCGCCAAACGCGCGCCGCATGGCGACCTTGTCGCGCGTCGCGGCGACCGCGGCAGGCGGGTTGTGGGGCAGGCCGAGCCGCTCGCTCGCAAGCGCGGCCGCCGCGACACCGCCGTCGTCGACCGCGACGACCGCGTCGAGCGGCGAGCGGCCCGCCAGCTCGACGATCGCAGCGGCGGCCCGGTCGGGCCGGCGCATGTCGATGCGAAGCGCGCGGTCGCCCATCGCCCCGTGCAGGGCCTGGCGGCGATCGGACGCGACCACGACCTCGGCCCCGACCGTGGCTGCGGCGGCGAGGAAGTCCTCGGCCCGGTACGTCGCGGTGGGCAGGAGGAGGAGCACGCGGGGCATGACCGATACCCTATGTGCGTGGAGACGGTGCTCAACGTCACGGACGCCGCCGTCGAGAAGACGGTGCTCGTGCGCTCGCGCGAGGCCGATCCCGAACGCTTCGCGCTCTGGGTCGAGGTGACCGGCGTGCAGGGCGGAGAGTACGGCTACGACCTGTCCCTCCAGCCGCTGGCCGACGCGCCGACCGACGCTCACGTCCAGGATCTGGGCCGGATCGCCGTGGTGATCCCGTCCGGCAGCGTCGAGCTTCTGCGCGGAGCCACCCTCGACCGCCAGGGCGACCTGGCGACCGGCGGGCTCGTCATCCGTAATCGCACGCCGCCGAGTCCCGCGGTGGGCGTGCCGGCGACCGCGGATTTGAGCGGCGACATCGCCCGGCGGCTCATGCAGGTGCTCGAGCAGCAGATCAACCCGGCCATCGCCGCGCACGGCGGTAGCGCCGAGCTCGTCGCGGTCGAGGCCGACACGGCCTATCTGCGCCTGGGCGGCGGCTGTGTCGGCTGCGGGATGGTGTCCGTGACCCTGCGGCAGGGGATCGAGGTCGCCCTGCGCGAGGCGGTGCCGGTGATCACGCGCGTCATCGACGTGACCGACCACGCATCCGGGGAAAACCCCTACTACGAGCCCGCGAAGAAGTAGGCGCGAACCCCCGCGCGGGGTACGCGCGTCGGCGCCGGTCCGGGTACCTTGAGAGGTAAGGGATCGCCGCAGTGCGATCCGGGGGCGCATTACCAGGGGGACACATGGGCATAGCCATCATCGGCTCCGGCGCGCAGCAGGCCGGCTTCGCCGCCGGCGCGGCTGCGCGCGGCGAATTCCACTGCACCGACTGCGGGTACGGCATCACCGTGCACCACACCCTGCCGACGTGCCCGATGTGCCGCGGAGTGGTCTGGCAGCCCTCATCCAGCCGGCGGCTGTTCCTGCCGCTCGACATCGCCGACCAGAAAGCCTAAGGGCAACCCTAAAGGTCAACGCTCAAGGGGGTACCGGGAGCGGCCGATGACACGGCCGTGCCGTCCCCCGGCCGTCAAAACGCGCTGTTCGCGCTCGCGCGCGCACTCTTCACAACCCTCGACCCCGACGAGGTTGCACGCCGCTTCGACGTGCACGCCGCGCCGGTGCTCGGCGGGCACGCGCGCATCTGGCTGCTCGAAGCCGGGTCGGATCGCCTGCTCGCGCTGGGAGAGGACGCCCCGGAGCCGCGTTGCGCCGACGCCGACTGGAGCGCCGTGCTGGCCAATCGCCGCCCCCGCCAGGCCGGGGCCGAGTTCCTGGCCCCGCTCGTGTGCGACGACGCCGCCATCGGGCTGATCCAGGTGACGGGCGCGTCTCCCGCCCAGCTCGCATCGGGAGGCATGCGCTTCTGGCGCGCGCTCGGGGAGACGGTCGCAGAGGCGGTCGGCAATGCGCAGCGCCACCGGGACGCGCGCGAGGCGCTCGAACGCTTTCAGGGTCTGGTCGAGCACATGCCGGCGATCACCTATGTCGACCGGGCGGTCACCGGCGAGCCGATCTACGTCAGCCCCCAGCTCGAGACCATGAGCGGCGTCGCGGTCGAGCAGTGGCTCGATGGCACCGACGGCTGGTCGCAGCGCGTGCATCCGGACGATCGAGACCGCGCCCTGGGCGCCTACCGTGAGGCGCTCGCGACGGGCATCCCGTACTGGGACGAGTACCGGCTGCTCGACACCGAAGGGCGCGAGCGCTGGTTCCACGACCAGATCGTCGTCGTCCACGACGAGCACGGCACCCCGATCGAGATCCAGGGCGTCATCCACGACATCACCGATCGCAAGCGCGCCGAGCAGGCGCTGCACGAGTCGGAGTGGCGGCTGCGGGCAGCCGAGGCGCGCTATCGCAGCCTGGTCGAGCAGCTGCCGCTCGGCATCTACGTGAACGCCCTCGACGAGGCGGCCACGCCGATCTACCGCAGCCCGGCAACCGAGGCGATCACGGGCTACCCCGAGGCCGAGTGGATCGCAAACCCCGCGCTCCTGGCCGCGATCATCCATCCCGACGACCGCGACCGCGTCCTTCCGGGCATCTCGACCGCGGCGGCCGCCGGCACGCCACATTCGGCCGACTACCGCATCGTCCGCCCCGACGGGAGCGTCGTGTGGGTGCTCGACGAGTCGGTCGTCGTGCGCGACCAGGAGGGCGCCCAGCCGTGCCGGCAGGGGTATCTGCTCGACGTGACCGACCATCGCCGCGCAGAGGAGCGACTCGCCCATGTGGCCTACCACGACCCGCTCACCGGCCTGCCGAACCTGGCGATGTTCCAGCAGAACGTGCAGCTGGCCGTCACGCGCGCGGAGGGCTCCGGCGACGGCGTCGCGGTGCTCCTCGTCGACCTCGACGACTTCAAGCTCGTGAACGACAGCTTCGGGCACGCCGCGGGGGACGCGCTCGTGCTCGAGGCGGCCCGGCGGCTCGTCGAGACCGTCGAGGACGCAGACGCCGTCTCGCGGCTTGGAGGGGACGAGTTCGCGATCCTCCTGCCCGACCTCGATCCCGGCCGCGGCGGCGGCGGCACCGGCCTCGCCGCCGACGCGATGGCCGAGCGCATCCGCGCCGCGCTACGTGAGCCGGCCGAGCTCGCCGGCACCGAGATCTACTGCTCGGCCACCGTCGGCATCAGCCTCTACCCGGCCGACGCGTCCGACCCGATGAACCTGCTCAAGCACGCCGACACCGCCCTTCACCAGGCGAAGGCCTCCGGCCGCGACGCCCAGCGTCGCTACACCCACGCCTCGGTCGATGCGCTCGAGCAGCTCGCGATGACGGGCCGCCTGCGCCGCGCGATCGTCGAGGAGAACCTGCGCCTGCATTACCAGCCGCTGGTCGACCTGAAGACCGGCGCCATCGTCGGCGTCGAGGCGCTCGTGCGCTGGCAGGACGGCGCGCGCCTGGTCATGCCCGGCGACTTCATCCCCCTCGCCGAGCGCACCGGCCTGATCGGCGCCATGTCGGAATGGGTGATCTTCGAGGCCTGCCGGCAGGGCTGCGAGTGGCGCGACGCCGGCCTCGACCTGTACGTGTCGGTCAACCTGCCCCCCGCCTACTGGGAACCGACGGCGATGCGCGGTGTGCTGCGGACGATCGAGTCGTTCGGCCTCTCGCCCGACCGGATGATGATCGAGATCACGGAGTCGGCGTTCATGAACGCGCTCCAGCGCAACGAGGTGCTCGCCGAACTGCACCACCGCGGCCTCAAGGTCGCGATCGACGACTTCGGCACCGGCCATTCCTCGCTCGGCCGGCTGCACCAGATGGCGGTGACGACGCTCAAGATCGACCGCTCGTTCGTCGCCGACCTGCCGGACGACCACGGCGCCCAGGTGCTCGTCTCGACGATGATCAAGATGGCCGAGGGCCTCGGCCTGCAACCGCTCGCCGAGGGCATCGAGACCGAGCAGCAGCGCGCCTTCCTGATCGAGCACGGCTGCCCGCTGGGCCAGGGCTACCTGTTCAGCAAGCCCGTGCCGGCCGAGTTGATCGCGCCCCTGGTGCGGGGGTTGGCGGACGCGGCGTAGCACGACGCTTCGGGGTCGAAGCCGAACGTCTCCCGAAAGCCGTCTGCGCCCGCGGGCGTGACCCGCACCGCCCGGCCGCGGGGCCGGCGCACGATCCACGCGAGCTCCAGCGATCGGTCGAGGATCGCCGCGCCGACGGCGCCCGAGATGTGGTGGCGCTGCTCGCTCCAGTCGACGCAGTAGCCGACGACCGGCCGCCGGCCGGTCGCGACCGACAGGTCGGCCCCGAACGCGCCAAGCGTCGCCGCGCCCCGCGCGGTGAGGCGATAGTCGATGTCATGCCCGCGGCCCGAGAGCCGGTCGCGCCGAGCCGCCCCGGGGTGGAGAGGGCCGTCTCCACCGTTGATCAGGTCACCTGAGATCATCGCCGCCATGAGCCCCGTGCCCAGCCGTCCGGCCAGGTGGTCGTAGCATGTGCGCGCGATGCGCAGGGCGTTCGCGCGCGTACCCTCTCGCAGTGACGTCACCGGTGCCGACGGCGACACACGCGCCATCGCCTCGAGCATCTCGGCGACGTCGGCGCCGGCCAGGCGGAAGTAGCGATGGCGGCCGTGCCGCTCGGCCGTCAGGAGTCCGCCATCGACGAGTTTCGCCAGGTGCTCGCTGGCGGTCGAGGCGGCGACGCCCGCCTCGGCGGCGAGCACACTCGCCGGCAGCGCCCGCCCGTCGCCGAGCGCCGTCACAATCCGGGCGCGACCGCGATCCCCGAGCAGGGCTGCCGTGGCGGCGATGTCGGCGTCTCCGGGCACGGCCGTAGGGTAACCCGGTGAGGCTTCGGCGCAGACCGAAGCGTTATGTCACCCGGGTTGCCTCGGCGGGCATGCGCTCGTGCACTCCCTCCGAGACGAGCGCGACGAGGCGATCGATCGCGTCCCAGACGTCGGCGAACCGTGTGTAGAGCGGCGGCAGGCCCAGGCGGATGCTGTCGGGCCGGCGGAAGTCCGGGACGACGTTCGCATGCTCGATCAGCGCCCGGCACACGCGCCAGGCATCGGGGTGGCGCAGCGAGACGTGCGCGCCGCGCGCGGCCGGGTCGCGCGGTGTGCCGAGCGTGAATCCGAGCTCCAAGAGCCGCTCGTCGGCGAGGTCGACCGCAAGTGCGGTCAGCGCTGCCGCCTTGCCGCGCACCGCGGCGATCCCCGCCTCCTCGAGCATCGCGACACCGGCGCGCACGGTCGCGAGGCCGAGCACCGGGGGCGTGCCCGCCAGGAAGCGGCCGATACCGGCCACCGGCTGATAGCGCGGCCCCATCGCGAACTGGTTGGCCTGCGAGAACCAGCCCTGGATCGGCGACCTCAACATGGCCTGGTGGCGCTCAGCGACGTATAGGAACGCCGGCGATCCCGGCCCAGCATTCAGGTACTTGTAGGTGCAGCCGACGGCGAGGTCGGCGCCGGCGGCGTCGAGCGCGATCTCGACGGCGCCGGCCGAGTGACACAGATCCCACAGCACCACCGCGCCCGCGGCCTGGACGGCGGAGGTGATCCCAGGCATGTCGGCCAGCGCGCCGGAGCGGTAGTTCACATGCGAGAGCACGACCAGCGCTGCCCCCTCGGCGGCGGCTGCGACGGCGGCGGGGTCGGGGCCGGCCACGGCGTCCGTATCGACCATGCGCAACTCGCGCCCGTTGGTCGCGGCCAGGCCCTCGAGCACGTATCTGTCGGTGGGGAAGTCGTCGCTCGGGACGACCACCGCCCCCGGCCGCACCGCCAGCACCGCGCCCGCCAGCTTGTACAGGTTGACCGTGGTCGAGTCGCAGGCGAGCACCTGGCCGGGGCCCGCTCCGAGCGCAGCCCCGCCGAGCTCGTCGCCCACTCGGCCGGCCAGGTCGACCCACTCGTGCCAGCCGGCCACGAGCTGGGTGCCCCACTCGTCGACGGTCGCTGCAAGCGCGCGGCGGGCGTCGTGGGAAAGCCGGCCGAGCGAGTTGCCGTCGAGGTAGATGCGATCGCCGTCGCCCAGTTCGAACCGGTCGCGGAAGGCCGCGAGCGGATCGGCGCGGTCGAGCTCGACCGCGTGTGCACGGGTTACAGGGCCGCCAGCCACCGCGTCACCGTAGCCCACGCGGCCGACGCGGGATCGATGTGCTCGAAGTGGCCGTCGCGCTCGGCCACGACCAGGTCGCAGGCATCGCCCGCCGCGACCGCCGCCGCGTGCAGCTCGAGGCTGAACACGACCGGCACCGTGTCGTCGCGCGCTCCGTGGACGAGCAGGATCGGCACGCCGAAGGGCAGGCGCTGCACGGGCGAGGCCGCGGCGTAGCGCTCGGGCACCTCGGCGGGTCCGCCGCCCAGAAGCTCGCTCGCCGCGCCTTCGCTCAGTCCGAGGTGGGCGGCCTGCGCCAGGTCGGCGACCGCAGCCTGGCCGATCGCGCCTTGTAAGGCAACCTGCGAATGCTCTCTGGTGGCCGCCCAAAGCGCCAATTGACCGCCGGCGGAATGGCCAATTGTCACGACGCGCCTCAGGTCAATTGGCGCATCGATGGATGCCAATTGGTCGATACCGGCGCCCACGTCCTCGAACGTCGCCGGCCAGCCGCCGTTGCCGCCGGGGCCGATACGGCGGTACTCGAGGTTCCAGGCCGCCCAGCCCGCCGTCGCCAGGTCGGCGCACACGGCGTCCATCAGCGTCCGGTCATAGCGCGCCCGCCAGTAGCCGCCGTGGATCACGACGGCGACCGGCCACGGCCCGCGGCCCGCGGGCAGGTGGAGGTCGGCCACCTGGCTCGGGTCGGAGCCGTAACGGTAGGTGCGCGGCACCCGCATAGGATGGCAGGCCCGTGGCGGCGCCGACCTCGACCATGCGCTCGGACCTGCGACAGATGCCACGCCCGCGTTCCTCGTCCTCCACCTGACCCGGCGCGGATACATGCCTGCGCAGGCCGGATTCGCCATCAGCGCCTACGGGGTGGGCGGCCACCTGGCCGACCGGGCAGGCCGGCGCGAGACGATCGCCGCGTCGATGCTGTCGTCGGCCGTCGTGATGGTGGCGCTCTCGCAAGGCCGGCAACCTGGCGCTGATCCTGGTCCTCACCGGCCGGGCCGGGCTCACGGCCGAGGCCTACAGGGCGGCGTTCTCGGCGCTCCTGGCCACCGCGTTTGCCGCGGACCGCATCGCCATCAACCTCGGCTTCTCGGCCGGCCCCGCCGTCGCCGGCCTCCTGGCGGAGCGCGCCTAACGTGCTCGTCTTCCTTGGCGACGGCCACAGCGATCGTGTACTTTCAGCAGGAGGCCACGCTACCGCTGCAGGTGCCCGCCGACGGCCACTCGACCGCAATATACGGAGCCCTGATATCGCTCAATGGGCCGGTGGTGACCGCGATCGAGCTGCCGTTCTCGTCGGTGACGCGCCGCTTCCCGCCGCGACGGGTGATCGCGACCGCATCGGTGCTGCTCGGCATCGGCTTCGGAGCGACGGGCTCGTGACGTCGGCACCGCTGCCGGCGGTGACGACGGTGGTGGTGTGGACGCTCGGCGAGATCGTCGCCGCGCCGGTCTCGGGCGCCTACGTGGCCGGCATCTCGCCACCGGACATGCGCGGCCGCTGCGCCGGGCCTGGGGCATGACCTCCGGGCTCGCCCTGATCGTCCGCCCGGCGCTCGGCACCGCCGTGTCCGCGGCCTCCCCCGGCCTGCTGTGGCCGGATGCGTCGGGCTCGGGATCCTCGCCGCCGCGCTCATGCTCTCGCCGGCCGCCCGGCCGCGGAGCTACGCGATCACGGCGTCGCGCTCGACCAATGTGGCATAGCGGCCGCCGGCGGCCACGAGCTCGGTGTGGGTGCCGCGCTCGACGATACGGCCACGGTCGAGCACGAGAATCAGGTCGGCGTCGCGGACGGTCGACAACCGATGGGCGATGACGATGCTCGTGCGGCCCTGGCTGAGCTCGTCCAGCGCCTCCTGCACGGCTCGTTCGGTCTCGACGTCGAGCGAGCTCGTCGCCTCGTCGAGCACCAGCACCGGCGGGTCGCGCAGCACGGCCCGGGCGATGGCCAGGCGCTGCTTCTCGCCGCCCGAGAAGCGGTAGCCGCGCTCGCCCACCACCGTGTCGTAGCCCTCCGGCAGCGAGCGCAGGTGCTCGTCGATCTGGGCCGCGCGGGCGGCCGCCTCGATGTCGGCGGGCTCGGCTCCGGGGCGGGCGAAGGCCAGGTTCTCGCGCACCGAGCCGTGGAACAGATAGGTCTCCTGCGACACGACGCCGACGATGCTCCGCAGCGAGTCGAACGTCAGGTCGCGCACGTCGGTGCCGTCGATGCGCACCGCTCCGGAGCCGACGTCGTACAGACGCGCCACCAGATAGCCAAGCGTCGTCTTGCCCGAGCCGGTTTCGCCCACCACGGCGACCTTGCTGCCGGGCTCGGCCACGAACGAGATCCCCTCCAGGATCGGCCGGGCGTCCGGGTCGTAGCCGAAGCTCACGTCGTCGAACTCGACCCGGCCGCTCACCCCCGCCCGGTCGACGACGATCGCGCCCGGGCGCTCGTCGATGTCGACCGGCAGGTCGAGGTACTCGAAGACGCGGTCGAAGAGGGCCAGCGACGACTGCACGTCGGTCTGTACCGAGAGCAGCGACGACACGGGGAAGAAGAGCCGCGTCTGCAGGGTCGTGAAGGCGACCAGGGTGCCGATCGAGATCGACGGCCCGCCCTGCGCGAGCAGGTACCCGGCGACGCCGTACATGAGCGCAGGCATGACCGCGAACGTGGCCTGGATCGAGCCCATCACCCAGCGGCCGGCCATCCGCGAGCGCTGCTCGAGGTCGGCCAGCAGCCGGCTCTCGGCCACGAAGCGGTCGGTCAGCTCGTCGGTCTGGCCCATCGTCTTTGCGAGCAGCACGCCCGACACCGAGAGCGACTCCTCGACCAGCGTCGAGATGTCGGCCAGTGTGCCCTGCATCGTCGAGGTGAGCGCCCGCCGCTTCTGCCCGATCCGGCGGGTCATGAGCACAAAGACCGGCAGAAGCGCGAACGCCGCGATCGCCAGCCGCCAGTCGAGCAGGATCATCGCCACCGACGTCGTCACCACCGTCGTCACGTTCGAGACGACCGAGGTGGCCGTCGAGGTGACGACGGTCTGGACGCCGCCGATGTCGTTGGCGATCCGCGACTGCACCTCGCCGGTGCGCGTCCGGGTGAAGAAGGCCAGCGAGAGCCGCTGCAGGTGGCGGTAGACGGCCGCGCGCAGGTCGTGCATGACCTGCTGGCCGACGAGGTTCGACTGCCAGGTCTGGGCGACGCCGATCGCCTGGGTGATGATCGGGATCACGACCATGCCGCCCACCAGGATCGCCAGCCGTCCGGTGTCGAGCGACTGCCCCTGGGAGAGCACGTTGTTCAGCAGGTCGCGCAGCAGGAAC
>DASXOR010000018.1:0-4862 GCA_036494095.1 Gaiellales bacterium | reverse complement strand
TGCCGATGTACGACCGCGAGGGCGCGGTGATCGGGTTGATCTGGGCGGACGACCCGCGCAGCCGGCTGCTGCCGTCGACGGAGCTTCTGCAGGCCCTGCGCGTCTTCGCCAACCAGGCCACCGCCGCGCTCGACTCGGCGGCTCGGTTCGAGGAGATGCGGTTCCTGGCCGAGCACGACCCGCTCACCCGCCTCTTCAACCGGCGCGCGTTCAACCACCGGCTGCGGGTCGAGGCCGCGCGCTCGCGCCGCTACGACAAGCCGTTCGCCCTCGTCGTGCTGGACGTGGATGGTTTCAAGGGCATCAACGACCGCCACGGCCATATGGCCGGCGACTCCGCGTTGGCCCGGGTCGCCGATCTCCTGAGCCACGAGCTGCGGGGGCCGGATGCGGCGTTTCGGATCGGCGGGGACGAGTTCGCGCTGATCCTGCCCGAGATCGAGGTCGAGGCGATCGATGCGGTGGTGAGCCGCATCGCCACGCACCTGGAACGCGCATGCGCCGCCGACGGCCACGCGGTCACCGCCAGCTTCGGGGTGGCGGTGTTCGGCGGGGTCGCGCACGATCCCGACGCGCTCCTGCGCGCGGCCGACGCGGCCATGTATGCCGCCAAGCGGTCGGGGCAGCGCGTCCACCTCGCCGCGTAGGCGACGCCCATCGGTTCCCCCGATTTGGTCTAGACGGGCTGCGCCCCGGCGGCCACACTGAGATCTCGGGACGCCCCCCAGTTCCTGCCTGCCTTCCCCCATGCCGACACCACATCTGCAGCAACTCTCACGCCTGCGAGGGTTCCTCGAGGTCACACGCCTTGTGCGAGGCGAGGACGAGCTCGACAACCTGCTCGCGGCCATCGCCCGGGCCATCTCGGGCTCGCTCGGCTACGCCACCGTCGCCGTGCATCTGTACCGCCCCGCCTGGGACGATTTCGTCGTCACGACCGTGCACGGATGTACCGAGGCGCGTGACGGGCTGATGGGCGACGCCCGCGAGCGGTCGGTGTGGGAGCCGCTGCTGCACGACCGCTTCCTGAACGCCGGGGCCTACCTGATCCCCCATGGCGAGATCGACTGGGAGAGCTACGCGCCCGGGTCGTACGTCCCCGGATCCGAACCGGCCGCCGCGCCCGGCAGCTGGCACCCCGAGGACGCGCTCTTCGTCCCGCTGCGCCACTCCGACGGCCACCTGATCGGCATCCTGTCGGTCGACGAGCCGGCCTCGGGCTGCCTCCCGCGAGCCGAGGAGCTCGAGATCCTGGTGGCGATGGCCGACCATGCGGCGATCGCCATCCAGAGCGCGCAGGAGGCCGCCGCCGCGGCCCGTCACCGCGCGGCGCTCGAGCAGCTGCTCGCGGTGTCCTCGCGCCTGACGGAGACATTCTCGATCGACGCGATCCTGCAATCCGTCTGCGAGGCCATCCACACCGCGCTCGAGTTCGACAACGTGTGCATCGACCTCCCCGACCCGGAGACGGGCGAGTTCCGGTCACGGGCGACACATGGGTGGAACCTCGCCGACTCCGCCGTCGCGATGCCGATGACCCGGCTCGAGCTCGACCGGCTCCTGCAGCCCGAGTTCGAGGTCGAAGGCTGCCATCTGGTCGAGCACGACGAGGCGATGCGCCGCGTCGCGCCGCGGCACGACACCTACCACTCGCGCATCAGCGGCCGCGGCCCGGCGGCGTGGCGCAACCATTGGCTGCTGGTGCCACTGTGGAGCCGCGGCGGCGCGCTCATGGGCATCATCTGGGCGGACGACCCGCTCGACCGCATGATCCCGGCCGACGCCAAGCTGCAGGCGTTGCGCGTGTTCGCCAACCAGGCCACCACCGCTCTGGACACGGCGGCCCAGTACGAGGAGATGCAGTTCCTCGCCGAGCACGACCCACTCACCCGCCTCTACAACCGGCGGGCGTTCACCGAGCGGCTCGAGCACGAGTCGTCCCGGGCCGTCCGCTACAGCCACCCGCTCGCGCTCGTGCTGTGCGACCTGAACGGATTCAAGGCCCTGAACGACGCCCACGGCCACGCCGCCGGCGACGCCGCGCTCGAGCAGATCGGCGCCGTCCTGGCCGGCGGCCTGCGGCGGGCGGATGCCGCCTACCGGATCGGCGGTGACGAGTTCGCCCTGCTCCTGCCCGAGACGTCGGCGGAGGACGCGGCCGCGGTCGCCGAGCGCGTCTCGACCGCGATGAGCGCGGCCTTCACCGGCAACATGGCCGGTCTGGGCGCGAGCTTCGGCGTCGCGGTGTGCCCGAAGGACGGCGTCTCGCCCGAGGAGCTCTTCCGCTCCGCCGACGCGGCCATGTACGCCGCCAAGCGGCCCGGCGAGGGGTTCGCCCTCCCCCGCGCCAGCTGACGGCCGCCACCGGACCGTCCACACGCGGGTGGGCGCCCGGTTAGGATCACTCGCCGAGGCAACAGGCGGCGAGGAGCGGGTGTGGACCTACAGTTGACAGACGAGCAACGCGCGATCCAGGAGACGGTTCGCGAGTTCGTCGACCGGCGGGTGCTCCCGGTCGCGCAGCAGAACGACATCGACCACCGCCTCGACATGGGGATCATCGAGGGGATGGCGGAGCTGGGCCTGCTGGGCGCGCCGATCCCGGTCGAGTACGGCGGCGCCGGCCTCGACTACGTGTGCGAGGCACTGATCTGCGAGGAGATCGAGCGGGGCGAGTCCGCCTTCCGCACGCTCATCTCGGTGCACGTCGGCCTGAACTCGCTCTCGCTCCTGCGCTACGGCAGCGAGGAGCAGAAGCGCAGGTACCTCGAGCCGATGGCGAAGGGCGAAAAGCTCGGCTGCTTCGGCCTCACCGAGCCCGCCGCGGGGTCCGACGTCTCGGCCATGCTGACCACTGCGATCCGCCAGCCGGACGGCACCTATCTGCTGAACGGGCAGAAGAACTGGATCTCGTACGCCACCGAGGCCGACTACCAGCTCGTCTTCGCCAAGAGCGACCCCGACGCCGCGCACGGCGGCATCTCGGCGTTCATCGTCGAGCGCGAGTGGGAGGGCGTCGAGGCCCGCCCGATCGAGCACAAGCTCGGTGTGTGGGCGGGGTCGACCGGCGAGCTCTTCTTCGCGAACGTGCAGGTGCCGGCCGAGAACCTGGTCGGCGCCGAGGGCGAGGGCTTCAAGGTCGCGATGCACTCCCTCGACCAGGGCCGGTTCACGGTCGCGGCCGGGGCGGTCGGCGTCATCCGGGCATGCCTGGAGGCGTCGGTGAAGTACGCGAACGAGCGCAAGACCTTCGGCAAGCGCATCGGCGAGCACCAGTTCGTGCAGGACATGATCGCCGACATGGTGCTCGGATACGAGACGTCGCGGCTCCTGGTGATGCAGGCCGCCGAGGCCAAGAACCGCGGTGTGCGCAACACCCGCGAGACCTCGCTCGCCAAGTGGCACGCGACCGAGAGCGCCTTCAAGGCCGCCAACCTGGCGATCCAGGTGCACGGCGCCTACGGCTACTCGGCCGAGTACCCCGTCGAACGGTACTTCCGCAACGCCCGCGCCCCGATCATCTACGAGGGGACGACCCAGATCCACAAGATGATGCAGGCCGAGCACGCCCTCGGGTACCGGAAGATGAATGGCTGACGAAGGACGGCTCGTCGCGCTCGATGATGGCGGCGAGCTGTACGTCGTCGAGCACGGCTCCGGATATCCGGTGATGCTGCTGCACGGCGGCCCCGGGCTCGACCATCACGAGTTCCGGCCGTGGCTCGATTCGCTCGGAGACATGGGCCTGCGGCTGATCTACGTCGACGAGCGCGGCCAGGGCTGCTCGCCCCGGGTCGACCCGGCGACGCTCTCGGTGCGGGGCTTCGCGCAGGACATCGACCGGCTCGCCCAGGCGCTGGGGCTCGACGACTACGCCGTCCTCGGCCACTCCTTCGGCGCGATCATCGCGCTCGGGCATGCGCTCGAGCGGGGCACCGCGAGCCACTACGTGATCTCCTCGGGGGTCGCCTCGAGCGAGGCGCTGATGGCCGACGTCGAGCGCGAGATCGACCGGTTCGAGCCGGCCGCGATGCGCGACCAGATCCGGCGCTCGTGGGACGAGGAGGCCAACCTCACGACGGTCGAGCAGGCCCGCCAGAACACGGCCGCCCAGATGCCGTTCCACTTCTGGGAGATGGGCGACGCCTACAGCCGCTTCATGCAGGCGGACGAGACGGTGTACGCCCCCGAGGTCATGGCCCACTTCGCCGCCCAGGGGTACGGCGACTTCGAGTGGCTCGACCATCTGCGCTGGATCCGGCGGCCGATGCTCGTCGTCGTCGGGCGCTACGACCGCACCTGCACCCTCGCGCGCTCGGAGGAGATCCACCGCGAGG
Organism: Gaiellales bacterium; assembly: GCA_036494095.1. GTDB lineage: Bacteria > Actinomycetota > Thermoleophilia > Gaiellales > JAICJC01 > JAICJC01. The sequence goes on along the minus strand of DASXOR010000018.1, from coordinate 525 downwards.
TCGACGGCTCCGAGCTGGTCGTGATCGAGAAGGCCGCCCACATGACGCACGTCGAGCAGCCGAAGGCCTACATCGACGCGGTGCGATGGTGGTTCATCCGCCAGGGTGTGCTGCCCGACCCGACCGCCCCACCGGCACCCTGACGTGAGCGGCGGCCGGCTCGCCGCCCTCCTGGAGGTGGTCGGCCCGCCGGCGGGAGCGGCGACGGCGGTCGTGGCGTTCACCGCCCACCACGTGGTGGCCGCGGACGTCACCCCGGACTGGGTGCGCGACCGGCTGCCCGAGGGCGACCTGCTCGCCCCGATGAGCGCGCACTTCCTGGCCGCCCTCGGCGCCCGGATCGGCCGCCGGGACGACGGTCGTCCTGAGCCAGGGTCTGGCGCTGCGCACCGAGGTGGCGGTGGAGGTCGGCCTCGCAGGCCGGCGTCAGGGCGCCGGCCGGCGCGCGCTCGTCGGGGCGCGGCGGCTGGTCGGCCCGGGCGAGGTGGTGTTCGCACAGGTCGCTCCCGGGAACGCGGCCTCGCT
>DASXOR010000017.1:0-3958 GCA_036494095.1 Gaiellales bacterium | reverse complement strand
GCAGCTCCAGAACAAGGAGCGGGCGATGAAGATCCTGCGGGCGCGCCTGTACGAGCAGGAGCGCGAGCGCCAGGCCCGTGAGGAGGCGGCGACGCGGCTGGCCCAGATCGGAAGCGGCGAGCGGTCGGAGAAGATCCGCACGTACAACTATCCGCAGGACCGCGTCACCGACCACCGCATCGGGCTCACGGTGCACGATCTGAACCGCGTCCTGGGCGGTGACCTGAGCGACTTCTCCGACGCCCTCGCCGCCGACGAGCGCCGCCGCAAGCTGGCCGCCGCGGCCGGAGGGTGAGGACGCTGGCCGAGGTGCTGCGGCTGTCGGCCTCCTACCTCGAGGAGCGCGGCAGCCCGACGCCGCGGCTCGATGCGGAGCTCCTGATCGGGCACGCGCTGGGTCTGGGGCGGATCGAGCTCTACACCAACTTCGACCGGCCGCTGCACGAGCCGGAGCTGGCCGCCTGCCGGGCGCTGCTCGACCGCCGCGGCCGCCGGGAGCCGGTGGCCTACATCCTGGGCCGGTGGGGGTTCCACGGCCTCGACCTCCTGGTGGACGGGCGGGTGCTCGTGCCGCGACCCGAGACCGAGCTCCTCGTCGAGCGCTGCCTCGCGCTTCTGGCCGAGCGGCCACAGCCACGCGTGCTCGACGTCGGCACCGGCTCAGGGGCGATCGCCCTCGCGATCAAGGCGGCGCGTCCGGATGCGGTCGTCACGGCCGGCGACGTCTCGACCGGCGCGCTGGCGGTGGCGGCGGCCAACGCCGCCGCGCTCGGACTCGACGTCGAGCTGGTCGAGTCCGACCTCCTGGCCGGCCTGGCCGGCCGCCGCTTCGACCTGATCGCCTCCAACCCACCGTACGTGACCGAGGCCGAGATCGAGACCCTCGAGCCCGAGGTGGCACAGTTCGAGCCCAGGGGCGCCCTGGTGGCCGGCCCACGCGGCACCGAGGTGCTGGAACGCCTGGCGGTGGAGGTGCCGGCGGCGCTCGCGCCGGGAGGCTGGCTCGTGGTCGAGTGCGGCGCCGGGCAGGCCGCGGCGACGCACACCCTGCTGGAGGCCGCTGGGGCGGCCGAGCCGTTCGTCGCCGCGGACATGGCCGGCATCGACCGCGTGGTCGGGGGCCGGTGGGCGTGAGCGAGCACGAGCGCGCGCTGCGCGCGGGCGGGCTTGCCATCCTGCCCACCGACACGGTCTACGGGATCGGCTGCGCGGCCGACGACCACGAGGCGTGCGCGCGCCTGTATGCGTGCAAGTCGCGGGGCCGCGACCAGCCGATGGCGGTCGTGCTCGGCACGGTTCTCAACCTGCTCGAGCACGTTCTGCCCGAGCTGACGGGCCGCGCGGACGTGCTCTGCCGGCGAGTGCTGCCGGGCCCGGTGACGCTCGTCGTGCCCAACCCGGCCCGCCGCTTCGCCCACCTGTGCGGGGCGACGCCCGGCCGCATCGGCGTGCGCGTGCCCGTGCTCGCGCCCGAGATCGCGGCGCTGGCGGATGCGGTCGGCGGGCTCGCGCTCACGAGCGCGAACCTGCGCGGCGAGGCTCCGCCCGACCGGCTTGCCAACGTGCCCGCCGAGCTGAGCGACCTGTGCGCGTTCACGGTCGACGGCGGCATCCTGGCCGGAGCGCCGTCGAGCGTGATCGACGTCACCGGCTCCGAGCCGGTGCTGCTGCGGGCGGGAGCCGACACCGACGCGGCCATGACCGCGCTCCTGGGATAGAGTCGGCGGAGTCGAACCGAGGAGGCACCCCGTGGCCACGGCCGAACAGACTTTCGAGCATCTCCGGACCGCCGGCCTGACGGACATCGATCCCGACGTCGCCGGGCTGATCGACCACGAGCTGGGGCGCCAGCGCGACCAGCTGGAGCTGATCGCGTCCGAGAACTTCACCTGGCCGGCCGTGCTCGAGGCGGCCAGCTCGGTGCTCACCAACAAGTACGCCGAGGGTTACCCCGGCCGCCGGTACTACGGCGGGTGCGAGTGGGTGGACGAGGTCGAGCAGCTCGCCATCGACCGGGCGAAGGCGCTCTTCGGCGCCGACCACGCGAACGTGCAGCCGCACGCCGGCGGCCCCGCCAACCTGGCCGCCTACTTCGCCATGCTCGAGCCGGGCGACCCGATCCTCGGGCTGCGGCTCGACCACGGCGGACACCTAACCCACGGCCTCAAGGTGAACTTCTCCGGCCGCCTCTACGACGTGCACGCCTACGGCGTCCGCCAGGAGGACTCGCTGATCGACTTCGACGAGGTCGAGCGGCTGGCCCACAGGCACCGGCCGAAGCTGATCGTGGCGGGCGCGTCGGCGTATCCGCGCGTCATCGACGCCGCCCGGTTCCGGGCGATCGCCGACGAGGTCGGGGCGCGGCTCATGGTGGACATGGCCCACTTCTCGGGGCTCGTCGCCGCGGGCTTTCACCCGAACCCGGTCGAGCACGCCGACGTCGTCACCTCGACGACGCACAAGACGCTCGCCGGGCCGCGCGGCGGCCTTGTGCTGAGCAGGGCCGAGCACGCGGCAGCGGTCGACAAGGCCGTGTTCCCGGGACTGCAGGGGGGGCCGCTGTGCCACATCGTGGCGGCGAAGGCGGTGTGCTTCAAGCTGGCGGCGACGGCGTCGTTCCGCGAGTACCAGGGCCGCATCGTCGCGAATGCCAAGGCGCTGGCCGCGACGCTCATTGACGGCGGCCAGAAGGTGCTCACCGGCGGCACGGACATCCACCTGCTGCAGCTCGACCTGCGCGGCACGCGGTGGAGCGGCAAGGACGCCGAGGAGCGGCTGCACGAGGTGGCGATCACGGTCAACCGCAACACGGTGCCGTTCGACGAGCGGCCGCCGACGATCGCGTCGGGCGTGCGCATCGGCACACCGGCGGTGACGATGCGCGGCTTCACCGAAGACGACATGCGCGAGGTGGGGGCGATCATCCTGGAGACGCTCGATCCGGCAGCCGACCTCGGGGCGCTGCGCCGCCGCACCGGGGAGCTCCTGGCCGGCCGGCCGCTCTACTCGGGATTCCCGCATGGCCACGCCTCGTACTGACCGCCTGGTCGTTCTCGACCACCCGCTCGTGCAGCACAAGCTGGCCCTGCTGCGCGACGCCGAGACGAACACGAAGGACTTCCGCCACCTGATGGGCGAGCTGGCCGCGTTCCTCTGCTACGAGGCGACGCGCGACCTGGAGCTCGAGGAGTTCAACGTGCGGACGCCGCTCGAGGTCACGCCTGCGCGGCGGGTCTCCGGCAAGAAGCTGGGCGTGGTCGCCGTGCTGCGGGCGGGCCTGGGGATGCTCGACGCCGTGCTCGACCTGATCCCGGTCGCCCGGGTCGGGTTCGTCGGCGTCTACCGCGACGAGCGCACGCTCGAGCCGGTCGAGTACTACTGCAAGCTGCCGGGCGACCTGGCCGAGCGCGATGTGCTGGTGCTCGACCCGATGCTGGCCACCGGCGGCTCGGCCTCCGAGGCGCTCACCCTGTGCAAGCGCCAGGGGGCGGTGCGCACGAGCCTTTTGTGCGTCGTCGCCGCGCCTGCCGGCATCGACCGGGTCGCCGCCGACCACCCCGACGTGGCCGTGTACGCGGCCTCGGTCGACCGCGAGCTCAACTCGGACGGCTACATCCTGCCCGGCCTGGGCGACGCCGGCGACCGCCTCTTCGGCACCCGCTAAACCGGAGAAGCGGGGCCTGGCCCCGAGGATCGGGGCCAGGCCCCATCGTCGACGAAACGGGCGTAGAGCACGCTTGCCGCTCCCGTGTCGGCGGCGAACTGGCTCAGCACCCACTCCACGTCCAAAAACCGGGGTGCCGACACGAGTCCGGCGGTTGCTTGGGCGCTTGACCACGCCCAATCACGCGGCCGCCGACAGAGGCCGGCGCGTACCGGGTTCGCGGCGATGTAGCGGATCAGCGCGAGCATGTGCGCCTCACTCTCGAGCACGGCCGACCAGTAACGCCGCTCGAAC
>DASXOR010000016.1:0-16500 GCA_036494095.1 Gaiellales bacterium | reverse complement strand
CCCGGGGCGTATCCGGGTCGAACGGCTTCGGCGAGAGCGGCGCCGGCTTCATCTTCACGATCGTCGTCGCGCTCCTGTTCTGGACGTTCCCCGTCGCGAGCACGGTGATCGCGACCCACCGCCCGCGAAACCCGATCGGCTGGCTGCTGCTCGCGGTCGGGCTGGGATGGAGCCTGCTCTCGGCGTCGTCGGCGTACGGTGACTACACGCTCAAGCTGCATCCCGGCGCGCTGCCCGCCGGCGAGGCCGTCGCCTGGATCGGCCAGTGGGTGTGGGCTCCCCCGGTCGCGATCACCGGAGTCTTCCTGCTCCTGGTCTACCCGCGCGGCCACCTGCTCAGCCCGCGGTGGCGGTGGGTGGCATACGGATGCGGCCTGGCCGTGGCCGCGTGTGTGGTCTCCGGCGCGCTGAAGCGGCAGCCGATGTCCGACAGCGGCTTCCCCCACCACCAGAACCCGTTCGCCGTCCAGGCGCTCGACCCGGTCCTGAACGTGATCCAGTTCGCGGTGCTGCTGATCCCGCTCTCGACGATCGCCGCGGTGATCAGCCTCGTGATCCGCTTCCGCCGGGCTGACGCGGTCGAGCGGCTCCAGATCAAGTGGCTGGCGGCGGCGGGCGGGCTCGCGGGGATGCTCTACGCCGCCACTCTGATCCTGGCTGCGCTGCTCGTGCCCCGCGGCGACCCGGCCCCCGGCCTGGCTCAACGACCTGCAGGTGGTCTGGTTCGTCAGCCTGGCGCTGATCCCCGTGTCGGTCGGCGTCGCCGTGCTGCGCTACCGGCTGTTCGAGATCGACGTGATCATCCGCCGCACGCTGATCTACGCGGGACTCGTGGCCATCCTGGCGGCGATCTACCTGGGCGGGGTCGCGCTTATCGGCGCGCTGCTGCGGGGTCTGACCGGGTCGTCGGGGACGCTCGCCGTGACGATGTCGACGCTGGCCGTCGCCGCGGCGTTCCATCCGCTGCGCGAGATCATCCAGCGCACCGTCGACCGCCGGTTCTACCGAGCGGGGTACAACGCCCAGGCCGCGGTGGACGGCTTCAACGAGCGGCTCCGCGAGCAGATCGACCTGGATGCGCTCTGCGACGAGCTGCGATCGGTCGTGAACGGCACCGTCCAGCCCACGCACGCGAGCATCTGGCTGCGCAGCTAGTCGTGAGACTGCTTGCGCGCGCGGCTGGGTGCGACCCGGTCGGGCTCGTTGGGCATCTTCGGGTAGACGGGCGGCCAGGGAGCGTCCATGAGCCCCGATGCCATGTCGCGCTCGTGCAGTTCGATCAGCGGGTCGAGCGCCTGCGGCGAGCCCACCATCGCCTCCCACGGATCGCCGGCTTCGGCCACCCGATCCGGGACGGTGGCGACGGTGAGCTCGTCGGGCACGATCGTCTGCAGCTCCTCCCACGCGAAGGGGGTCGACACCTGCGCCCCCACCCGCGGCCGTACGACCCACGCCCCGATCACCGTCTTGTGTGGCGCGTTCTGGTTGAAGTCGCAGAACACGCGCGTGCCGCGCTCCTCCTTCCACCAGGCGGCCGTGATCAGCTCGGGGCGGCGCCGCTCGAGCTCCCGGGCGAGCGCGACCGCCGCCGCGCGCACCATGATCGAGTCGAAGCGGGGCACGAGCCGCACGTACACGTGGATGCCGTTTCGGCCGGTGGTCTTGGGGGCGCCGGTCATGCCGAGCTCCTCCAGCAGCCGGCGGGTCTCGTCGGCGGCCTCGCGCACCATCGCGAAGGTGACGCCGGGCGAGGGATCCAGGTCGATGCGCAGCTCGTCCGCGTGGTCGGGGTCGTCGGCGCGGTACGGCCACACGTGGAAGCCGAGACAGCCCAGGTTGACGGCCCATGCGAGGTGCGCGACGTCGGCCACCACGAGCGCCCGCGACGGCGTCCCGTTCGGCGTTTGTACGGTGGTCGTCTGCAGCCACTCGGGCGCGTTCGCCGGCACCCGCTTCTGGAAGAACGACGGGCCGCCCGCGCCGTTCGGGTAGCGCTCCATCAGCACAGGCCGCCCGCCGAGGGCGCGCATGACGGCGGGCTCGACGGTGAGGTAGTAGCGGATCAGGTCGAGCTTGGTCTCGCCCCGCTCGGCGAAGAACACCTTGCCGGGGTTTGAGACCGCGACCGTCCGGCCGGCGGCATCGAGCTCGAGGGTCGAGGAGTCGGGCATGATGGTCGCCTGCGATCATAGGCGCGCATCATGCTCGGCCTCGACCGCACCATCCGCCGCAACACCCTCGTGCTCGCCGCCGTCACCGCGGTGAACTCGGTCGTGCTGCAACTCGTCTCGGCCGTATCCTCGATCACGTTCGTCCTCGTGACCGGCGAGAAGGGGCTGCTCGGCCTCGGCCCGGCGGTCTTCCTCACCTCGTCCGGGCTGACGGCCGGGGTCGCCGGGCGAACGATGGACCGGGTCGGGCGCAGGCCGGTGCTCGCCGCCGGGTTCCTGGCGGCGGCCGCCGGGTGCTGCCTGACCGCGCTTGCGACGCGCACGTCGTCGGTACTCACGCTCCTGGCCGGCTTCGTGCTGATCGGCGCCGGGATGGCGACGTCGCTTCTGATCCGCGCCGCCGCGGGCGACATGTACGTGGCGGCCCGACGGGCGCGCGGGATCTCCTACGTGCTCTCCGGCGCGGTGGTTGGCGCCGTGCTCGGCCCCTTGGTCTTCACGCCGATGTTCGCCCACCGCAAGCTCGACGGACACGCGCTCACGGTGCCCTGGCTGGCCGCTGCCGGGATCGCCCTGATCGCGCTCGTGATGGTCATGCTGGTGCGGCCCGACACGCGCGCGATCGGACAGCTCCTGAGCGACCGCGACGGCCACGCGCCCGCGGCGCCGGCCGCCCCGCTGGCCGAGATCATCCGCCGGCCCGGGGTGATCCCGGCGATGACGGCGAGCCTGGCGAGCTTCGCGGTGATGGTCTCGGTGATGAACCTGGCCGGCTACGTGGTCGTCGAGGAGAACCACCACTCGCAGGACTCGGTGTTCCCGATCATCGGCGCCCATGTGCTCGGCATGTACGCGCTCGTCCTGGTCGTCGGCGCCCTGATCGACCGGGTGGGACGCACCCCGGCGCTTGCCGGCGGCCTGGTGGTGATGGGAGCATCGACGCTCGGCCTGCAGTGGTTCGGGAGCGTGCCGATGACCGCGCTGCTCCTGTTCGGCCTCGGCATCGGCTGGAACATCTCGTTCGTCGCGGCAACGGCCCAGATGGTCGACCACACGAGCCCGGTCGAACGCGGCAAGCTGCTTGGGTTCAACGACCTCATCGCGGCGCTGCTCGGCGCGAGCCTCGCCCTGATCGGCGGCTACGGCCTGGAGTCGGCCGGGGTGGGCGCGCTCGCGATCGGCGCGACCGCGATCGTGATCTCGCCGGTCGCGTGGCTCATGTGGCGGGTCCCTGCGCCCGACGCGGCCGGGGCGTGACCCGGAAGGCGGTCAGGTAGAGGACCACGGCGACGGCGATCAGGATCGCCCAGCCGGCGCTCGCGGCGGGCGTGATCACGTCGGGCAGGTTGCGCGACGTCCAGCCGCGCTTCACGAGCTGCTCGTTCCAGCCGTCGTTCGCGGCCACCATCACGCCGTAGCCGAGGAGCAGCGCCAGGTATCCGCCCAGCACCGGCCGCAGCCGCGTCGGCCGCATCTGCGGGAGCGCCCGGCGCAGGCCGAGCGCGGTGGCGGCGAGCAGCCAGCCGTCCAGGCCCTCGTGGTTGCCCAGATGCACCGCGTGCAGGTGCGGGTGGCCCGGCTCGGGCAGGATCGCCTTCGACATGAAGATCCGGCCGAGGCCGGGGATGTCGCCGACGTAGACGCCGATGTTCGCGAAGATCCAGGGCAGGGCCGCGACGCCGATCGCCGCCACGAGCACGACCGCGACAGGGTCGCCGCGGCGGCCCACCCGACGCCCCGGACCGCAGGTGCGCAGCGCGGCGAGGGTCAGCGCGACGGCGAGGCCGACGCCCAGCGCTGCGAGGGCGTTGGACGGCTTGGCGTCGAGGTTCGACTGCGTGATCACCCCGGGCCAGGCGATGGTCGCACACAGGAGCGCCGCGGCCCCGGCGGCGGCGACGACCGCCCGCCGGGCGCGCCGCGCAAGCGGCGCGGCCAGCAGCCGGTCGGCGGCGACCGCCATCAGCGCGGGCGCGGCCAGCGAGATCGGCCAGCCGATCAGGACGAGCACGCGGGCCGCGCCCGATCGCAGCCCCGTGCCGGTCACGTTGTAGAAGTCGCTCGCAGGCAGGCGAGCGTAGGTGATCCACACGAGCGCCGCCACGACCGCCCACATGATCCACAGCCACACGACCTCCCACAGGCCCGGGCCCGCGCCGGCCGGCTCGGAGGCCGTCACAGCGTGCGCGCCTCGGGCCGCATCCAGAGGCCGTCACGGGGGCGCAGCGACACGCGCGCCTGCGGCACGACCGGGCGGTCGGGATCGAGCCGCAGCCGGAACCGTTGCGCCAGCTCCGCGACCACGAGCACCGCCTCGAGCATCGCGAACCCGACTCCGATGCACTTGCGCGTGCCGCCCCCGAACAGCGGGTAGGCCCAGTCGGGGCGCTCGGCTGCGGCCTCGCCCAGGAACCGCTCCGGGTCGAACCGCAGCGGGTCGGCGTAGAGGCGCGGGTCGCGGTTGATCACGAACGTCGGCATCAGCACCGCGGCGCCGGCGGGGATGACGTAGCCGCCGATCTCCTGGTCGGCGACGGCGCGCCGCTCCATGCCCCACGCGGGCGGGTAGAGACGCATGGCCTCGAGCACGACGGCCTCGGTGTAGCGAAGCGACGCGGCGTCGGCGGCGGCCGGGGAGCGGCCGCCGAGGACGGACGCGAGCTCGGCGTGCAGCCGCTCCTCGACGTCCGGGTGGCGCGCCAGCAGGTACCACGTCCACGAGAGCCCGTTCGCCGTCGTCTCGTGACCGGCGGTGATCAGCGTGACTGCCTCATCGCGGATCTGCTCGTCGCTCATGCCCGTGCCATCGCCCTCGACGTCGCGGGCGGCGAGCAGGATGGAGAGCAGGTCGCCGTTCTCGTCCCTCCGCACGCCCCTGCGCCCGGCGATGACGCGGGCCGTCTCGCGCTGCAGATGGTCGATGCCCGCCCGGAACCGGCGCACGCGCGGAAGCGGGGTGCGCATCAGCACGGGAAAGAGCGCGATTGTCAAGTAGTCGAAGAACTCGCCCACCTCGGCCACGTCCCGGCTGATGGCGAGCGCATCGTCGTCGAGCTCGGCCCCGAACAGCGCGCGGCTGACCACCCGCAGCGCGAGCCCGCTCATGTCCGCCGCCACGTCGCGCTCGTCGCCCGCGTCCCACGCCTCCCCCACCCGGGTGGCCTCCTCGACCATGATGCCGGCGTACCCCGCCACGCGCTTACGGTGAAACGCCGGCTGAAGCATGCGCCGCTGGCGCAGGTGGAAGTCGCCCTCGCTCGTGAGCAGCCCGTCGCCGAGCACGATGCGCGCCGCCTCGAACCCCGGCCCCTTCTTGAACGATTTCTGGTGCGTGACGAGCACCGCCCGGATCAGGTCGGCCCGCAGCACCACGTAGACGTGCTGCGGGCCGATGCGGAAGTGGACGAGGTCGCCGTGGCGGCGCTGCAGCCCGCTCATCACCGAGATCGGGTCGTGGTGCAGCCCCGCCATGACGCGCAGCGATCCTGCGGGGCCGGGGCCCGGCGGAAGACGGTGGAGGCGTTCCAGGTGCGGTATTCTCGCCAGCCGATCGGCATGTTGCAACCATCACGACATCACGTGCCCTGGTGGCTGCGCGCCTACCTGCTCCTCGGGGCGGTGCAGGGGCTTGCGATCGGGCTCACCGGCCTCTTCCGGCCGGCCCATGTCGTCGGGTTCCCGCTGCAGGAGACCCCGCTCAATACCCGCTTCGTCGCGTCGTTCTACATGGCCGGGGCGGCGGGCCTGATCGCCTCGGCGGTGGCCCGGCGGGCAGTCGACACGCGCATCTTCGTCGCGGGCTTCGTGGCGGTCACCGGCCTGCTTCTGGCCGCGACGGTGTGGTACTGGTCGACCTACACGGCCGGCGGCATCCCTTACCCGTGGGTAACCTCCTACGTGCTCGAGCCGATCGCGGGCGCGGCCATCCTGTGGCGGCTTCACCTGCGCCGGGCGGCGCAGCCCGGGCGGCATCGCCTGAGCGCGGTGTTCCTCGCCCAGGCGGCGGTGTTCGCGGTGCTCGGCGCCGTGCTCGCGGTCGCGCCCGGCCTGGCGATCCGCCTGTGGCCGTGGGCGCTCACCGCCGTGCTGGCCCGCACCTACGCCGCGATCTTCCTTGCCTTCGCGCTGGGCGCTGCCCTGGCCGCCGGGGAGCGGCGCCCGGCGGCGGTGCGCCCGTTCGCGCTCGCCTCGCTCGTGCTCGTCGCCGTCACCGCCACGGTGTCGCTCGTGCATCACGCGAAGTTCGACGGCGGCCCGTCCACGTGGGTCTGGGCGGCCGGGCTCGCTGCCGGGCTGGCCGGGTTCGCCGCGGCGAGCGCCGCGTCGCTGCGCACCGGCGCGGGGCCGACATGACGCCGACGCTGCGTCCGTACCTGGTGCTCCTCGGGGCGACGCTCCTGGGACAGGGCCTCGTGTCGCTCGCGCTGCACTGGAGCGGCCACGCGAGCAACCAGCTGCCCAACCGGTTCGCCAACTCCGACCCCCGCCACGCCTTCGTCCACGTCATCTGGGGCGCGGTCATCCTCGTGCTGGTCGTCCGCGGCCTGGATGCGCGCGGCTACGCCCGGCTGGCGCTCGCCTTCGGCGTCTTCTACACGGCCCTCGCGGTGCTCGGCGTGGTCGTGCACCATCCGCTCGGGTTGCGGCTCGACCGGGGCGAGAACGTCTTCCACTTCATCGTCGGCCCGATCACGCTCGCGCTGGCCGCCGTCGCCTACCGGCTCAACCAGCGGTTGCCGGCGTGACCGCGGCGGCGACGGTGGCGGCCGTGCTGGCGGCGCTCGCGGTCATAAAGACGCTCGAGCAGCACCTTCCGCGCGTCGTCGTTCGCGCCGGGATCGCCGTGTTCGTGGTGGGGCCGCTGGTCGGCGCCGCCTACGCGATGTGGGCGCTGTGGCGGAGCTGGCTGGCGCCGGTCGATCTCGCCCTGCTGGGATCGTTCGCGGTCGTGACCGGCCTCGGCACGTCGCTCGGCTACCACCGCCTGCTCACCCACCGCAGCTTCCGCACGACGAAGTGGATCACCGCGACGGCGCTCGCCGCGGGCGCGATGGCGGTGCCGAGCCGGCCGATCGACTGGGCCGCCCGCCACCTCGAGCACCACGCGAACGCCGACCGCGAGGGCGATCCGCACAGCCCGGTCGACGGCCTCGTGCACGCGCATGTGGGCTGGCTCTTCGCCGTGAGCCCGGCGAGGCGGGAGCGCTACTGCCGCCGGCTGATGGACGACCCCGTCGTCATGGCGATCGAGCGCACCGCGGTCGTGTGGCTCGCGCTCGGCCTTGTGGTGCCCGCGCTGATCGACGGCTGGCGCGGTCTCCTGTGGGGCGGGATCGTCCGCATCGCGATCCACAACCATGCGATGTTCGCCGTCAACTCGATCTGCCACGCCTTCGGCTCGCAGCCGTTCCAGACCGGCGACGAGAGCCGCAACAACCGCCTGATCGCGGCGCTCGCTTTCGGTGAGGGCTGGCACAACAACCACCACGCCTTCCCGGCCGCGGCCTACCACGGCATGGGCAGCCATCCCGACGTCACCGGCATGGTGATCCGTACGCTCGAGCGCACGGGCCTCGCCTGGGACGTCCACCGCCCCAGCCCGGCCGCGGTGGCCCGTCGGCTTGGCCGGATCCCCCAATCAGGGTGATTGCAGCGATCTTTGGGCGTGAGAACATTCCAGCACGAATCACTGGGGCACGAACGAACGACGCCGACCCGCAAAGCTCGCCCTTCCAGAACCCGCCGGCCTGGGCGGCGCTGATCGACGTGCTCCCGGCCGTCCTCTACGTCGACCGGGTGGACGGGACATCGGTGTGGGTCGGCTCTCAGATCGAGTCGGTGTTCGGCTGCACGCCGGAGGAATGGTCGAGCGGCTACGAAGCGTGGGCAGCGCGGATGCACCCCGAGGACCGCGACCGCATGGTCGCGTCGAACGCCGCCTTCCTGCGCACCGGCGGCACCGTGAGCGACGAGTACCGGGTGGTGTTTTCGGACGGGCGCATACGCTGGATCCACGAACGGGCGATCCTCATCCCCAATGCGCTGGACGGTGAGGCGCTCGTCCACGGCATCCTCGTCGACGTCACCGACGAGCGTACGTCCCACGAGATCGCCGAGCGGGCTGGGCGGCTGTTCCGGGCGCTCGTCGAGCACTCCGACGAGGCCGTCACCATCGTCAACGAGCGTGGCGTGGTCGTCTACCAGAACCCGAGCATGGGCAGAGTCGTCGGCCACCCGCCGGAGTGGTTCGAGGGCCGATCGCCGCTCGACCTGATGCCACCCGATGACGCGGCGAGGGCACGCGGCATCCTGGAGGCGCTGCACGACAACCCGGGCGGCCAGCTGCCGGGCGAGTTCCGGCTCCGCCACCGGGACGGCTCGGTGCGGATCGTCGCGGGCGTTGCCACGAACCTCCTGAACGAGCCGGCGGTGCGCGGGATCGTCCTGAACTACCGCGACGTCACCCAGGAGCGGGACATGTCGCGGCGGCTGGGCGACGCCGAGCACCGCCGTCAGGCGCTGCTCGAGAGCATGATCAGGGCCGAGGACGAGGAGCGCGCGCGCCTCGCGGCGTCTCTGCACGACGACACGGTCCAGGCGATGACCGCGTCGCTGCTCGAGCTCGACCGCAGCGACCGCCACCTGCGCCAGGGCGACGTCGCGGCGGCGCGCGAGGCGGTCGCCGCCGCCCGCCGGACGCTCGCCGAGGCCACAGAGCGCACCCGCCGGCTCACGTTCGAGCTGCGCCCGCAGCTGCTCGAGGCCGCCGGCCTCGCCGCCGCGATCCGCGACCTGGCGGCCGGCCTCGCCCGCGACACCGGAGCGGAGGTGAGCGTGCGCACGCGGTCGCGGCGCTATCCCGGCACGGTCGAGACGCTCGTCTACCGGACCGTCCGCGAGGCCCTCATGAACGTCCGCCGGCACGCGCGTGCGAAGCGGGTGGTCATCCGCATCGGCGAGCGCAAGGGGGCGCTGCACGGCCGCGTGACCGACGACGGCCGCGGCTTCCGCACCGGCCGCCCGCCGGCGCGGCGGGCGCTGCACATCGGCCTCGAGACGGCCCGGGAGCGCCTGCGCGCTGCCGGCGGCAGCCTCGACGTGACCTCGGCGCCCGGCCGGGGCACGACGGTCGAGTTCCACATCCCTTTGGGTGAATAACCGGGTGCCAGGCACCTCAGGGGGCGAGCATGTGCAGCCGCAGCGTGCGCCCGCCGGCCGTGCCGTCGATCCGCGCGGTGGCGGCGCGCAGCTGCAGCGACCACGCCATCCGCAGCCGCTCGGCCCCGCCGGTCGGCGTGTGGGCCACCACCGTCGCGCGCACCCGGCCGGTCGAGTAGCGCCAGCGCACCGTCCCGGTCACCCGCACACCGGGCACGAACGCGACGTTCCGGAGCGTGAAGACGGTCAGATCGCCGCCGGTGTACGACCACGTGCCGCCGCGCAGGCCGACACCGCTGCCGCTCAGGTTCGCCCACCAGCGCTGCAGGGCGTCGGCCACGGCGGCGGCGCTTGCGGCCGCCACCCGCCGGTCGCGCACGGTCGACTCGTCGCCCGGCGATGCCAGCGCCGGAGCGATGCCCGCGGGCGTGAGCGGGAACGCCGGCACCACCCGCACCTCGGGCGTGCGCGCCGCGCACGAGGTGTCGCCCGCATGGAGCGTGCGCACAAAGCGCTCGTAGATCGGGGCGGCGCAGTCGTTCTGGTCCTGGAGCGCCGTCACGTGGCCGCTGTTCTGCATCACGACGAGCGTGCTTCGCGGGAACCGCGCGGCGACGACGCGTGCGTCGGCGAGCGGCGTGATGTTGTCGAGATCGCCGTTCAGGATCAGCGTGGGCACGCTCGGGTACGGCGCCGACGGCGGCACCGGCGGGTCGGGGAACGCCGCCGGCGGCCAGCGCAGGCAGGCCAGCGCGCCCTCGTAGTCAAGGCCGGTCCACTCCCGGGCGGTGAAGGGTGCGAACGTCCCTCCGGGGTATCCGGCCAGGCCGGCGCGGACGAACGCCGCCCGCTGCGAGACCGGCGTCCCGGCCGGCCACAGCTCGGGGTAGTCATGGCAGATCACCGCCAGATACAGCGACTCGGTGAACTCGCGCGCGTCGCCGTTCGGCCCGTCGGTGGTGACCGTCTCGGCGACGAGCCGCAGGAGCGGCGCGGTGTCGCCCGCAAACGCCGACCGGGCGGCCGCGAAGATGTCGCGCCACACGCCCTGGTAGTAGAACCCCGACTGCAGGAGCTGAGCCATCGTGTCCGGGTCGGCGCTCACGCGGATGCGGGTGCCGTCCGCATCGGGCGCCATGCCGGTGATCGGGTGGGCGCGGACGCGGCGCAGGAGCTTTGCGATCAGCGCGAGCGGATGGCCGCCCGCGGGGCAGGCCGGCCGGCGCTCGCAGGCCAGAACGAGCGAGCTCTGCGTGCTCCCGGCGATGTCGGCAAGGGCCGGGTCGGAGCCGGGCAGCTGGTAGGTGCCGTCGAGCTCGAGCGACCGCAGCCGGTGCGGGTAGCGGATCGCAAACGCCTGAGCGGCGTACGACCCGTACGAATCGCCGTAGAGGTCGATCTTGGCGGCGCCGATCGCGTTCAGCACGGAGTGCAGGTCCTGCACCGACTGCGAGGTGTCGTAGTCGTCGCGGCTGCGGCCGAGCTGCGCGGCGCAGCGGCCGGCGCGAGGCATGTAGGGCAGGATGTGCCGCCGGAACGCGGGGCAGTTGAGCGCACCCGAGCGGCCGGTGCCGCGCAGGTCGACGAGCAGCAGGTCGCGCCGGGCCGAGATCGGCCGCCAGAGCTGCAGCCGGGCCGCTCGGTCGGCCGTGGTCGAGAAGCCGGGGCCGCCCTCGACCGAAAGCACCGTCGAGGTGGCCGGCCGGGAGCGCTGCGCGCGGAAGTAGTGCTCGAAGTAGATGCGGATCTTGCGGCCGTGCGGGAAGCGGCGGTCGAGCGGGACGCGCACGAACCCGCACTCCGCGAGGGGCCGCGCCCGCGGGCAGGCCACGCGCACGATCGCGGGCCGGGCGGCGGCGTGGGCTGGCGCGACGGCCGGCGTGCTCAGCATGCCACCGAGTGTACGGCTTCCCCGGCGGATCCGCCCACCGACGTGACGCAATGCGCCTGTACGATGGCGCAGCGATGCCCGGCAGCGAGCTCAATGTGTGCGTCTCGGGAGCGCTCGGCGGAGTCGGCCGCAGGCTCGTCCGCGGCGTTGTCGCCGCCGACGGCCACCGGCTGCACTCGGCCGTCGCCCGGCGCGAGGTCGGCCGCGACGTCGGCGAGGTCGTCATGGGAGCGGCCGTCGGCGTCCCCATCGAGGACGACCTGGAGCGCGCCCTCGACCGCCGCCCCGACGTCCTCATCGACTACACCCACCCGGCCGTCATCCGTCGCCACGTCGACCTCGCCCTGGCCCGCTCGATCCCGGTCGTGATCGGGACGACCGGCCTCACCGACGCCGACTTCGACGGCATCGACGCCGCGGCGCGCAGCGCCGGCGTGGGCGTCGCCACCGGCAACTTCTGCCTGACCGCGGCGCTCATGCAGCACCTGGCCCGGTTCGCGGCCCGGCACGTGCCCGACTGGGAGATCATCGAGCAGGGGCCGGCCACCAAGCCCGACTCGCCCAGCGGGACGGCGCGCGAACTGGCCGAGCTGCTCGCCCACGAGCGCGCCGCGGCGCCGACTCCGGCCGTCGCCGAGCCGATCGGACCGCCCGAGGCGCGCGGGGCGGCGATCGGCGGCGCGCGGGTGCACTCGATCCGGCTGCCGGGCTCGAGCCCCGCCGTCGAGGTGGTCTTCGGCGCGCCCGGCCAGCGCCTGATCATCAAGCACGACGAGCAGCGCGACCCGGAGATCTTCGTCGAGGGCTCGCTGCTGGCAGCGGCTCGGGTGCAGGGGCTGCAGGGGCTGGTGCGCGGCCTGGACAGCCTGCTCTTTGCCGACCCGGACGGCCGGCGGCCCTGAGCGGGCCGCCGGCCGCGTAGCCCGGTTAGCTCTGGTGCACGTGCACGACCACGTCGTGGAAGTGGTTGTGCGCGAGCTGGGTGTGAGCGTTCAGCGTCCAGATGCCGAAGAACGCGTGGCTCAGATGGTTGCCGCGCGCGACCGTGCCCGTGATCGGGTCGCCGGCGCTGAACACGAGGATGTCCGTGCTCTTTGTCACGCCCGCGTCGGGGTCGCCGCCGACATTGTTGTGGCTCGCCCAGTTGCCGACGAACCGGTTCCGGTTCACGTCGGTGCCCGGCGCGTGGCTGTGGACGGTGATGCCGGCGAGCTCGTTCCCGTTCGCCGTGTTCCAGCCGACGAAGTTGTCGTACGAGCCGGTGCCGGGCCCGGCCCCGGCGAACAGGATGCCCGCGCCCTCACCCTTGAGGCCGTTGCGATTCACCACGTTATGGACGATCCAGTTGCCGTACACGCCGGCCATCGTCGGCTGCGGCACGCCGGTCGCCGACACCGCGGTCGGGTTGTGCCCGGGGACGGTGATGCCGCAATCGAAGTCGTTTCGCCACACGTGGTTCCAGGAGATGACGTTGGCGTGCGTCGGGCCGAACTCGTCGGTCACCAGGATCCCACCGGCGTTGCCGGTGATCGCGTTACGGCTCACGCGGGAGTGGGCCACCGTCATCAGATGCACGCCCTCGCCGCAGTCGCCCGGGATCTCGCCGACCGGTGCGCACTCGCCTGTCGGGCTCGACGAGAACATCCCCTGGTCGTTACCGGCGACCACGTTGCCGATGATCTTGACCCAGGACGTCTGCATGGCCACGACGCCCTCCTGGGTCGCGTTCTTCACCTTGAAGCCGCGCAGCGACGAGCCGGAGGCCGCCGCGCCCGTGATGACGACACCGTTCTGCTGCCCGGTCGCGTCGATCGTCGGCCAGTGGCGGCCGACCAGGTGCAGCGCCTTCGAGACCGTCACGCTCTCGGCATACGTGCCGTGGCGAACGACGATCCGGTCGCCGGCCGCGGCCACGGCGACGGCGTGGCCGATCGTCTTGCAGGGATGGGTGCTCGTGCACGCGGCCGAGTCGCTGCCGGCGGGCGAGACGTAGAGCGTCATGGACGCTGCTGCCGCCGGGGCGGCGCCGAGCGCCGCCGCCGTGAGCGCGATCAGACAGGCCGGCCCCAGCCGGCGCAGACGGGTCGTGGAGTGTCGTTGCATGCAACCTCCTTGGTCGGGACTGCGCCGCGCGGGCAGGCGCGGCGGGATGACGGATTCTGTGCCGGGAGCCGCTGCGAAGTCAAATGCCTGCCCGATCAACCACCAAATTGGCGCAGCGGCGCTCCGAGCGCGGCCAGGTCGACCTCGATCCCGAGGCCCGGGCCGGTCGGCGCCGACCCCCAACCGCCGCTCGACCGCGGCCGGTAGCCGGCGACGTGCTCGTTCGTCCAGTCGTTCATGAACGAGACGGTGAACAGGTTCGGGGCGCTCGTCGACGCCGCCAGATGCGACACGGCGGCCGTCACCAGATCGCCGCCCCACGTGTCCTCGATCGTCACCGAGAGCCCGAGCGACTCGGCCAGGTCGCGCATCTGCCGCGCCTTCCACAGGCCTCCCACCTTCGAGATCTTGAGGTTGAACGCCTCGAGCGCACGCGCCTCGTGGGCGCGCAGGAGCGAGCCGACGTCGGCGATGCACTCGTCGAGCACGAAGGGGAGCGATGTGTGCTCGCGCACGTACCGGCACGCCTCGAGCGTCGGGCACGGCTGCTCGATGTAGACGCCGTCGAACCCGGCCAGCAGTCGGGCGGCAACGATGCCCTGCTGGGTCGTGTACCTGCCGTTGGCGTCGGCGATGACGAGGTCGCCGGGGCCGCAGCGGCCGAGCACGGCCTCGACCCGGTCGGCGTCGAGCCGGGGATCGTCACCGACCTTGAGCTGGAACCGGGTGACACCCTCGGCCCGCAGCGCGGCCGCGTGATCGGCCATCGCGCCCGGCGCCCCCAGCGGCACGGCCACGTAGAGGGGAAACGACTCGTTGCGGAGCCCACCCAGGAGCGTCGTCACCGAGACGCCCTGCGCCTTTGCGGCGACGTCCCAGCAGGCGACGTCGATGGCGCTCTTGGCGTACGCGTGGCCGCTGAGCACGGCATCCATGCGGTCGTGCAGCACCGCGAAGCCGGCCGGATCCGCGCCGATCACCGCGGGCCCGAGCTCGGCCAGGGCCGCCCGGGCGCCGGCCGCGTGCGCCGGCAGGTACGTGCTGCCGAGCGGGCACGTCTCGCCGAAGCCGTCCAGGCCGTTTTCGGTGCGCACGCGCACGACCGTCGAGGCAAGCGACGCGATCGAGCGCCCGCCCGACATGACGTACTCCTCGCCGCGGTAGGTGAGCTCGTAGCCGTACACCTCGACCGACGCGATCCGGGAGCCGCTCATCACGGCGACTCTAGCCGCGACGGTTCGCAGCCGCAGTCCAACTGGGCAATGCACAACCACCACCGAGGGACGTTCACGCGCGCGGGGGCGTGGAGTCGATCATCTCCCGCTCAGCGGGCATCGGCCAGCTGCCAGGTGGCCTGGGCGGCGACCCCGTCGGGGGCGAGCTCGAGGTGGAACTGGACGCGGTCGACCCGGTAGACGGCCCGGGCGACCTCGAACGGCCGATCACCATCACCGGAGCGGCGGTACTCGGTGATCAGGGTGACGAACACGGCGCCGTGGAACCGGATCTGCAGCTGCTCGGCCTCCCACTTGCTGCAGAAGCTCGTCTCGATGGCCACGCTCGGCCGGGTGAGCGCGACGCCGCGCGGCAGCGCCCCCGTGACGCGACCCGGCAGCCGGCGCGGAAGCGCCCGGCGAGGCGAGCGCGACGAGCGATCAGCCCGCGGTCACGGGTGCCACACCTCGAAGTGGCGGCGGTGCGTGTCGAGCACCGCGCCCGGCCGGAAGAACCGATCGTAGAAGTCGAGGTCGATGTGCTGCGCCTGGAGCACGTTCATCACCCACACGCTTGGCACGGTGCCGGGGAACTTGCCCCACGTCTCGAGCGTGTAGTCGCATTGCAGCGTCACGCACGCCTTGAACTCGTCGGAGTAGGGCTGCGCCGAGGCGCGGATCGCGGAGGACTCGGTCCACGCCCCCGGGGTGTCGGGGTGGTAGGGACCGCCCGGGCCGAACTTGCGCTGCGCGAACGCCTCTACCGCGGCGGCCATCGTCGGGAAGTGCGGCGGGCAGAACGCGTGGAAGGTGCCGTCGTCGCGGCCGGTCGGGTTGGGCACGCCCCAGCGCGGGTCGGTGTCGTAGCGGAAGCCGAGTCCGGGGATTCCCGCTTCGCCGGAGGCGCCCAGGAGCGCCATGTGCTCGATGCCGTCGTACGACCATCCGCCCAGACCCATCGCCTGCAGCAGCAGGGCGCCGTTGTAGCTCGAGACCATCAGCTCGGCCGTGGCCTCGGTCAGCGAGTACTGCTCGACGAACGAGAGCGGCACCGGCTGCGAGGTGTCCACGAGCCCCGCGAACCGCTCGATGCCCGGGATCGGCCGCCCGTTCAGGTCGTCGGTCATGCAGAAGCCGTTCTGCGTGAAGAAGCAGATGTTCGCGATGTGGTGCTGGGCGATGTCGGCCACCGGGATCGCGAGCAGCGAGCCGGGCTCGTTCGCGATCCAGGTGTTGTGGCCCTCGAGATATGGCTCCTCGCGGGGCAGGTAGAGGCGTTCGTCCGAGAGCTTGACGATCCGGTCGCGGTGGCGCTCGATCATGAGCGCGGGGGTGATCTCCTCGACGGCGGGATCCACCATGGCGCCGGCGTCTCGGGTGGGGAAGTAGTAGAGCCCGCTGTCGTCGGTGTAGAAGAGCTCGCTCGTGTGGAAGCCGGCCGCCGACGGGATCGTCCGGCCGGCGGCGGCGCCGTTGTAGTTGGCCAGGTGGGGTGCGTAGCCGGCGTGCCGGGTGATGCCGAAGTGCCACCCCGTCGTGCCGGACATCGTCGTCAGGATCAGCAGCGTCTCGAGCTCGCTCAGGGGAACGTGCTCGTGCTGGGAGCGGTACTCGAGCGGGCCGTCCGGGATGTGCCCGCCCATCGGGAAGCGGCGCGAGCGGCGGCCGTAGAGCGCGTCCATGAGCGGAAACCGCGCCAGCTCTGCAAGGGCCGCGTCGATGGCCTTCTGGGTCATGGGGTTCTCCTTGACATTCCTCGGGTCGGCCACAGGTGAGATTGCCGTTCGGTGTTCGACCCTGGGCCTCCGTGGCGGAGGCGAGACCGCGTTCTCGCCGGAGCGCCACCGGCGATCCGCCACGCCGTGAAGGAGGGGGTCCGGGGGGAACCATGGGTTCCCCCACGCTAAAGATAGAGCGAATCGGTTGCGGCCTCTGCACGGACGGCAGCCTCGGCCGGCGCGGC
>DASXOR010000015.1:0-10992 GCA_036494095.1 Gaiellales bacterium | reverse complement strand
CCTCGCGCCCCGGTTGAAGGACTACGACGCGGCCATCTTCCACATGCCCGCGTACGTACCGAAGGGGGCGGGGCTCGGCGAGGCGGTGATCTGGCCGCCCGCGATCGACCCGCTTGCGCCCAAGAACATGGCGCTCTCGCCCGACGACGCGGCCTACATCGTCGACCAGTTCGGCATCGACGTCAGCCGCCCGCTGCTCCTGCAGGTGTCGCGCTTCGACCCGTGGAAGGACCCGATGGGCGTGATCGACGCCTACCGGATGGTCAAGGAGCGTCAACCCGATGTCCAGCTCGCGCTCGTCGGCTCGATGGCGCACGACGACCCTGAGGGCTGGGAGTTCTGGAACACGACTCGGGACTACTGCCAGGAAGACCCCGACATCTTCATGTTCTCGAACCTGAACAACGTCGGCGCGGTCGAGGTGAACGCGTTCCAGGTGCAGGCCGAGGTATGCATCCAGAAGTCGATCCGGGAGGGCTTCGGTCTGACGGTGTCAGAGGCACTCTGGAAGGGGCGCCCGACCATTGCGGGCAACGTCGGCGGCATCGTCGCCCAGATCACCGACGGCGAGACGGGGTACCTCGTGTCGTCGGCCGAGGAGTGCGCCGAGCGGGTCATGACCGTCCTGGCCGATCCGCAGGCCACGCGCGAGATGACCAGGCGGGCCAAGGAGCACGTCCGCCGGCGCTTCCTGACGCCGCGGCTGCTGCGCGACTGGCTCTCGCTGATGCACCGTATGGCCGGCGAGGAAGCCGACCTGGAGATCGTCGCCGCCGGGTAGCGACGGTGTGTGTGCCGGGCGCGCGGCGGGTACCAGGGGTGCGGTGACGGCGGTGGTATTTCATCTTCGGTAGGGTGCGGTCGATGGCCGACCAGCCGCCGTTGCTGATCGTCTCCAATCGCGGCCCGGTGCGTTTCTCGCGCGGGCCGGAGGGCGAGATCGTGGCCGGCCGCGGCGGCGGTGGGTTGGTGACCGCGCTCAGCGGGCTTGCGGCAGTGCGCCCGGTGACGTGGATCGCGAGCGCGCTCACCGATGAGGACGCCGAGGTCGCCGAGCAGGGCGCCTACCGCGACGGCGACCTGACGGTGCGCCTGGTCGTGCACGACCGGGAGGAGTTCGATCGCTACTACAACGTGTTCTCGAATCCCACGCTGTGGTTCATCCACCACTACCTGTGGGGGCTCGCCTCGGAGCCGTCCGTCGACCGCAACGTGCGCCTGGCCTGGGATGCTGGCTATGTGCCCGTGAACCGGCGCTTTGCCGACGCCGTCTGCGCCGAGCTCGAGGCGGCCGAGGGCGAGCAGCCGCTCGTGATGCTGCAGGACTACCACCTGTTCGTGGCGCCGGCGACGATCCGCGCGCGCGTCCCTCACGTTGTCATGCAGCACTTCACCCATATCCCCTGGCCGATGGCGGACTACTGGCGGGTGCTGCCCCCGGACATCCGCACGGCGATCCACGAGTCGCTCCTTCACTGCGACGTGATCGGGCTGCACACCGCCCGGTATGTCCGCAACTTCTTGAACTGCGTCTCCCAGTTCACCGACGCCCGCGTCGACCTCGAGGCGCGGACGGTGGAATACGGCGGCCGCACGGTGCGCGTCACGGATCACGCGATCTCGGTCGATCCGGCCGAGTTCGACCGGCTGCGTGAGAGCGAGGCCGTGCAGGCCGAGCGCGAGGCGCTGCAGGCGTGGCGGCCGGAGCGGATCGTGCTGCGGGTGGATCGCACCGACCCCTCCAAGAACGTCGTGCGGGGGATCCAGGCCTTCGAGCTCTTCCTGGCCGACCACCCCGAATGGGAGGGGCGGGTGACGCTGCTCGCCAAGCTCGACCCGTCCCGGCAGGACATCCCCGAGTACGCCGAGTATCTGGGCGCGATCCAGCGCGCCGCCCGGACCGTGAACGACCGCTTCTACGCCTCGGGCGAGTGGCAGCCGGTCGAGCTGCGCATCTCGGACAACTTCCCCGAGGCGGTGGCGGCCTACGCGGAGTACGACGCCCTGCTCGTGAACGCCATCTTCGACGGGATGAACCTGGTGGCCAAGGAGGCCCCGCTCGTGAACGAGCGCGACGGCGTCCTGATCCTGTCCGAGAACGCCGGCGCCGACCCGGAGCTGGGAGAGTTCGCGCTCACGGTGAACCCGTTCGACATCCAGGAACAGGCCGATGCCATCCACACGGCACTGACGATGCCCGTCGGCGAGCGCCACCGCCGCATCGAGGGGCTGCGGGCCCAGGTACGCGAGCACGACATCGCGCATTGGGTGGAGGCGCTCATGGACGACCTCGCCCTCGCCCGGCCGGAGGCGGTGCAGCGCTGATGCAGACCATCCAGGTGGGATGGTCGAGCCGGTTCCACGGCCCGGGCATGGAGGAAGGGCCGGCTGCCGTCGCCGCCGCGCTCGGGATCGACGACGCGCAGACGGTGGCGCTCGACCTGCAGGCGCCGCCGGCCGACGCCCTGGTTGCGGGCCTGCCCGGCGTGCGCGCGGCGGTCGCAGGCGCCGGCGCCACGCCGCTCGCGCTTCTCGGCGAGTGCACGCTCACCCCCGCGGTGACCGCCGGGCTGCGCGACGTGCATCCCGGCCTCGTGCTGGTGTGGCTCGACGCCCACGGCGACCTGAACACGCCGGAGACGAGCCCGAGCGGCTTTCTGGGCGGGATGCCGTTCGCGATCCTGCTCGGCTGGTGCCACGATCCGCTGCGGGCCGCGGCCGGGCTCGATCCGGCCCTGCCCGAGGCCCGGGCAGCGCTCGTCGGCGCCCGCGACCTCGATCCCGGCGAGCAGGCCGCGATCGCCCACTCGCGGCTTGTCGTCGCCGACGACGTGGCCGGGGCGCTCGCCGCGCTGCCCGGGGATGCGCCGATCCACGTGCACCTGGACGGCGACGTGCTCGATCCGGCCGACGCGCCGGGCGTCGACTTCCCCGCCCCGGGCGGGTGGAGCACGGAGCGGCTCACCGCCGAGGTGGCGGCGCTTCACGCCACCGGCCGCGTCGCCGGCGTGAGCGTGTGCTGCGGCAATCCTCGCCGCGACCCCGACGGCCGCTCGGCCCGCGCCTACGCCCGCAGCCTGCGACCCTTTCTGACCGCCTGAGAACCGGGGCCTGGCCCCGCATGCGGGGCCAGGCCCCATCGGCCTGCGGAGACGACCGGGGCGCCGCGCCGTAGACTTCCGCCCGCATGAGCGAGATCCGCATGATCGACGTGGGCGGGAAGCCGGTGACGAAGCGCCGCGCCGTCGCCCGGGCGCAGGTCGTCATGCCCGAGCATGTGCGCCTGCGCGTCGCCGACGGGACGCTGCCAAAAGGGGACGTCCTGGCCACCGCCCGCATCGCCGGGATCATGGCCGCAAAGCGCACGCCCGACATCGTGCCGCTCTGCCACCCGCTGCCGCTCTCGATGGTCGCCGTCGACCCGGCGCTTTCCGCCACCGGCGTCGAGATCACCGCGACGGCCGAGACGACGGCCCAGACCGGGGTCGAGATGGAGGCCCTGACGGCCGCGGTCGTCGCCGCCCTGACGGTGTATGACATGACGAAGGGGCTCGACCCGGCCATCTCGATCAGCGCCGCCGAGCTGGTCGAGAAGTCGGGCGGAAAGAGCGGACACTGGAGGCGCGAGCCGGCATGAGGGCCGCGGTGCTGACGGTCTCCGACGGCGTCTCGGCCGGCACGCGCGCCGACGCGAGCGGCGATGTGCTCGAGGCGAAGCTGCTGGCCGCCGGGTTCGAGCTCTCGGGGCGGCGCGTGGTCGCCGACGAGCGGGCCGAGATCGCCGCTGCGCTGCGCGACCTGGTCGCCGCCGCCGACCTCGTCCTGAGCACGGGCGGCACGGGGTTTGCCCCGCGCGACGTCACGCCGGAGGCGACCGCCGAGGTGATCGAGCGGGCCACGCCCGGCCTCGACGAGCACATGCGGGCGGTGTCGATCGCCGTCTCGCCGCACGGGATGCTCTCGCGCGGCCGCAGCGGCATCCGGGGTGCGGCGCTGATCGTGAACCTGCCCGGCAGCCCGAAGGCCTGCGCCGAGCTCTACGACGCCATCGCGCCCGCGCTCGAGCACGGACTGCGGCTGCTGCTCGAACTGCCGACATCGCATTGAGCGCAACCGCCGTCTACGCCCGCAGGTTCGTGAGCCTGGTCAAGCTCGAGCACACGGTATTCGCGCTCCCGTACGCCTACACCGGCGCGATCCTCGCGCTCGGGCAGGTGCCGTCCGCCCGCCAGCTCTGGTGGATCACGATCGCGATGATCGGCGCGCGCAGCCTGGCGATGGCGCTGAACCGGCTGATCGACGCCGCCATCGACGCCCGCAACCCGCGCACGGCCCGGCGCGAGATCCCGTCCGGGCTCCTGTCGCGCACGAACGTGATCGCGTTTGCGGCCGGAGCGCTGATCGTGTTCCTGGTGGCGGTGTGGCAGCTCGCGCCCATCACCCGGTGGCTGTGGCCGATCCCGGTCGCCGGATTCGTCATCTACCCGTACCTGAAGCGCTTCACGTGGCTCTGCCACCCGTTCCTCGGCGCTGTCGACGGCCTCGCCCCGGTGGGTGGCTGGGTCGCCGTGACGAACCACGTCACCGGCACGCCGTTCCTGCTCGGCGGGGCGGTCGCGCTGTGGATCGGCGGCTTCGACATCATCTACGCGACCATGGACCTCGAGATCGACCGCAGGCAGGGCCTGCACTCGATCCCGCGCCGGTTCGGGATCGCGACCGCCCTTCGCATCACCCGCATCGCCCACTTCGGGTCGGTCGTCCTGCTCGTATGGCTGGGGCTCACACTCGACCTCGGGCCGCTGTACTACCTGGGCGTCGCGGTGGTGGCCGCCCTGCTGGCATACGAGAACTCGATCGTGAGCGCCGACGACCTCTCCCGCGTCGACATGGCGTTCCTGACCATGAACGGCGTGATCGCCATCGTGTTCCTGGCCGGGGTGCTGGCCGATGCCATCGCCTAGCGTGGTCGATCCCGCCTCTGACCCGGAGGCG
Source organism: Gaiellales bacterium (assembly GCA_036494095.1). GTDB lineage: Bacteria > Actinomycetota > Thermoleophilia > Gaiellales > JAICJC01 > JAICJC01. The sequence continues at coordinate 5,997 of DASXOR010000015.1, read as the reverse complement.
GTCGTCTGCGCCGGCCTCGTGCGCCGCTTCGGCGAGCGCGCCGCCCTCGACGGCGTCGACCTGCGCCTGGGCCGAGGCGACTTCGTGCTCGTCACCGGCCCGAACGGCGCGGGCAAGACGACGCTCCTGCGCGTCCTGGCCACGGTGCTGCGGCCGACCGCGGGGCTCGTCGCGGTGTCCGGCCACGAGCTGCCGCGGGCCGCGCCTGCGGCGCGTCCGCTGATCGGCTACGTCGCTCACGGCCCGCTGACCTATCCAGGCCTCACGGCGCACGAGAACCTCGACCTCTACGCCGCCCTCTACGGCGTCCCCGCCGACCGCGTCTCACCTGCCCTCGAGCGGGTGGGCCTGCGGGGGCGCGGGCGTGACCCCGTGGCGGGCTTCTCGCGCGGCATGGCCCAGCGGCTCGCGCTCGCCCGCGCGCTCCTGCACCGGCCGGCGCTGCTCCTGCTCGACGAGCCCACCGCCGGGCTCGACAGCGATGGCCGCGCCCTCCTGCGCGAGGTGCTTGCCGAGCCGGGGCGCACCGTGATCGTCTCGACCCACGAGCCGGCCTGGTTCGAGGGCCTTGCGACGGCCGAGGTGCGGCTTGTGAGCGGGCGGGTGGCGGCGTGAGCCGGCGCGCCTTCGCCGCCCTGGTGCGCAAGGACCTGCTGCTCGAGCTGCGCGGGAGCGAGGTCGTGCTGGCGATGGCCGCCTTCGTGGTGGCGGCGTTCGTGCTCTTTCGCTTCGGGCTGGGCGGCGGCCGCCCGGCCGGGGGCACGCGCGCGGCCACCGGCATGCTGTGGGTCGCGATCGTCTTCACCGCCATGCTGGGTCTCTTGCGCACGTTTGCCCAGGAGCGCGAGCACGGCATCTGGGACGGCCTGCTGGCGGCGCCGATCGACCGCTCGCTGATCTGGCTCGCCCGGGCGTGCTCGACCTGTCTCTTCCTGATCGCCGTCCAGATCGTGGCTCTGCCCGCGTTCTGGCTCTTCTTCCTGCAGACCGGACCGGCGCCCGACTACGGCGTGCTGGTCGCCGCAGTGGTGCTGGCCGACATCGGCATCGCTGCGCTGGGGTCGCTCGTGGCCGGGCTGGCATCGGCCGGGCGCGCCCGCGAGGTGCTCCTGCCGGTGCTCTTCCTGCCGTTCGCCATCCCGCTCGTGCTCGGCGCGGTCAGCGCCACGACCGGCACGATTTCCCCGCAAACGAGCGGTTTGCACACCGCTGAACGGCTGGGATATCTGGCTCTCTATGATACGGTCTTCGTGCTCTTTGGGTGGGGGCTGTTCGAGTTTGTCGTGGAGGACTAAGTCGTGAAAATGACCGCCGCCGCCCGCCTCGACCGCGCGACCGTCGCGGCCCTGGTGGCGGCTGTTCTGATGCCTGTGGCGCTCGGCCTGATCTTTTTCTACGTGCCGAACGACGCCGATCAGGGCTTCTCGCAGCGCATCTTCTACTTCCACGTCCCCATCGCCGTGACGACCTACGCGCTGTTCGGGTGGGGCGCGCTGAACGCCGCCCGCTACCTGTGGACCGGCGATCTCGGGCTCGACCTGCGCAGCTACGTGCCCATGCACCTGGGCGTGATCTTCGGCACCCTCACGCTCGTCACCGGGTCGATCTGGGCGAAGGTCTCGTGGGGCACGTGGTGGTACTGGGGCAGCACCGAGCTGAACACGTTCCTGATCATCTTCCTGTTCTACTGCGCCTACTTCATGCTCCGCTTCTCGGTCGAGCCGGGCGAGCGGCGGGCGCGCTACTCGGCCGTCTACGCGCTCCTGGGCGTCGGGCTGATCCCGATCTCGGTGCTCGCGGTGCATCTGGGGCAGGACGTGATCCATCCGATCACGTTCACCGACCATGGCGCCAACATGCAGGGCAGCATGCTCTTCACCTTCCTGACGGCGCTCGCGGCGATGCTCAGCCTGGCGGTGGCGATGTACCTGGTCGAGCTGCGGGGCAAGCGCCTTGACGAGCAGGTGTCGCGGCTGCGGCGGCTGGCTCAGGGCACTTCGTGATCCGGGAGACCTACGTCCAGTACGTCGCCGCCGTGTACGGCCTGGCCTGGGCCGTGACGCTCGCCTACGTGGTCATCCTGAACTCCAAGCTCGGCCGGCTCGAACGCGAGCTGGCCGAGATCGCCGGCCTCCTGGAGGCGAAGGCCGATGGCTGAGCAGGGCGTGATGCTGAGCCTCGTGCTCGTCGGCACCAACCACCGCAGCGCGCCGTTGCCGGTGCGCGAGCGTCTGGCGGCCCACGATCACGGCCGCGACCTGGTCGACCACGTGCTCGCGGCCGAGCCGGTCGCCGAGGCGGTGGGCCTGGCCACGTGCAACCGCTGCGAGCTCTACCTGGTCGGCGGCCGGCCCGAGGCGCTGCGGGAGGCGGCGGTCGAGCGGCTGGTCGCGCTGTCCGGGGGCGACCGCGCCCGGCTCGAGCCGATGCTCTACGTGCGCACCGGCGCCGAGGCGGCCGAGCACCTGTTCGCGGTGGCCGCGGGGCTCGACTCGCTCGTCCCCGGCGAGGCACAGATCCTGGCGCAGATCCGGGACGCGTATGCGAGCGCCTTCGAATGGGGCGCGACCGGCCCGGTGTCGAACCGGCTCTTCCACGTCGCCCTCGAGGCCGGCAAGCGCGTCCGGCACGAGACCGCCATCGGGTCGGGCGGGGCGTCGGTGGCATCGGTGGCGGCCGAGGTCGCCGCCGAGCGGCTGGGCGGCCTCGGCGGCGCCTCGGTGCTGGTGGTCGGCGCGGGCCGGGTGGCCGAGCTGGTCGCGGCCAACCTGACCGCCCGCGGCGCCGGCCCTCTGCGCGTCGCCAACCGCGACCCCGACCGCGCGGCCGCCCTGGCCGCCCGCTTCGGCGGCAGCGCGATCGCGTTCGACGGGCTGGCCGTGGCGGCCAACGAGGCCGACGTCGTCGTGAGCTCGACCGCCGCCCCCGGCCATGTCATCCATGCCGGCGATCTGCGTCCCGGCCGGCCGCGCCTGCTGATCGACCTGGCGGTGCCCCGCGACATCGATCCTGCGGCCGCGCAGGTGGAGGGCACCACCGTCGTCGACCTCGACGGCCTCGAGGCCGCGGTGGCGCGGACGATCGCCGTTCGCCTGGGCGAGAGCGGCCGGGCGCAGGCGATCGTGGCGGAGCAGGCGGCCGAGTTCCGCGACTGGATGGCGGCGCTGCGGGTGGTGCCCGCGATCACGTCGCTGCGCGACCACGCCGAGCGCATCCGCACTGCCGAGTTGCGGCGGATGGAGCCGCGCTGGGACTCGCTGACACCCGCCGACCGCGAGCGTCTGGACGCGGTCACGCGCGGAATGCTGAACAAGCTCCTGCACCAGCCCACGGTGCGGCTGAAGCAGCTCGCCGCCGCCGACCAGTCGGCGCCGTACGCGGAGGCCGTGACCGAGCTCTTCGGCCTGGCGGCGCACCCCGCAGCGCCGGAATGATCCGGTTGGGAACGCGGCGAAGCGCCCTTGCGGTGGCGCAGGCGCGGCTCGTCGCCGACGGCCTGGGCGAGGCCGAGATCGTGCCGATGTCAACCGCCGGCGACCGCGACCGCACGCGCCGCTTCGACGAGATCGGCGACGGCCGGGGGGTGTTCACTGGCGACATCGAGCGGGCGCTCGCCGAGGGCCTGATCGACGCCGCCGTACACAGCGCGAAGGATCTGACGGCCGAGATGCCGGAGGAGCTCGTGATCGGAGCGATGCTCGAGCGCGACGACGCCCGCGACGCGATGTGCGGGCCCTTTGCGGCGCTCGAGGACATCCCCGACGGTGCCCGCATCGGGACGTCGTCGGCCCGCCGGCGGGCGCTTCTGGCGGAGCTTCGGCCCGGCCTCGAGGTGGTGCCGTTGCGCGGGAACGTCGACACGCGCCTCGGCAAGCTTGCCGCCGGCGAGGCCGACGCGATCGTGCTCGCCGCGGCCGGCCTGCGACGGCTGGGGCTGAGCGCGCAGATCGGGTTCCTGCTCGATCCGCAGGTCTTCGTCCCCGAGGCCGGCCAGGGCGCGATCGCGGTACAGGTGCGCCGGGGTGAGGAGGAGCTGGTCGCGGCGCTCGATCACGGCCCGACGCGGAGGGCTGTCGAGGCCGAGCGCGAGTTCGCGCAGAGCGTCGGCGGCGGCTGCAGCGCGCCGGTGGCCGCGTACGCCTGGCACGAGGGCGAGACCCTGCGCCTGCGCGGATGGGTCGCGCCGTGACGGTCTACCTCGTCGGCGCGGGGCCGGGTGACCCCGGCCTGCTCACCGTCCGCGGGCGGCAGCTGGTCGAGGCCGCGGACGTGCTCGTGTACGACCGGCTGGCGGATCCCCGCATCGTCGCGCTGGCTCCCGAGCGGACGCAGCGCGTCTACGCCGGCAAGCAGCCGGGCGAGCACGCCATGACGCAGGCGGCGATCACCGAGCGGCTCATCGCGCTCGGCCGCGTGCACCGGACGGTCGTGCGCCTGAAGGGAGGCGACCCGTTCATCTTCGGCCGCGGGGGCGAGGAGGCGCTCGCGCTTCACGAGGCGGGCATCGCCTTCGAGGTGGTGCCGGGCATCTCGTCGGCCTACGCCGTGCCGGCCTACGCGGGCATCCCGGTCACCCAGCGCGGCATGGCGGCGCAGGTGACGTTCGTGACCGGCCACGAGGATCCCACAAAGCCGGAGAGCGACCTCGACTGGGCCTCGCTCGCCGCGACGCCCGGGACGCTCGTCTTTCTGATGGGCATCGGTGCGATGGAGCGAAACGCCGGCCGCCTGATCGAGCACGGCATGCCGGCCGACACGCCGGCCGCGGTGATCTCGAACGGCACGCGGCCCGGCCAGCGCACAGTGGTCGCCCCGCTCGCGGGGCTCGCGCACGCCGCGGCCGGCATGCGCCCGCCGGCGATCATGCTGGTGGGTGCGGTGGCGGCCCTCCACGAGCAGCTCGCCTGGTTCGAGCGCCGGCCGCTGCACGGCCGCCGTGTGCTCGTGACGCGCGCCCGCGCCCAGGCCAGCGGATTCGCGGCCCGGCTGGAGGCGCTCGGAGCGGAGGTCGTGCAGGCCCCCGCGATCCGGATCGAGCCGCTTGCGTTTCACCCGCCCGCCCTCGAACGCTACGACATCGTGGTGGTCACCAGCGCAAACGGGGTCGACCTACTCCTGCCCGGCGATGTGCGCTCGCTCCACGGCGCCACCGTGGCGGCGATCGGCCCGGCGACCGCCCGGGCGCTGCGCGACCGCGGCATCGTCCCCGACGTGATGCCGCCCGAGGCCGTCTCCGAGTCGCTGCTCGCGGCCCTCGGGGACGTCGGCGGCCGGCGCGTGCTGGTCGCGACGGCGCAGGGCGCGCGCGACGTGCTCCCCGACGGGCTGCGCGAGCGCGGCGCCCAGGTCGACGTCGTCCACCTCTACCGCACCGTGCCCGAGCCGGTGGACGCCGATGCGGTGCGCTCGGCAGACCTGATCACGTTCACGTCGTCGTCGACCGTCGCGAGCCTCGCCGCCGCGCTCGGCGACGGCGCCCTGAATGGCCTGCGGGCGGCCTCGATCGGGCCGGTGACCAGCGCCACGCTGCGCGAGCACGGCATCGAGCCGGCGGCGGAAGCCGACCCGCACACGGTCGAGGGGCTCGTCGCCGCGGTCGAGCGGCTGCTGGGTAGAGTGGGCGCATGACGGCTTCGGAGCCCCCGCCGTTTGTCACCTTCCTGTCCGACTTCGGGACGTCCGACGACTTCGCCGGCATCTGCCACGGCGTGATCAATCTGCTGTGCCCCGACGCGCGCGTGATCCACATCACCCACGGCATCCAGCCGCAGGCGATCGGGCAGGGCGCGCGCGTGCTCGCCGGGGCGATCCAGTACCTGCCCGTCGGCGTGCATCTCGCCGTCGTCGATCCCGGCGTCGGCTCCGAGCGGCGGGCGGTTGCGTTGCGGGCGCGCGACGGCCGCCACTTCGTCGGCCCCGACAACGGCCTTCTGATCCCCGCCGCCGAGGCCTGCGGCGGCGTCGTCGAGGCGGTTGCGATCACGAACCCGGACATCA
>DASXOR010000014.1:0-2907 GCA_036494095.1 Gaiellales bacterium | reverse complement strand
CGGCGTGCCGTAGGTGTGGAAGCTCTCCACGGTCTGCACCTCCCACGCCTGCCCACGTGCGCGCTCGCGCGTGCTCCAGAGCACGGGCTCCTGCTCGGGGTCGTAGACGAGGTAGCCGCCGCTCGTGATCTCGACCCGGTTCCCGCCCGGCTCGAAGACGTAGAGGAAGAAGCCCTGGCTGATCGTGTGCTTCGACGGCGCGAACTCGATCGGCACCAGGTGCTCGATGAGGATGTCGGCCGCGCGCAGCACCTCTTCTCGGGTGTCGACCCAGAACGCGAGGTGGTGCAGGCGGCCCCGGGCGGCGCGGGCGTCACCGACGTAGATCAACTCGTGGGCGGCGATGGAGAGGCTGAGCCAGGCGCCGGCCTCGCCACCGTCGTCGAGAACGATGCCCTCGTAGTGCCGGTATCCGAGCACGTCTGTGGCAAAGCGCCTGCAATCCCGCACGTTCGAGGCGAGCAGGTTGACGTGGTCGAGCCGCTTCACTCCGGCCCCGCGGCCCGTGAAGCGCTGGGGCTGGTTGCGCAGCGCCGGCCGCAGGTGCGGCGGGGCGTCGTAGCGCTCGGTCTCGAAATAGAGCTCGCACGCGTGCCCGTCCGGGTCGCGGAAGCGGTAGGCCGGGCCGTGGCCCACGTCGCCCTCGCTCCAGCCCTCGCCGAGGCCGGACGCCTCGACCGCCTGCGCCCGGCGCTCGAGCGCGGCGGCGCTGCGGGCGCGGATGGCCATGTGCCCGAGGCCGGGCTCGGGCGCCTCGGTCAGCTTCACCGAGTAGCGCTGGTACTCGCCGTACCCGCGCAGGAAGACCGACTGGCCGCTCGCGCTCTCGACCTCCATGCCGAGCGCGTCGGTGAAGAACCGGCAGCTGCGCTCCGGCTCGGGCGTCAGCAGCTCGACATGCCCGATGTGCGCCAGATCGCCGAAGCCATCGCGGGCCGCGGTCACTCGCCCCTCTCAACGACGTCGCGGAGGCCGTCCAGGTCGTAGGAGAGCGCCCCGCCCCGGAGCAGTTCGCGCTTCTGGCGCTCGCGCTCCTCGCGGTCGAGCGCCGCCGCGGTGACCCGCTCGACGTCGGCGGCGGGGATGACGGCGGCGCCGTCGGCGTCGAGGACGACCGTGTCGCCGGGGACGATCGGCTGCCCGCCGACCGTGACCGGCTGGTTGATCGCGCCGACCGCCGTCTTGCTCGCGCCCCGGATCGAGATCGCCCGTGCCCACACGGGCAGGCCGATCTCGGCCAGCTCTTCGACATCCCGCACCGCGCCGTCGACGAGCACGGCGGCCGCGCCGCGCGCGTGGGCCTGGGTGGCGAGCAGGTCGCCGAGCATGGCGACCGGCTCGAACTGGGGCATCGTGAGCACGAGCACGTCGCCCGGCTGCACCGCCTCCATCACGGCGTGCACCATCAGGTTGTCGCCCTGGCCGCAGGCGGCGATGTGAGCCGGGCCGGCGGCGCGCGAGCCGGGGAGGATGCGGATCAGCGGGACACCGATCAGGCCGCGGCGGCCGGCGGCCTCGTAGACCGTTGCCGACCCGAGCCGGGCGAGCGCCGTGTGGGCGTCGCTCACAGCGCCGTCACCACCTGGGGGAGCACCCGCTGGAACGCCTCGGCGTAGCGGATGCCGCGGTCGCCGGACACGCGGCGGGCGTGGTTCCCGCGCTGCTCGGCCCGCTGCGAGTAGTACGTGCGCAGGTAGACCTGCGACTCCATCGCCGCCATCGCCTGGTTCTTCGCCTCGATCACATCGGTGATGTCGAGGAAGACGGTCGGGATGAAGGCGCACAGCTCCGGCTGGTGGGGCTCGAACAGGAGCAGCTGCGACGGCAGGACGGTGCGGAAGGCGGCGTCGACGCCGCCGCCCGCCGCCAGCGCCCGGGCCCGCACGACGGCCGAGTGGGCGGCGGCATGGTCGGGGTTGAACGGGTCGGTATCGGTGTGGGTGAGGATGACGCCGGGCGCGTAGTCGCGGATCACCTCGGCGATCGACTCGAGCCCTTCCCGGCGGACGTCGAGCGGGTAGTCGCCCATGTCGAGGCCCTCGAACTCGGCGCCGAGGGCGGCCGCCGCCTGCTCGGCCTCGGCGTGGCGGACGCGCTTCACGTTCTCGACGGTCTGGCCGGCGATCTTCCAGAGCTCGCCCGACTCGCCCCGCTCGCCGTAGGAGAGGGCCACGACCTTGGCGTCGCCGCCCGCCGCGGTCGTCGCGGCGACGGCGCCGCCGGCGCGCCAGACGAAGTCGGCCGAGTGGGCGCCGATCACGAGCAGCCGGGCGCCCACTAGGCCGTCACCGCCGCGAGCGCCAGCCGGCGTGAGTTCGTGGCCGTCATCGTGCGGATCTCGTCGTCCGTGAAGCCGCCGCCGAGCAGCCGGTCGGCGAAGAGCGCGAGGCCGTCTTCGACCGGCGGGTTGGCGGGCTGGCCCAGGTCGGTCGAGAGCAGGTTGCGCTCGGCGCCGGTCGCGCGGATGCCTGCGTAGACGCGCTCCCACGAGCACTTCCCGGTGTGCGGCGTGGTGAAGCAGCGCTCGAGCAGGGCGCCGCGGTCGGCCAGCCAGGCCTGGTCGGTCTCGCTCAGATCCTGGGCGGGGAACTCGGGGTGGGTGATCACGATGTCGCGCACGCCGGCGTCGACGGCGGCGTCGACGACCGCGAAGATCTCGTCGCGGGACAGGTGCCCGGTCGCGAGGACGAGGTTGTGCCGGGCGACGAGCGCGAGTACGGCCAGGAGCGCCGGCAGCGGCTCACCGTGGTCGTCCACGACGGCCACCGGCTGCGGCTCGAGGCCCTGGTCGCGCAGTTCCGACTGGATCCGCACCCACATCGGCGCATGAACGCCGTCCGGGTAGACGGCGTCGCGCGCGCCGGCCTCGTTCTGCGCGTCGACGGTCGGGAGCCACATCGATCCGGG
>DASXOR010000013.1:0-16085 GCA_036494095.1 Gaiellales bacterium | reverse complement strand
ACATGGTGAAGGCGATCCCGATGAAGCGGCTGGCCGAGCCGGCCGACGTCGGCTGGGCGGTGCGGTTCCTGGCCTCCGAGGAGGCCGGCTACATCACGGGCCAGACGATCGTGATCGACGGCGGCCAGGTGCTGCCGGAGGGCCTGCTCGACTGAGTCGCTGGTCAGACCAGTGCCCCGCCCCTTCTTGACAACCCGCGCGCCGCAAGTGCATCCTACTCGCGGCCTGGTGATCAGACCAGCCAGCCGAGTCCCCGACACACACCACCGCCCGTCACCATCCAGGAGGTCGCCGCCATGAACGGTCAGCCCGTGAGGTCCTACAGCACCCGCTTCGAGGCCGACGAGGATCCGATCTCGGAGGGCGGGATGTGGCTCAACGGCCAGACGGACGGGATCGACTGGATCGACTGCATGACCCAGAACGGCGGCGAGGTGTGCGGGAAGGTGTCGCGCATGACGATGGCGGAGCGACGCGCCGAGCAGGTGCACGACGAGGCGGCGGGCGACGAGGGGACGACCGCCGGCGACTACGACGATCCCGCCGCCGTGCTGACGGGCGAGTGGGGGCCGACCCAGCACGCCAAGGCGACCGTGTTCTGCCGCAACCCGACGAGCACGTACTTCCAGGAGGTCGAGCTCCGCCTGCGCAGCGAGATCGAGCCCCACAACTGCACCGGCTACGAGGTGTTCTGGCGTGCGCTCAAGACCGACGAGGGGTATGCCGAGATCGTGCGCTGGAACGGCCCGATCGGCGACTTCACGTCGCTCGCGCGGAAGGTGGGCGCGGAGTTCGGCGTAAAGGACGGCGACGTGGTCGAGGCGACGATCGAGGGCAACGTGCTGAAGGGCTTCATCAACGGGGTCGAGGTGATCTCCGCCACCGACGACGTCTTTGCGACCGGCAGCCCCGGCGTCGGGTTCAACTTCTTCGTGAGCACGACGAACGTCGACCACGGGTTCACCTCGTTCGAGGTGCACACCTACGAGTAGATGAGCCTTCGGTCTTCGTAGGCGCCCACGGCGCGGTTACGCCGGGCGAGCTCTTCGATGTGGTCGCGCATGAGCCTGGCCCGCGCTCGACCACCTCCACCTCGACGATCAGGCGGGCCTCAGGAGCTGCTCGGCGACGGTCTCGGTCAGCTTTCGCCGCGGTGCCGGCGAGAGGGTGACCTTGGAGTTCACCCCGGGATCGCTCCGGGGAGTCGAGCCGTCTGCCGGGGTTGGAAGCTCTCCCCAAGTGTGCTACGTTCAGCCGGTGACCAGACCAGATGTGCGCCATGTCCAGGTCGGGGCCGGGTCGACGATGGGTGGCGCCGAGCCGATGATCGCCGACGCCGTCCGCCACGGCGATCTCATCTTCATGTCGGGGCGGGCGCCGGTCGATCCGGCCACGCTGCGGGTGGTCGGGGACGGGTTCACGGAACAGGCGCAGATCGTCCTGCGCGACATCGGCGCGGTGCTCGCGGCCGCCGGCTCGGACTGGGATCACGTGCTCCGGATCGAGTGCTTCCTGGCCGACCCGGCCGACTTCGCCGAGTGGAACCGGATCTGGGGCCAGCGGTTCGCCCCGCCCCGCCCGGCACGCACCACGGTGGTCGGGGGCTTCGCGGTGCCGGGGATCCTGATCGAGCTGCAGGTCACCGCCGCCGCCGCGGACTCAGGGCCATGAGCGGCAAGGTGGTCGTGGTCGGCGGGGGCGTCGCCGGCCTCTGCTGCGCCTACTACCTGCGCCGGCTGGGCGAGGACGTCATGGTGGTGGAGTCAAACCGGGTCGGCTCGGGCGCGTCGTTCGCAAACGGCGGCTGGCTGTGCCCGGCCCAGGCCGGGCCGCTGCCCGAGCCGGGGCTCACGCTCTACGGGATGCGCGCCCTCTTCGACCGCGACTCCGCGCTCTACTTCAAGCCTGGAGATTGGCACCGGCTGGCGCCATGGCTGCTGCGCTTCCGCACGTACTGCAACGATGAGGATCACGCCCACGGGACGGCGGCGATCGCGCGGCTCGGTCAGGACGTGTTCGACCTGGTCGAGGAGATGCGCTCCGACGGCGTCGAGTTCGAGCTCCACAAGCAGGGCATGGTGTACGCGGCCCGCAGCGTCGAGGACGCCCGCGGCGAGCTGCGCAAGCTCGCTCCGATGCGCGACTTCGGCTACGAGCTGCCCGACGACGTGCTCACCGAGGCCGAGCTGCACGAGCTCGAGCCGGCGCTCGCGCCCATCGTCACCTCGGGCTTCCTCATCCGCCAGCACTGGCATGTGCGCGCCGACACCTTCACGGCCGGGCTCGCCGCCGTCCTGCGCCGCGACGGCGTCGAGATCCAGGAGGGGGCCGAGGTGTTCGAGCTTGTCCGCGAGGGGCGGCGGCTGACGCACGTGCGCACGGCGGCCGGCGACATCGAGGCCGCCACGGTCGTGCTCGCCGCCGGGTCGTGGACGACGCCGCTTGCCGCGTCGATCGGCATCTCGATCCCGATGGAGCCGGGCAAGGGCTACAGCTTCTCGGTGCGCCCGACGGTGGTGCCGTCCCATGCGGTGCTCCTGTTCGACGTGCACGTCGGCTGCACCCCGTTCGGCGATCGCATGCGGATCGGCGGGACGATGGAGTTCAGCGGCATCAACAACCGGCTCGACCGACGCCGGATCGCGTCGATCGTGAAGGGTGCCAAGGAGTCGTTCCTGCCCTGGGAGTCGTCCGAGATCGAGTCGGAGTGGGCCGGGATGCGGCCGATCACCGCCGACGGGCTGCCGGTGCTCGACCGGGCCGGGAACCTCGACAACGCCTACATCGCCACCGGGTACGCGATGCAGGGGGTCACGCTCGCGCCGTCGTCCGGCCGGGCGATGGCGGAGATGATCACCACGGGCCGGCGGCCGCCGCTGATCGAGCCGTTCCGGCTCGACCGCTTCGGCCGCGTGCCGCTCGCCCACGCCGCCCGCCGAATCCGCGTCCCCACCCGGGCATGAGCCCGGAGCGCGCACGCGTCCGGGTGGCCATCATCGGCACCGGGAACATCGGCACCGACCTGATGATCAAGGTCGAGCGCAGCCCGCTGCTCGAGCTGGTGGGGATGGCCGGGATCGATCCCGACTCCGCCGGCCTGCGCCGGGCGCGTGAGCGCGGCCACACGGTCACCCACCGCGGCCTCGCCGACCTGCTCGACCAGGTCTCGGACATCGACCTTGCGTTCGACGCGACGTCGGCCGGCGCCCATCCCGAGCACGCACGGCTCCTGGCCGAGCGCGGGATCCGCAGCGTCGACCTGACGCCGGCCGCGCTCGGCCCAGCGGTCGTCCCGCCGGTCAATCTCTCCGAGCACGCCGGGGCGGCGGAGGTCACGCTGATCACGTGCGGCGCCCAGGCCACGATCCCGATCGTCGCTGCGATCAGCCGGGTCGCCAGCATGCGCTACGCCGAGACGGTGTCGACCGTCGCGTCGCTCTCGGCCGGCCCGGGCACGCGGCAGAACATCGACGAGTTCACCGCGGCGACGGCCCGCGGCCTGGAGACGATCGGCGGGGCGCCGCGGGCGAAGGCCATCATCATCCTGAACCCCGCCACGCCGCCGATCATGATGCGAAACACGATCTACGCCGAGATCTCCGACGCCGATGCCGGCGCCGTCGAGACCGCGATCGACGCGGCGGTGGCCGACGTCGCCGCCTACGTTCCGGGTTACCGCCTCAAGGGCCGCCCGCTGATCGCGGACGGGCTGGCGACCGTCATGGTCGAGGTCGAGGGCGCCGGCGACAACCTGCCGCCGTATGCGGGTAACCTGGACATCATGACCTCGGCCGCGGTTCGGGTCGCCGAGCTGCACGCGGGAGCCCCGGCATGAGCCCGGCGTCCGCGATCCGCATCGTCGACACCACCCTGCGCGACGGCTCCCACGCCATCGCCCATCGCTATCGCACGGACCAGGTGCGGACGGTCGCAGCGGCCCTTGACCGCGCCGGCGTCTGGGCAATCGCCGTCGGCCACGGCGACGGCTTGGGGGCCGACTCGATCCAGTACGGGCGGCCGCTGCACTCCGACGCCGAGCTGCTCGCGGCCGCGGCCGAGGTGGTCGAGCGGGCCGAGATCGCGGTGGCGCTCCTGCCGGGCGTCGGCACCAAGCGCGATCTCGAGGCCGCCCGCGACGCCGGCGCGACGGTCGTGCGCGTCTCGACGGTGTGCACGGAGGCCGACATCGGCCTGCAGCACCTGGCCCTCGCCCGCGAGCTCGGCATGACCGCCCACAGCCACCTGAACACCGCTCACCTGCTGGATGCAGCCGGCTTCGCCGAGGCGGCCCGGACGGTCGCCGGCGCGGGCAGCCAGGGCGTGTTCATCGTCGACTCGGCCGGCGCCTTCCTGCCCGACGACGTGCGCCGCCGGATCGCCGCGATGCGGGCGGCACTGCCCGACGAGGTGGCGGTGGGAATGCACGAGCACAACAACCTGTCCCTCGCCGTCGCGAACTCGGCGGCGGCCGTCGAGGAGGGCGCGACGCTCGTCGACACCTCGCTCGGCGGCCTTGGCGCCGGGGCCGGCAACACCCAGACCGAGGCGCTGGTGGCGGTGCTCGAGCGGATGGGCATCCCCACCGGGGTCGACCTGTGGGCGCTCCAGGACGTCGCCGACGACATCGTCCGCGGCGAGATCATGCAGCGGCCGATCGTGATCGACCGGCTGACGGCCACGATGGGCTACGCGGCGGTGCCGGCCAGCTACCTCCTGCACGCGATCCGGGCCGGCGAGCGGTTCGGCCTCGATCCCCGCGAGATCATCGTCGAGCTCGGGAAGCGCCGTGTCGTCGTCGGCCAGGAGGACGCCATCATCGGGATCGCGGCCGAGATGGCCGCGCCGGCTGGGCGCGCGCAGTGATCACCGTCGTCCTCGACGACGATCCCACCGGAACGCAGGGTGTGAGCGACATGCTGGTCGTGCTCGACTGGTCCGATCCCGGAGTCTGGGACGGCGCGCGGGCTGGCGAGCGGGCAGTCCACATGCTGACCAACTCGCGCGCGCACACCGGCGCCGAGGCCGGGGAGCTGGTGGCCTCGGCGGCCGCCGCCGCCCGGCTGCGACATCCGCGGGTGCGCCTGATCCTGCGCGGCGACAGCACGCTTCGGGCACACGTGTGGGAGGAATACGCGGCGCTGCGGGCTGTCCTCTACCCGGGCCGCGACGACGTGCCCCTGCTGCTCGTGCCCGCGCTGCCCGCGGCGGGCCGTGTCACGATCGGCGGCCGCCACCTGCTCGAGCGCGACGGCGAGCGGGTGCCGCTGCACCGCACCGAGTATGCCCGCGACGGAGCGCTCGCCTATTCCGACTCCGATCTCGCCCGCTGGGCCGACGAGCGCAGCGGCGGCCGGCTGGCGGCGGACGATGCCGTCCGCATCCCGCTCGAGCAGCTGCGGCGTCCGGCCGGGGCGAACGACATCGCCGTGGCCATCGCGGCAGCGGCGGCCGCCGGCCGGCCGGCCGTGGTCATCCCCGACGCCGAGACCGATGCCGACCTGCGCACGATCGCCCGCGGCCTGCGCGCCGCCGAGGAGGCTCGGATCGCCGTGGTCGTTCGGTGTGCGCCGGCGTTCGCCGCAGTGCTCACCGGCGCGCAGGCGCGCTCGCCGGTTGCGGCTCCGGGCGGCGACCGCGGCGTGCTCGTCGTGTGCGGCTCGTTCGTCGCCGGGGCGACCGCGCAGCTCGAGGCGCTGGAACAGGCCCATCCGGGGACGGCTGTTGCTGCGGATGTGCGCGCGCTCGCGGACGCGGACTGGGGCAGCGAGGTTGATCGTCTTTCCACGGCGGCTCGCGACCGCATCGAGCACTCGGGCCTGGCGGTGGTCGCGACGGAGCGGCTGCGCGACCCTGGCCTGGTCGACCCCGCCGGCCAGCGCCGGGTGGCGACCGCGCTCGCCCAGGTGGCCCGCCGGGTGGGGGCCGGGGTGGTCGTGGCGAAGGGCGGCATCACCTCGGCGGTGACCGCGCGGGCCGGCCTCGACGCACGGGTGGCCCGCGTCGTCGGCCCGATCCTGCCCGGTGTGGCGCTGTGGCGGCTGTCCGAGGGCACCGACTACCTCGTCGTGCCGGGGAACGTGGGCGGCCCCGAGCTGCTGGCCGACGTCGTCGCGGCGATCGGGCCGCGCGCGCCGGCGACGATGGAGCGCCGGTGATCCGCCGGCTCGACCATGTCGCGGTGGCCGTCGCCGACACCGAGGCGGCGCTGCTGCACTTCCGCGACCATCTCGGCCTCGAGGTGGTGGCCGTGGACGAGCCGCCGGAGGTGCCGGTGCGGCTGACCTATCTCGACCTCGGCAACACCTACCTGCAGCTCGTGCAGCCGCTCGACCCGGCCCATCCGCTTGCGGCATGGCTGCAGGAGAACGGCGACGGGCTGCACCACATCTGCTTCGGCGTCGACGATCTCGAGTGCGAGCTGCGCCGGCTCGGCCCGCCGGGCGAGCCCGTGCCCCCGCTCGGCAGCGGCCGTGGCCGGCCGGCCGGGTTCACGGCGGGCCTGCCGGTGCACGGTGTGCGCATCGAATGCACGACCCTCGAGGAGGATCCGGATGGACGTTGAGACGGGCATGCCGATCGCCGCCGTGCCCACGCCTGCGCTCCTCGTCGACCTCGACCGGATGGAGCGGAACATCGCCGCCTGGCAGGCGATGGCCGATCGCAACGGCACCAAGCTGCGCCCCCACATCAAGACGCACAAGGCACCGGCGATCGCCCGGCGGCAGATCGCGGCCGGCGCGTGCGGCATCGCCTCGGCCAAGCCGACCGAGGCCGAGGTGTTCGTCGCCGCCGGGTGCGACGACGTCGTCATCGCCTATCCGACGGTGGGCGCCGACAAGTGGGATCGCCTCGCCCGCATGGCCCGCTCGGCCCGGCTCACCGTCAACGTCGACAGCGACCACCAGGCTCGCGGGCTGAGCGCGGCGGCCGTCGCGCACGATGCGTCGATCCGCGTGCACATCGAGATCGATACGGGCCTGAACCGCGTCGGCATCGCCCAGGACGACTATCCGGCGGTGGCGGCGTTCGCCCGCCTGATCGCGTCGCTGCCGGGGATCGAGCTCGACGGTGTGACCACCCACCGGGGCAAGTTCAGCGAGCGGCTCGTGCGGATGACGAACGCCGAGGCGGGACACGAGGAGGGCCAGATCCTGGTCGACCTGGCCGATCGGCTGCGGGCCGACGGCCTCCCGGTCGCGAATGTGGCCGCGGGCGGCACGATCACCGGGCCCGGGGTCGCGGAGGTGCCGGGCGTGACCGAGGTGCGGGCCGGCACCTACGTCTTCTACGACGCGATGCAGGTCGGCTACGGCGCCGCCACGCCCGACGACATCGCGCTCGCGATCCTCGCCACCGTCGTCAGCACCCGCCGGGCGGGGTGGACGACGGTCGACGCCGGCTCGAAGACCTTCAGCGGCGACCGCGGCGGCGTCGCCAACGCGGGCGCCGACGAGATCTCACGCGCGGTCGACATCGATGCCGCCGTCATGCGCGTGACCGAGGAGCACGGGATGGTGCGGCTCGGCCCCGGCGCCTCGGTCGAGGTGGGCCAGAAGCTGCGCTTCACGCCGTATCACGTGTGCACGTCGGTCAACCTCGCCGACGAGCTCGTCGGGGTGCGGGCCGGCGTCGTCGAGGCGGTGTGGCCGATCGGCGCGCGCGGCAAGACCAGGTAGCCGACAGGGAGGACCGACATGCCGAAGCAGGCCATTCACACCGACCAGGCCGGGCCGCCGCTCGGCGCCTATTCGCAGGGGATCCGGGCCGGCGACTTCGTGTTCGTGAGCGGCTGCGGGCCGATCGACCCCGCCACCGGCGAGGTCAGGGGCGAGACCGTCGAGGAGCAGACCGAGCTTGTGATCTCGAACATCGAGGCGATCCTGGCCGCGGGCGGCGCCACGCTGACAGACGTCGTGCAGGCCACGGTGCACCTGCTCGACGAGACCGAGTTCCCGCGCTTCAACGCCGTGTACGCGCGCCGGTTCCCCGAGCCGCGCCCCGTACGCACGACGGTGGGCAGCGGCCTGCGCCAGGTGCCCGGGATCCGGGTCGAGATCAACGTCACCGCCTACGTCGGCGCATAGCCGGCGGCGATGGGGGAGGAGAGCATCGTGAGCATGCTGGAGGGGAAGCGCTCGATCGTCACGGGCGCGGGGAGCGGCATGGGCCGGGCCGCCGCCGTGCGCTTCGCGGCCGAGGGCGCGCGCGTCGGCCTGATCGACCTCGACGCCGACGCCGCCGCGGCGGTCGCGGCCGAGATCGAGGCGGCCGGCGGCGAGGCGCTCGTGCTCCAGGCCGACGTGCGCAGCGAAGACGATGTGTCCGCTGCCATCGGGCGGGCGGCGGCGGCGTGGGATGGGCTCGACGTGATCGTCGCCAACGCCGGCGTCCAGCTGGCCGGCCAGGACGACCGCGCCGACCGTCTGGCGCTCGACGTGTGGCAGCGCACGATCGATATCAACCTGACCGGCGTGTTCCTGACCTGCAAGCACGGCATCCGCGTGCTGCTCGCGGGCGGCGGGGGCGCCGTCGTCTGCACCTGCTCGCCCACCGGCCAGTACGGCGTCGCTCCCGGCTACGACGCCTACAGCGCGAGCAAGGCGGGCGTCTACGGGCTCGTGCGCGTCATGGCGGCCGACTACGCACAGGAGGGCATCCGCGTGAACGGCGTCATCCCCGGCTACACGAACACCCCCATGACGGACTGGGTCACGGAGTCCGACCGCGAGACGCTGCTGCGCGGGATCCCGCTCAACCGCCCGGGCGAGCCGGAGGAGGTGGCTGCGGTGATGGCGTTCCTGGCGTCCGACGACACGCCGTATGTGACCGGAGCGGTGTGGGCGGCGGATGGGGGGATGACGGCGGTCTGAGGTCTGTAGCCGTGTTCGGCGAGGCAATTGCGCGTGGTTCCCGGAGGGAATCGACCGGCTCGTCGACTGGCAGGCATTTTCGGTGTTGGGAGTGTGTCGGGACCACACCGGGACCACACGAAGACGCCGCGTCGCGTCCTTCACGGAACCCTCGTTCTCGAGGAGGATGTCGTGGACGCCTCAACCTCAAGGATCGCCAGGTGGCGCAACTCGTGCGCGGGCTGGCGCTCTGGCCGAACAGGCCGCACGGAGTGGTCGAGAGCGATCCGCCGCGCAGTGCGACCGACCGGGCGCTGTCATGGGAGCCGACGGCAAGCCGGAGCGCGGCGGGTCCGTTGGTGTAGGCGTCCTGCCCTAACGTCTGCCCGTTCGCCCATCGCGGCGGTCCGGTACCGTGACTGCCGTGCACGCCACCGCGACGACGAGCGGGATGCACACCGTGCTCGGCGACCTCGACGAGGCGATCCGCGCGCTCTTCGAGCGCGAGCTCGGCGAGCGAGGCATCGACGGGGCCGGTGTGTCGTTCGCCGCGCCCACCGAGGCCTGGTCGGCCGGCCTGAAGGCGCCGGCGCTCAACCTGTACCTGTACGCCCTGGCGGAGTCGCGGGCCGAGCGGCGGGTCGAGTGGGAGCAGGCCGAGGTGGACGGGCGGATGATCGAGCGGCCGCCGCCGGTGCTGATCGACGTCTCCTACGTGATCACCGCCTGGGCCGACACACCCGAGCAGGAGCACGGCCTGCTCTCGGCCGCGCTTGCGGTCGCCTACGCCCACCCGGCGCTGCCGGACGACGTCCGCACCGGGGCGCTCGCCGAGGACTGGGCCCACGAGCACCAGCTGCGCACGCGCGTCGCCCAGCCACCTGGCGAGGGCTTCGGCGCCGCGTTCTGGGCCGCGCTCGGCGGTCGCCACAAGGCATCCGTCGACTTCGGCGTCGGCGTCTGGTGCCGTCCCGGCGGCGACGTGGAGCAGGCCCCACCGGTGCGCACCCAGACGGTGCGCCTGCAGATGCGCGACCGTCCCGCCGCGGGCGTCGAGGAGCTCCACCGTATCTCGGGCGCGGTGTACGCGAAGGACGGCACGGCTGCCTCCGGCGCCTGGGTCGTCCTGCCCGAGACGGGCGGGTTTGCCGTCACCGATGCCGACGGGCGCTTCACGCTCGCGTCGCTGCGAGCGGGCCGCCACCGCCTGCAGGTGCGGGCGGCGTCGGGCGCCGAGGCGCGGGCTGCGGTCGACGTGCCCGGCGGCTCGGTCGACGTGAAGCTCGGCTGACCCGGCGCTGCCCGGACGGGCAGCCCGGCGTGCGCGAAGCGCTGCCCGAGATCCCCTGGCCGGCCGGCGCCCGCCCGGACACACTCCCCGCCTGTGGCCGACGTCCATCCCCGCCCTCCGTGCGTCCTGCTCGCGAACCTGGAGCCGGTCGCTCTGGTCGGCATGACCGACGTCCTCACCGGCGGCGGGGTGGATGTGATCGTCGGCAACGGCGCCGCCCCCGACATCCTCGACCGTGTCCGCCGGATCAAGCCCGACGTGCTCCTGCTCGACCGAAACTCGCATTTCGCGATGCAGATCGGGCGCCAGGCGCGCGAGGCAGTGCCCGGCACGAAAGTGATCCTGTGGCCGCGGGACGAGGGTGAGATGGAGATCCTGGACGGGTCGAGCACCGAGCCGCGCCGCGTCGCGGTGTCCCCGTCACGAGCCCTGCTCAACGAGTTGCGCATGAACGAAGGAAGGTGACAGATCGATGCCCAGCTACCTGACCCCCGGCGTCTACGTCGAGGAGATCCCGGCCCAGTCCAAGCCGATCGAGGGCGTGGGGACGTCGATCGCCGCGTTCGTCGGCATCGCCCCCGGCGGCCCGGTCAACCGGCCGATGCGGATCTCGAACTGGACCCAGTTCGCCAAGCTCTACGGCGATCCGGCCGAGCCCGAGAACGGGCCGTTCATGCCCGGCGCCTACCTGGCGCACTCGGTGTACGGCTTCTTCCAGAACGGCGGAGGGGTGTGCTGGATCGTGCGCGTCGGTGGCGCCGAGGGTGGCCAGCAGGCCCAGGCCGCGCTGCCCGCCGCGGGCGGAACGGGCGCCGAGCTGCTGCGGGCGACGGCCCGCGAGGGCGTCGCCGATCAGGTGTCGATCGAGATCACGCCCGAGGCGCCGGTGGCGGATGCCGAGGAGGGCAAGTCCGAACAGGCCACCTACCGGGTCGTCGTCACCGCCGGCCCGCAGCGCGAGGAGTTCGACGGCCTGTCGCTCAAGAAGGGCCGCTCGAACATCGCCACGAAGGTGAACGCGGGCTCCGCGCTCGTCACGCTCGAGGAGGTCAGCGGCGCGGCCGCCGACGCCGCCCCGCGCGAGGGCACCTACACGCTGAGCGTGCCGGCGGTCGAGCCGGTCGCCGTCGACCCGACCGAGTTCGAGGGCGACGTCGCCCATCGCCGCGGGCTGGGCGGCCTCGCCGCCGTCGACGAGATCACGATGCTGTGCATCCCCGACCTGGCGACGATCGCCCAGAGCGGCGACGACACCATGTTCCGGGACATCCAGGGCAAGATGATCGCCCACGCCGAAGGCGCGAAGGACCGGATCGCGATCCTCGACTCGCCGCCGGATCTGCTCCCCCAGGACGTGCTCGAGTGGCGCATGTCCGGCCCCCTCGACTCGAAGTTCGCCACGCTTTACTACCCCTGGCTCGAGGTGATGGACCCGCTCACGCGGCGGCCGATCATGGTGCCGCCGTCCGGCCACATGGCCGGCGTGTGGGCGCGCAGCGACTCGACCCGCGGTGTGCACAAGGCGCCCGCGAACGAGGTCGTGCTGGGCGTGAACGGGCTCGCGTTCCAGATCACGCACGACGAGCAGGGCGGCCTGAACCAGCGCGGCATCAACTGCATCCGCGCGTTCCCGGGCCGCGGCATCCGCGTCTGGGGCGCCCGCACGCTCTCGAGCGACCCGGAGTGGCGGTACCTGAACGTCCGCCGCCTGTTCAACTACATCTCGGAGTCGATCATGGAGGGCACGCAGTGGGCGGTGTTCGAGCCCAACGACGAGCGCCTCTGGATCCGCCTGCGCATCTCGGTCTCGAGCTTCCTCACCCGGACGTGGCGCGAGGGCGCGCTGTTCGGCGCGACGCCGGACGAGGCGTTCTACGTCAAGTGCGACGGCGAGACCAACCCGCCCGACGTGATCGACGCCGGCCAGGTCGTGATGGAGATCGGCATCTCGCCGGTCAAGCCCGCAGAGTTCGTCATCTTCCGCATCAGCCAGTACACGGCGGGAGCCTCGGAGATCTCGTAACCAGGAGGGAGTACCCCCATGCCATCCAAACAGCCACGACCAGCGTCACACTTCCGCCTCGACCTCGGTGGTCACGAGGGCGTCGGCATGTTCCGCGAATGCACCGGTCTGGACTCCGAGACCACCGTCATCGAGCAGCACTCGGTGGACGACAACGGCCGCCCGGCGATCCGGCGCGTGCCGGGCGCGACGGTGTGGTCGCACATCGTCCTCAAGCGGGGCGTCGACGAGAGCCTCGACGTGTGGAAATGGCGCCAGACGGTGATCCAGGAGGGGCCCGACAACGCCCGCGTCGACGGCAACATCGCCCTCATCGACTACACCGGCAAGACCATCGCCACCTGGAAGTTCGACCAGGGCTGGCCGGTCAAGTACACCGGCAGCGCGCTCAACGCCTCGGGCAACGAGGTGGCGATGGAGGAGGTCCACATCTGCCACGAGGGTCTGGAGCGCATGTGATGGCCACGGTTGCTCCGACACTGCGCACCGAGTACGCCTTCGCGCTGCCCCGCGGCTACGTGGACGCCTCGGGGACAGTGCACCGCGACGGCATCATGCGGCTGGCGACGGCCCGCGACGAGCTCGAGCCGCTGCGCGACCCGGCGGTGCGTGAGAACGACGCCTACCTGACGGTGCTCCTGCTCGCGCGGGTGGTCACCCGGATCGGCGACCAGACCGCGATCACCCCGGCGGTGATCGAGAACCTGTACGCCGCCGACTTCGACCACCTCCAGCGGCTGTACGAGCGCATCAACTCCGACGGCGAGCCGGCCGGGCGGGTCGACTGCCCGGCGTGCGGCGTCGAGTTCGAGGTCGACCTGAGCCAGATCGAGGACGTCGCGTCGGGGGAATGATGCGGCCGTCTCCCGACACACTGGTCTCGGAGACGGCCGAACTCGCAGGCCACTTCCACTGGCAGCTCGACACGATCCTCGACCTCGAGCACCGCGACCGGCGCCGGTTCCTCGACCTGGCGCAGGCGTTCGTGTGGGAGCGCTCGGGGGAGGGCGGCTGAGCGATGCCGCCGACGCCTGAGACCCGTCGTCCGCCGGCCTCGCTGGGCGAGCGCCTGCGCCGTCGCCGCCACCTGCGCCGCTTGGCCGACCGCCGGCTGGCCGAGACGGTGTCGGAACGGCGCCGGCCCAAGCGGCTTCACGCCTCGCGCCGGCTCGCGCCGCGCGGGGTCGCCGTCGCGGCGGCCGCGGCGCCGGTCGCCGCCGTCGGCGGCCTGAGCGAGTTCGCCACCCGGTGGATGTTCGGAGACGGCGTCGCCGAGGGGGTGCCCTTCGCCGGCGGCGCGGCGGCCGACTACAGCCGCCCGTCGTTCCTGGAGCCGCTGGCCGAGCAGACGCCGGCGCCGCGCCCGGCGATCGGGCCGGGAGTGCAGACGCGCAGCGCCGTCGAGGAGGTGGGGCCGCGATTTCGGCTGTCGCGGACGCCGCCGCCGCCGCCGCCGGCCGCGCCCCCGCCGCAGCCGGAAGCAGCGCCCGATCCCGCCCACGACGAGGCCGTGCGATATCACGCCGCGGCCGCGGCGGCCCGCCGCACCGAGCCCACGGCGCCCCGCCCGGTCGTTCGCGTCGTGCACCAGCCCGGCCCGCCCCGCCGCTCGCAGGTGATCGTGCGGCACGTGCACGAGGGCGCCCGCGAGGCCGCCGAGCACGGATCGCGGGGCACGTCGGCCTATCGGGCGGCCCGGGTGGGCATCGGCGCCGCGCGCCTCGTCCAGCACTACGAGGAGGTGAAGGCGGTCGAGGCGCTCGGCCACCGTGTCGCCGACGCCGCCCGCGGCGAGTGGTCGAAGCTGAAGAAGGACGCCGGCGAGTGGCGCGACAAGGCGGTGCACGAGTTCGACCATCTCAAGCGCGAAGGTCTGCACCTGCGCGACCGGGCCGTCGGCGAGGTGCACCATCTCGAGCGCGAGGGCCGCGGGCTCGAGCGGCGCGGCCTCGGCGAGGTGCACCATCTCGAGCGCGAGGGCCGCGGGCTGCAGCGGCGGGCCTGGGGCGAGGTGCACCACCTCGAGCGCGAGCCGGGCCGGCTCCTGCGCCAGGCCGAAGGTGCCGAGCGCGGGATGCTGCGAAGCGCGGTCCGGGTCGTGCGGCCGCTGGCGCGGGCCGCCACCGGCGTCGTGCGCACGGCAACGCGCGACCTGCGCCGTGTCGGCCAGTTCGAGCACGGCCTCGAGCACGGCGTCGAGCGGGCCGAGCACCGGCTGGAGGGGGTGCTGCGCGATCCCGCGAAGGAGCTGCAACACCTCGGCCAGCGGCTCGAGAAGCAGCTTGGAGATCGGCCGGTCGTGCGCCGGGCCGAGGCCGCGCTGAAGCACGCCGAGCACACCGCCGCGCAGGACGCGCGCAAGCTGCATGTGCCGCACATCCCGGGCGCGGAGGCGGCGAAGGCGGCGGCGCTCGCGGCCGCCGCGGAGGTGCCGCTCGAGGTGTCCCGCGCCGGGCGCGCGGTCGTGCAGTTCGAGAAGCAGGCGGCAGGCGCGGCCCACAAGCTCGAGGCCGAGGCCCGCCACGCGCTCGCCTCCGCCGACGGCCACCTGCCGCACCAGCTCCCGCACGAGCCGCACATGCCGACGACTGCCTCGGCAGCCGCCGGCCGGGCGGCGGCGGACGCGGCGCACGTCCCCGCGGCCGCGCACGCGCTCGAGTCCGCCGCGGCCGACCGGATGTACGAGAACGTCGTCGGCCGCCTGCGCCGCGACCTGATGGCCGAGCGCGAGCGGATGGGCAACCTGCTGGGAGAGTGGCCATGAGCTTCCAGCAGCAGGTGCAGGGCGCCGAGCAGCAAGCCGACCAGGCCGTCGACCAGGCCAACCAGGACGTCGAGCAGGCCGAGAGCACCGCCCAGAAGGCCGCATCGGACGCCGAGCAGCGCGGCCGCCAGGTGATGACGGCCATCAACGGCTCCGATCGCAGCACGAAGAAGGGCTCGAAGACGCCCGACCCGGTGGGGGCGCTGCGCTTCCTGGTCAAGGCGGACGACTGCACGATCGGCCGCTTCGCCCACTGTCAGGGGCTCGCGGCCGAGTACGAGATCGAGGAGTACGCCGAGGGCGGCCAGAATGCCTTCGTCCACAAGCTGCGCGGGCGCATGCGGCATCCCAACCTGGTGCTCAGCCGCGGCATCACCCACGAGACGGGCCTGATGGACTGGTTCCTGATGACGCAGTCCGCGGGCAAGCGCGGGTCGATCTCGGTCTCGCTGCTCGGCCCCGACGGCTCGCCGGTGCGGCGGTGGGGGTTCGAGGGTGCCTTCCCCGTGCGCTGGGAGGGGCCCGTGCTGAACGCCCGCTCCCACACCGCCGCCACCGAGACGCTCGAGATCGCCCACCGCGGGTTCGTTCTCACCGACTGACATGGCAGACACCGACTCCACCACCGGGTTCCAGCAGGCGAAGCTCATGATCGAGGGTCAGGACGAGCTCACGTGCTGGTTCAACCCGAGCGACTACACGGTCAGCAAGGCCAACCGCTGGAGCGACGGCAGCCAGCTCTCCGAGGAGTTCCCGCAGCGCGAGTTCATCGGCGGCGACCCCCGCGAGCTGCGCATGACCCTGCTCTTCGACGCCGCCGACACCGACAACGACGATGTCGCCGACGTCACCGACCAGCTCTTCACGATGCTCGAGGTGCAGCCCGAGGTCGAGCCCGGCAAGAAGACCGCCCGGCCGCCGACGGTCACCTTCTCGTGGGGGCAGGTGTCGAGCTTCACGGCCGTCGCGACCAGCCTGCGCGTGCGCTTCACGCTCTTCGACGTCGACGGCACACCGCTTCGGGCCGTCGCCGATCTCGTGCTCACGCAGGTCGAGAAGGTCGTCGGCGCGGGCGGCGGCGCCCGCCAGAACCCGACCACGGCCGGGATCGCCGGCCTGCGCATGCACGTCGTGCGCGACGGCGACAGCCTCCAGTCG
>DASXOR010000012.1:0-6633 GCA_036494095.1 Gaiellales bacterium | reverse complement strand
CACGGCCTACCTCGAGCTCGCGGCCGAGCTCGGCCTCCACCTGCGCCCGAGCTACGTGGCCGACCCGGGCGAGATCACCTTCGACCTGGTCGACGGCCTCTGGTGCGGCGACGACATCCCCTGGATGACCGATGCCGACCGTGCCGACGGCGCCCGGGTGCTTCACCTGTTCGCCGAGCTCTCGCGCTCGGTCGACGCCGCCGACCCCTGGAGCCATCCCGCCGCCGACCGGCTCGACCGGCTCTCGCTGAACGGCTGGCTACGGGAGGTGGGCGCGGCCCCGGCGGTGATCCGGGCGCGCGAGGTGGCAGCGCTGAGCGCCGCCGGCGGGTCGGGTGAGCGCGTCTCGATGCTCTCGGCGCTGCGCATGGACGCGGCGGCGGGCTCGCTGGGCGACTACGACCTGTCCGTGTGGGAGAGCATGACCGTGGTCGAGGGCTCGGCCACCGTCGCCCTGCGCATGGCGGAGGAGTTGGGCGACCGGCTGCGGCTGGGCGCGCCCGTGCGCCGGATCGCGGTCGACGGCCGGGCCGAGGTTGGCCTTGCCGACGGCTCGCGCTTGGCCGCCGACGCCGTGGTGTGCGCCGTCCCGGTGGGGCCGCTGCGCGACATCGCGCTCGAGGGGCTCTCCGCGGCGCGGCTGGCATCGCTGCGGCGTCAGCGCCACGCCCGCGCCGGGAAGGTCGTGGTGGCGTACGACACCTCGTTCTGGCAGGAACTCGGCCAAAACGGGCTGTGCGAGAGCGAGAACCTGTTCGGCTCGACGTGGCCGCAGGGCGAGGGCGTGCTCTCGATCCTGGTGCCGCCGGAGCGGCTGCTGCATCACCTCTCGACGGCCGACGAGGTGCGCCGGGCCGAGGTGCTCGAGGCGCTGGTGCGGATCTACGACGAGCGCGCCGCCGACACGCGCGCCTACCTGCAGCGCGACTGGGGGATCGACCCGTTCACCCTCGGCTACGTGACCCAGTGGGCGCCGGGCGACGTGATGGCCGTGGGCCCGCTGCACGGGACGCACGAGCCGCCGTTCTACGTGGCCGGCTCCGACCACTGGGTGGCCGGCTTCATGGAGGGCGCGGTGCGCACGGGCCGCGCGGCGGCAAAGGCGATCCTGGAGCGGTGAATGAACGGGGCCTGAACAAACGGGGCCTGGCCCCGTTTATTCATGCGAGCATATGCCGCCCATGTCCCGAGACCTGCGCCCGCTCTTCGACCCCACGTCCGTCGCGATCGTCGGTGCGTCCGACGATCCGGCGAAGTGGGGGAATTGGCTCGGCCGGGGAGCGCTCAAGGGCGAGCACCGTCGCCCGGTCTACCTCGTGAACCGAAACGGCGGCACCGTCCTCGACCGGCCCGCCTACGCATCGCTGCGCGATCTGCCGGCCGCCCCCGAGCTCGTTGTCGTCGCGGTGCCGCCGGCGGCGTTCGAGCAGACCGTCGATGATGCTCTTGCGATCGGCGCGCGGGCGATCATCGGCATCACGGCGGGCCTCGGCGAGCTGGGCGTCGAGGCGGAGGCGCGCCAGGCGGCACTGGCCGGGCGGGTGCGCGCCGCCGGCGCCGTGCTGCTCGGGCCGAATTGCCTGGGCGTGTTCGACGCGAGCTCCGACCTCGGGATCGCCTCGAACGAGTTCCCGGAGGGGGGTATCGGCCTCGTCTCGCAGAGCGGCAATCTCTCCCTCGAGCTGGGGATCCTCGCCCGCCAGGTCGGCCTCGGGTTCTCGCGCTTCGCGTCGGTCGGAAACCAGGCCGACGTCGATCTGGCCGAGCTCATCGCGGCGTTTGCCGAGCACCCGGCCACCGAGGCGATCTGCGTCTACGCCGAGGACTTCCGCGACGGCCGCGCGTTCGTCGACGCGGCCGCCGCCGCGGGCAAGCCGGTCGTGCTCATGACCGTCGGCGCATCGGCTGCGAGCGCCCGCGCGGCCCAGTCGCACACGGGTGCCCTGGTGAGCGACATGGCCGTTGTGGCGGCCGCCGCCCGCGCCGCCGGCGTGCACCTGGTGCAGACGCCGCACCAGATGATGGATCTCGTGCAGGCGCTCGTGCGCACGCACCCGCTGCGTGGGCCGCGGATCGCGGTCGTCGGAGACGGCGGCGGCCACGGCGCCATCGCCTGCGACGTCGCGAGCGCCGCCGGGCTCGAGCTGCCGCGGCTCTCGGATGCGCTCTCGGCCGAGCTGGCCGGGCCGCTGCCGGAGACGGCCGCCACCCGCAACCCGGTCGACCTGGCCGGCGGCGGCGAGCAGGACTTCCACTCCTACGCCCGTGTGTCGCGGACACTGCTCGAGTCGGGCGAGATCGACGGCGTGCTTCTCACCGGCTACTTCGGCGGCTACAGCCAGTACTCCGAGACGTTTGCCGAGCTCGAGGTCGACGTGGCGCGTAACATCACGTTCGCGGTCGCCGAGACGGGCCGGACGATGGTCGCCCACACGATGTATGCGGGCTCGCCGACGGCCGAGGCGCTGCGCGAGGGCGGCGTGCCCGTCTACACCACCATCGAGGCTGCGGCCACCGCGCTCGCCGGCCTGCGCTCGCGCTCGCCGGCCCGGGGGGCTCCGCCGCTGCCGCCGGCTCAGACCGGGTCGATCGAGCCGGGCTACTTCGGCAGCCGGGCGCTGCTCTCGGCCGCCGGCGTGCCGTTCGCCACGGCGGTCGCGGTGCGCACCCCCGAGCAGGCGCTGGCCGCCGCCGGCGAGCTGGGCTATCCCGTCGTCGTGAAGGCCGTCGACGCGCTGCACAAGTCCGACGCGGGCGGCGTCGTCGTCGGGATCGCCGATCCGGCCGCGCTGGCCGAGGCCGTGTGCGGCCTGACCGGGCGGCTCGCGGTGGAGACGCTCTCGGTCGAGCGTATGGCCCCCCTGCACGAGGGCGTCGAGTTGATCGTGGGCGCCCGCGTCGACCCGCGCTTCGGGCCCGTGGCGATGGTCGGCCTCGGCGGCATCTATACCGAGGTCTTCGGCGACGTGGCCGTCGACCTGGCCCCGGTCGACAGCGCGGGGGCAGAGCGGCTGCTGCGCTCGCTGCGAGGCGCGCCGCTTCTGACCGGCACCCGCGGACGGCTGCCGCTCGACATCGCCGCGGCGGCGGCGGTCGCAGCGACGCTCTCGCGGGTGGCCGCCGCCCGCCCCGACGTGGCCGAGATCGAGATCAACCCGTTGCTGGTCACCCCCACGGGGGCGGTCGCGCTGGATGCGCGGGTGATACTGCGCCAGGAAGGAGCATCCTGATGCTTGCGAGCGGTAGCTTCGACGGCCAGGTCGCGGTGATCACGGGCGGCGGCAGCGGCATGGGCCGGGCGATGGCGGTCGAGTTCGCCCGTCTGGGCGCGGCTGTCGTCGTCGCCGGCCGCCGGCCGGAGCCGCTCGCCGAGACGGTCGCGATCGTCGGGCGGGCCGGCGGCCGCGGGGCCGCGCAGCCCACCGACGTGCGTGCGCCCGAACAGGTGGACGCGCTGGTGGCCGCCGCGGTCGAGCGGTTTGGTCGCGTCGACGTGCTCGTGAACGACGCGGCCGGCAACTTCGTGGTCAAGGCCGAGGATCTCTCGCCGAACGGCTGGCGGGCGGTCACGTCGATCGTGCTCGACGGCGGGTTCCTGTGCGCCCGCGCCGCGGGCCGGCAGATGATCGCCCAGGGCGACGGCGGCGCGATCCTGAGCGTGATCGCAAGTTACGCCTGGACGGGCGGGCCGGGCACGGTGCACTCGGCTGCCGCCAAGGCCGGGTTGCTCGCGATGACGCGCACTCTGGCGGTCGAGTGGGCACCGCACCGGATCCGGGTGAACACGATCTGCCCCGGCCCGACGGCGACCGAGGGGGCGGGCGCCGCGCTCTGGCCGACGCCGGAGGACGAGGCCCGGGTGGCGGCTTCCGTACCCGCGGGGAGGCTCGCAACGGTCGAGGAGATCGCGTGGTGGACGACGGCGCTGTGCTCGCGCAAAGCCGGCTACATCACCGGCGAGAACCTGACGATCGACGGCGGCCACTGGCTGGAGCACGAGGGCTACATGCCCGCGCTGGCGCCGCCGGCGCCGTGACCAGGCCCGACCCGGTCGGCCTCGAGACGGTCGAGGCCGCGGCGATCGCCGACGCGTTCGGGGCCGACGCCGTGCAGGCGGGCGGCGTGGTCTGCGCGGTGCGCCCTGACCTGGACGAGGTGTACATCAACCGGGTGATCGGGCTCGGCGTGAAGGAGCCGGCCACCGATGCGACGCTCGACCGGATCGCCGACGTGTTCGGGTCGGTGCGGCACTCGGTCGCGCTCGCCCCCTGCGCGCAGCCGCCCGACCTACCCGCCATGCTGCGCGAGCGCGGGTACGAGGCCGGCTACGCCTGGGTCAAGTTCCATCGCCCGGCGGCGGCGCCGCCGCCCGCGGCGAAGACGGACCTGCGCGTGGAGCGGGTCGAGTCCGACCGCGCGGCCGACTACGTCGCGGTGCTCGCCGCCGGCTTCGACCTGCTGCCCGAGGCCGCGGCGATGCTGGAGCACCTGCCCGGCCGGCCCGGCTGGGGCTGCTACCTCGCGTACGACGGGGATGCGCCCGTCGCGGCCGGCGCCGTCTTCGTGAGCGGCGACCACGCCTGGCTGGGGCAGGCGACGACGCTCGCGGAGCATCGCCGTCGCGGCGGCCAGTCAGCGCTCATGGCGGCCCGCATCGGCGCGGCGCGCGCGGCCGGGGCGGCCGTCGTCGTGACCGAGACGGGCGAGACCGTCGACGGCCGGCCGGCGAACTCGTACCACAACATCCTGCGGGCCGGCTTCGAGCCCGCGTACGTGCGCCCGAACTTCATCTCGCCGCTCGCAGACGCGATAGCCTGAGGCCGTGCGCAGCGCGGCGATCGTCATGCGGGAGTACGGCGGGGCCGACGTCCTCCGCTTGGAGGACGTGGAAGTCGCCGACACCGGTCCGGACGAGGTGCGGATCCGGGTGCTCGCCTCGGCCGTGAACCACGCCGATCTCGAGATCCGCGCCGGCAACTGGCCGGTCCGGGGGGGCAACCCGTTCCCGTACGTTCCCGGCATCGAGACCGTGGGGACGGTCGTCGAGGCGGGGAGCGCCGTCGACGTGAAGTACGTGGGCGCGAACGTGGTGACGATGATGCAAGGGCTCGGAGGCGTGCGCGCCGAGCGGCCCGGCGGGTACGCCGAGCACGTGACGGTGGCAGCCGACGCGGTCGCGTTCGTGCCCGCCGACGTCGATCCCCTGGCGGTCGCGGCGGTGGGTCTGGCCGGGGTGACGGCGTACGAGGGCCTGCGCTGTGCAGGCCCGCTGGCGGGCAAGCGGGTGGTCGTGACCGGCGCCTCGGGCGGGGTGGGTTCGGCCGCGGTGGCGCTCGCCTGTGCTCTCGACGCCGCCGAGGTCGTTGCCGTCGTATCGCGGCCGGAGCGAGCCGACTACGTGCGCTCGCTCGGCGCCGACCGCGTCGTCGTCAAGAGCCAGTCGGATCTGGCCGAGGCGCTCGGCCGCCGCACCGTCGACCGCGTGCTCGACACGGTCGCCGGCCCGCTCTTCACGGCCTGCGTGGCCGCCCTGCGATCCGGCGGCGGTCTGTGCTCGGTGGGGTCGGTGGCCGGGCCGGAGGTCGCGTTCAACGTCGACGCGCTGCTGCTCCCGGTGACGCTGACCGGGTACAGCTCGGAGTCGCTCGATGGGCCGGCGCTGCGGGCGGCGATGACGACCATCTGCACGCTGCTCGCGGTCGATGAGCTCGCTGTGCCCGAGATCAGGCAGATGCCCCTCGCCGATGCCGCCGGCGCGCACGCGATGCTCGAGGAGCACACCGTCCAGGGCCGCGTGCTGCTGGTTCCGGCGTAGTACGCGAGAATCGGGGCCTGGCCCCGAGGGGCCAGGCCCCGATTCACATCGCTAGGCCGTGCGGCGGCGCAGGGTGCTCGCGCCCAGCGCGAGCGCGAGCAGCGTCACCGCAATCACGATGATCAGGTCGCGCACCGTCGTCGCGTCGAAGCCGCCCAGCCGTGTCACCCGGTCGAGCGCGGCGTAGGCGTAGGTGAGCGGCAGCACGTCGGAGACGTCCTGGAGGGCGGTCGCCATCTGCGCCCGCGGCACCAGCAGGCCGCACAGGAGCAGCTGTGGGAACACGGTCGCGGGCAGGAACTGCACGGCCTGAAACTCGGTCTGGGCGAAGGCGCTCACGAACAGGCCGAGCGACATCCCGAGGATCGCGTTTGCGATCGCCAGGCCGGCCACCGCCACCTCGGCGCCCGCGACGTGCAGATCGAGGAGCCCGAACGCGACGGCCGACGTCAGCGCCGCCTGGAGCGCCGCCACCGCCCCGAACGCGATGCCGTAGCCGACCAGCAGGTCGATCTTCGCAAGGGGCATCGACATCAGCCGCTCGAGCGTCCCGGTCGTGCGCTCGCGCAGCATCGTGATCGCCGTGACCAGGAACATGCTGATGAACGGGAAGATGCCGAGCAGCGGGCCGCCGATGCGGTCGAACGTCCCCGGCTGGCCGTCGAGCACGTAGCGCAGCAGCACCTCGAGCAGGCACGGCACGACCAGCAGCAGGGCGATCGTGCGCGGGTCACGGCGCAGCTGCAGGAGCACGCGCGCGGTGGTGGCAAGCGTGATGCGCGGGCTCACGACGCCGCCCCCGAGCGCTCGATCGTGCG
>DASXOR010000011.1:0-48319 GCA_036494095.1 Gaiellales bacterium | reverse complement strand
TCGACGCCGCGCTCGTCGCCGAGCGAGAGCAGGAGCTGGATCGAGCCCAGGTCGCGAAACGTGGCGACCGCAGGAGTGCCGTTCACCGGCCGCACCTCGACGGCGTAGACGGCCTCGTCGTAGGTGCGGGCAAGCTCGGCCGGCTCGGTGCGCACGCGGCCAACTCCGGCCGCGCCGGCGCCGGTCGCGCGCAGGAGGTCGGCCGCGACCCCCTCGGCCTCGCCGTCGTCGCGGGCCTCGATCAGCACCGCCACCACGCCGTCGCGGATGCTGGCCGGGCCGAACCGCCCCGCCGCCTCGGCCAGCCGGGCCAGCTGGGCGGCCCCGGCCGTCTCCGGGCGCAGCGCGACGAACGACATCGGCAGCGTCCCCCGCATCCCGAACGCCCGCGCCCGCCGGCGCAGCTCGCGCGGGCCGGCGTCGCCGCCCAGAACGGCCTCGACGAAGTCGCCGGCCAGGCGCCGCACGGCCTCGGCCACGCGTGCGTCCGAGAGCCGGGTGGCGACCGCCTCCGTGATGGCGATGAACGGCACGTCGTAGGGGATCTCGAAGAGAGGGAAGCCGAGCCGGTCGGCCGCCGCGACGGCGTCGGCCGGCGCCTCGTCGTAGCCGAACCCGAGCCCCAGCCCCAGGCCGGTCAGCCCGGCCGCGGCGAGCCGCTCGACGTACCCGGCGGCCCCCGATCGCAGCGGCAGGCCGGTGGTGAGCAACAGCTCGCCGCCGCGCAGCCACGGCGTCGGATCCTCGAGCTCGGAGATGTGCACCCATCGCACCTGCCGCTCGGAGCCCGTGCGGCCGCCGCGCAGCGTCACCTGCAGGGCGTCGATCGCGACGATGTCCGCGACGGTCAGCACGGATGCGCTCGTCAGGAGGTCACGGCCTGGCGGCCGCCGGATCTCGTCATCTCGGTCCACGCCTCGTCGAGGACCGTGTCCAGCACGTCATGGACGTAGTCGATGTCCTCGCGCGTGGCGATGAGGGGCGGCGAGAGCTGGATCACGGGGTCGCCGCGGTCGTCGGCGCGGCAGATCAGGCCGGCGTCGTACAGGCGCGGCGACAGGAACCCGCGCAGCAGCCGGTCGCACTCCTCGTCCGAGAACGTCTCCTTCGTCTCCTTGTCGCGCACGAGCTCGAGCGACATGAAGTAGCCGGCGCCGCGCACGTCGCCGACGATCGGCTTGTCGCCGAGCTTCTCGAGCACTCCGCGGAAGTAGGGCTCGTTGCGGCGCACGTTCCCGAGCACGTCCTCGCGCTCCATCACCTCGAGGTTCTTGAGCGCGACCGCCGTCGATACGGGGTGGCCGCCGTACGTGATCCCGTGCGTGAACATGTGCGAGCCGGTGACGAACGGGTCGGCGACCCGGTCGGTCATGAGCACGCCGCCGAGCGGCACGTGGGCCGAGCCGACGCCCTTCGCGAAGGTGATGACGTCCGGGCGAATGTCGTAGCGCTCGGATGCGAACCATGTGCCCAGCCGGCCGAACCCGCAGATGACCTCGTCGGCCACGAGCAGGATGCCGTACTCGTCGCAGATCGCGCGCACGCCCGGGAAGTAGCCCTCGGGAGGCGTGAAGGTGCCGCCCGAGTTCTGCACCGGCTCCATGAACACGGCCGCGATCGAGTGCGAGCCCTCCTGCTCGATCACGCCGCGCAGCTCGTCGAGCAGAAACGCGGTGAACTCGGCCTCGGTCTCGCCGTCGGGGCGGCGGTAGGCGTTGGTGTTCGAGACGTGGCGGACGCCCGGCAGGAGCGGCTCGAACGGCGCCTTGATGGCCGCGATCCCGGTCAGCGACAGCGCTCCCATGGTGGTGCCGTGGTAGGCGAGCCGGCGCGCGATCATCTTGTAGCGGTGGTGCTCGCCGCGGATCTGGTGGTACTGGCGCACGAGCTTGATGATCGAGTCGTTCGCCTCGGAGCCGCCCGAGCAGAAGAACGTGCGGTTGAGGTCGCCCGGGGCGAGCTCGGCGATCTTGGCGGAGAGCTCGATCACGCGCGGGTGGGCGTAGCTCCAGTTGATGAAGAACGGCAGCTCGGCCATCTGCCTGGCGGCCGCCTCGCCCAGCTCGGCGCCGAAGCTGTGCCCGATCTGGGTGCAGAAGAGCCCCGACATCCCGTCGAAATAGCGCTTGCCGTTCGTGTCCCACAGCCAGCAGCCCTCGCCCCGGCTGATGATCGGGACGTCCTCCGAGGAGTAGCGGCCGTGGCTCGTGAAGTGCATCATCAGATGCCGCTTCGCGAGTTCCTGCAGGGTGGCGGGGTCGGTCATACGCGTCAGTCCTTTCGAGGCCCGCGCCCGGGCCGGCCGTTGGACACCGCGGCCAATGCTATCGGAACGATCCCCCGCTGAACTGCCACGACCCTTATACTCGGCGGCGCAACGTACGCTCCTCCCGCGGGGGTCATAATGGCAGTCCAGCAAGGCTCACAGACCGAGGCGCTTCGGGCGAAGCGCGACCGCTATGTCGCGCGCGGCGTCTCGATCGCGCCGATCTTCGCCGCGAGCGCCCACGGCGCCCATCTGACCGACGTCGACGGTCGCTCCTACATCGACTTCGGCGGCGGCATCGGCGTCCTCAACCTCGGCCACACGCCGGAGGCGATCGTCGCCGCGATCCGCGAGCAGGCGGAGCAGCTGATCCACGCCTGCTTCCCGGTGGCCGCCTACGACCCGTATCTCGAGGTGTGCCGGATGCTGTGCGAGCTCGCGCCCGGCACGCACGCGAAGAAGGCGCTCCTGGTCAACTCCGGCGCGGAGGCGGTCGAAAACGCCGTCAAGATCGCCCGCTACCACACGGGCCGCGACGCGGTCATCACGTTCGACCGGGGCTTCCACGGCCGCACGCTGCTGACGATGACGCTGACGTCCAAGCTCGTGTACAAGCGCGGCATGGGCCCGTACGCCCCCGAGGTGTACCGGGCGAGCGCCCCGTATCCGTACCGCGGCATCACCTCCGCCGACGCGCTCGCAGCGCTCGACTGGATGTTCAAGGCGACGGTCGACCCGGCCGGCGTCGCGTGCGTGATCCTCGAGCCGGTGCAGGGCGAGGGCGGGTTCACGGTCATGCCGCCCGAGTTCATCCAGGGCCTCAAGGCCCGCTGCGAGGAGCACGGCATCCTCTACATCGACGACGAGGTGCAGGCCGGCATGGGCCGCACCGGCACGCTCTGGGGCATCGAGCACTCCGGCGTCGTCCCTGATCTCGTCACGGTCGGCAAGTCGCTCGCCTCGGGCATGCCGCTGGCCGGCGTGATCGGCCGCGCCGAGATCATGGACTCGGTGCATCCGGGCGGGCTCGGCTCGACCTACGGCGGCAACCCGGTGGCGTGCGCCGCCGCGATCGAGAGCCTGCGGGCGATCGCAAGCGACGAGTTCCTGGCCCGGTCGGTCGAGGTGGGCGAGCGCATCCAGGCACGGCTGCGCGACCTCGCGGCGCGTTTCCCCGTGATCGGCGAGGTGCGCGGGATCGGGCCGATGGCCGCGATCGAGCTCGTCAAGGACCCGGTCGGCAAGGAGCCGGCGGCCGACGTCGCCGCGGCCACGGTCGCGGGTGCGCTCGAGCGGGGCCTGATCCTGCTCAAGACCGGCATCCACGACAACGTGATCCGCATCCTGGTGCCGATCACCGCCCCCGACCAGGATCTCGAGGCCGGGCTCGACCGGCTCGAGGAGTCGCTTGGCGCAGCCGTCGGCTAGCCCGGCCCCCGCCTCCGCGCCGGCGGTCAGCCTGCGCGGCGTGCGCAAGACCTACGGCGACGTCGTCGCCGTGGACCGGGTCGATCTGGACGTCTCGGCGGGCGAGTTCTTCACCCTGCTCGGGCCGTCCGGCTCCGGCAAGACGACGACGCTGCGACTGATCGCCGGGTTCGAGCTGCCCACCGAGGGGTCGGTGCTGCTCGACGGCGCCGACGTCTCGCGCCTGGCGCCCTACCAGCGCGACGTGAACACGGTCTTCCAGGACTATGCGCTCTTTCCGCACATGTCGGTCGGAGACAACGTCGGCTACGGCCTGATGGTGAAGCGGGTGGCCCGCAAGGAGCGCTCGGCCCGTGTGGCCGAGGCACTCGAGATGGTGCGCCTGCCTGGCTACGAGAAGCGGAAGCCCAGCCAGCTCTCGGGCGGGCAGCGCCAGCGGATCGCGCTCGCGCGGGCGCTCGTGAACCGCCCCCGCGTGCTGCTCCTGGACGAGCCGCTCGGGGCGCTCGACCTGAAGCTGCGCGAGCAGATGCAGATCGAGCTGAAGGCGATCCAGAAGGATGTCGGCATCACGTTTCTGTTCGTGACTCACGACCAGGACGAGGCGCTCACGATGAGCGACCGGCTGGCGGTGTTCAGCGACGGCCGGATCGACCAGGTCGGCTCGCCGGCGGAGGTGTACGAGAGTCCCGCGACGGCGTTCGTGGCCGGGTTCGTGGGCACCTCGAACCTGATCGCCGGGGCGATCGCCCGCACGATCACGGGCACCGAGGGGACGTTCACGGTGCGTCCCGAGAAGATCCATCTGGCGGCGCCCGACGAGCAGCCCGGGCCCGATCAGTGCACTGCCGACGGCGTCGTCTCGGAGGTCGTCTACCTGGGCGTGAACACGCGCTACATCGTCGCGCTGACGGCGGGCGGAGAGCTCGTGGTGGTGCAGCAGAACCAGGCCACGTCGTCGATGCAGGCGCTGGCCGCGCGCGGACGTCAAGTCCGCCTTGTGTGGGATCGGCAGCACAACCGGCCGGTGGACGGCGCCGATCGCGAACCCGAGGAAGAGGAGATCCCGGCATGAGCAAGCGATGGATCGCCCTGGTGGCGGCGACAGCGGGGCTCGCGGTGGCCGCGGGCTGCGGCGGGTCGAGCGGCGGCGGCGGCGCCGGCGGTGGCGGCGGCAGCGGTGGCGGAGGAGCCGGCAATACGAAGGTCGTCGAGACGGTCGGGCCGGCAGAGACGAACCTGAACCTGATCGCCTGGCAGGGATACACCGGGCCCGACGTCGTCAAGCCGTTCGAGAAGTCGACCGGCTGCCAGGTGCACGTCACCTACGGCCAGACCTCCGACGAGATGGTGCAGCTGATGCGCTCCGGCAACTACGACGGCGTGAGCGCCTCGGGCGACGCCACCAACCGGCTGATCGCCGCCGGCGACGTGGTTCCGGTCGACGTCCAGAAGCTGATCCCCGACTGGAAGAACATCTCCCCGGCGCTGCAGTCACCGCCCCACAACACCGTGGGCGGCCTGCACTACGGCGTGTCCTACGAGTGGGGCGCCGACGTGCTCATGTACAACACGAAGGTCGTCACGACCCCGCCCACGAGCTGGGGCGTCATCTTCGACGGCAAGAGCTATGCGGGCAAGGTGGACGCCTACGACAGCCCGATCTACATCGCCGACGCCGCCGTGTACCTGAAGGCGACGCAGCCCGACCTCAAGATCACCGATCCGTACGAGCTCACCCAGCCGCAGTTCGACGCGGCCGTCAGCCTCCTGAAGACCCAGCGCAAGCAGATCGGCAACTACTGGGGCAGCTACACGTCCCAGATCTCCGACTTCAAGAACGGGTCGATCGTGATCGGCCCCACCTGGCCGTACCAGTACAACACCCTGAAGTCCGACCACGTGCCGGTGGCCTCGGTGCTGCCGTCGGAGGGCGCGACCGGCTGGGCGGATACGTGGATGCTGTCCTCGCAGGCCAAGGATCCCAACTGCATGCTCATGTGGATGAAGTGGGCGACGACGCCCTTCGTGCAGGCCCACACCGCCTACACGTTCGGCTCGGCTCCGGCCAACCCGAAGGCGTGCACGATCCTGGACAAGATGGTGCCCGGCTACTGCACGCAGTACCACGTCACCGACCAGAACTACTTCAAGCGGATCTCCTACTGGAAGACCCCGCTGACCGACTGCGGCGACAGCCGCGGCAACACCTGCATCCCGTACTCCGAGTGGACGACGGCCTGGACCGACATCAAGAACTCCTGACCCCGGCCTGCAGCCGGAACGCGCCATGACCGCCCCCGCCGCCCAGGCGGGGGCGGCCGGCGCGCGCCGGCGGCTGTCGGCGTTCCTGTACCGGCGCCGGCCGCTCAAGCTCGCGCTGCTCCTGGCCGCGCCACTCGGCTGGATCCTGGTCGTCTATCTGGCGGCGCTCGGCGTCCTGCTCCTGACCTCGCTGTGGGTCGAGGACGAGCTGTCCGGCCGGATCCTGCACACGTTCACGCTGGACAACTTCCGCCAGCTGTGGGACGACCCCACGTACCGCTCCATCACGCGCAACACGGTGCAGATGGCGGTGCTCGTCACGATCGCCGACGTCGCCATGGCTTTCCCGCTCGCCTACTACATGGTGCGGCTGGCCTCGCCGAAGATGCGCGCACTGCTCTTCGTCGGCGTGCTGATGCCACTGTGGTCGAGCTACCTGATCAAGGCCTACACCTGGCGGCTGATCACCGCCCAGAACGGGCCGATGAACTGGGCGTTCGCGAAGGTCGGCCTGGGCCCGTATCACCTCGCCTTCACCAACACCGCCATGTGGCTCGCGTTCAGCTACATGTGGCTGCCCTACATGGTGCTGCCGGTCTACGCCGCCCTGGAGCGGGTGCCGGCGTCGCTGCTCGAGGCGTCAAGCGACCTGGGCGGGCGGGCGTGGATCACGTTTCGCAAGGTGATCTGGCCGCTCGCGCTGCCGGGGATCGCGGCCGGGTCGATCTTCACGTTCTCGCTCACGCTGGGCGACTACGTCCTGCCTGACCTGGTCGGCGGCAACAACCACGAGTTCATCGGCAACGTCATCTTCGCGTTCCAGGGCGTCGCCCAGAACGTGCCGTTCGCGGCGGCGTTCGCCTGCGTCCCCGTCGCGATCGTGGTCGTCTACCTGATGCTGATGAAGCGTCTCGGCGCCTTCGAGGCCCTTTAGCGTGGAGCCCCGTTCGGTCCGCATCGCTCTTCGCATCGCCGCGCTCTTCGTGATGCTGTTCCTGTACCTGCCCCTGCTCGTGATCGTGCTGTCCGCCTTCAACGCCTCGCGCATCCCCGGCTGGCCGGTCGCGCAGTACTCGACCCACTGGTTCCACCTGGCCTGGCACGACCAGTTCGCCCGCTCGGCGTTCGAGAACTCGATCTCGGTCGGGCTGCGGGCGGCCGGCCTGGCGCTCGTGCTGGGGTCGTGTGTGGCCTTCGCGCTCTCGCGGTTTCGCTTCTTCGGCCAGAACACCGTGTCGCTCCTGTTCGTGCTGCCGATCGCGCTTCCGGGGATCGTCACCGGCCTCGCGCTGCTCTCGACGATCGACTACCTCGGGATCCATCCGTCGCTCTGGACGGTCGTCGCCGGTCACGCGACGTTCTGCATCGTGGTCGTGTTCAACAACGTGGTCGCCCGGCTGCGGCGCACGTCGACGTCGCTCGAGGAGGCGTCGATGGACCTCGGCGCCGACGGTTGGCAGACGTTTCGCCACGTGACGCTGCCGAGCATCGCCACCGCGCTCGTGGCCGGCGGGCTGCTGGCATTCGCGCTCTCGTTCGACGAGGTGGTGGTGACGCTCTTCACCGCCGGCAGCCAGCAGACGCTGCCCTTGTGGATCTACAACCAGTTCAAGCTGCCGAACACCGCCCCCGAGGCGAACGCGGTCGCGGTGTTCGTGATCGCGCTGACCGCGATCCCGGTGTTCCTGGCCCAGCGGCTGATGCGTGACACCGGCGGCATCACGAGCCGCTGAGCGGATCGGCGGATAGCGTACGGCGATCGGATTGGGAGCGAGAGTGGTGCTGCCGCGATGAGGCCCGACCTGCACTACGCCCGGAACGGCGATATCGCGCTGGCCTATCAGGTCGTGGGTGACGGCCCGCGCGACGTGCTTCTGGTATCGGGCTTCCTGTCGAACCTCGAGTACGCCTGGATGTATCCGTCCATGGCCCGTTTCCTGACGCGGCTGGCCGGCTTTTCCCGGCTGATCCTGATGGACCGGCGCGGGTCGGGGCTCTCGGACCGGGTCTGGAATCCTGCGCCGATCGAGACGACGCTCGAGGACGTCGAAGCGGTCCTCGACGCGGCCGGATCGCCGAAGACGACGCTCATCGGCCTCTGGGACGGATGTCTGACGTCGGCGCTGTATGCGGCAGCCCACCCCGATCGTGTGGCATCGCTCGTGCTGTTCGGCTCGTCTCCTGCACAGACGGCCTCCGCGGAGTACCCGTGGGCGTGGGACGAGCGCACGTGGAGCGATTGGCTCGCGAGCATCCGCGAGGGGTGGGGCACGCGAGCGTGGGTCGTCCGGAACGCCCGCTGGATGGCGCCGGGGATGCTCGACGACCCGGTTGAGCTCGAGCACTGGATCGCGTACACGCGGCTGGCTGCGAGTCCCTCTTCAGCCGAAGCCGTCATGCGCATCCACATGCACACCGATATCCGTCAAGTGCTGCCGGTCGTGCACGCGCCGACGCTCGTCCTCCACCGCACCGGCGACCAGGTGGAGCCGATCGAGGCCGGCCGGTACGTCGCGGCGAAGGTCCCGGATGCGCGGTTCGTCGAGCTTGCCGGCGACGACGGGATCCCCTGGATCGGCGATGCCGATGCCGTTCTCCGCGAGATCGAGACCTTCGTCACCGGGGACGCGGCGCCTCGCCCGCGCACAGATCGGCGGCTCGCCACGGTGCTCTTCACCGACATCGTCGCCTCCACCGAGCACGTCGTCTCGCTCGGCGACTCGGTGTGGCAGCAGCTGTTGACCAAGCACGACGAGGTGGTGCGGCGCGAACTCGCCCGCTGCAACGGCCGATTCATCGACTCCGCAGGTGACGGCATGCTGGCGACGTTTGAAGGGCCCGCCGCCGCAATCCGATGTGCCCAGGCCGTCATGAACGGGGTTGGGGGA
Source organism: Gaiellales bacterium (assembly GCA_036494095.1). Lineage (GTDB taxonomy): Bacteria > Actinomycetota > Thermoleophilia > Gaiellales > JAICJC01 > JAICJC01. The sequence goes on along the minus strand of DASXOR010000011.1, from coordinate 39,472 downwards.
ATCGGCCTCGAACTCCGGGCGGGTGTCCATACAGGTGAGGTCGAAGCGGACGGTGATCACGTCCGCGGGATCGCCGTGCACCTCTGCGCGCGTATCGCCGCGCTCGCCGGCCGCGGAGAGATCCTGGTCTCCTCCACCGTTCGCGACCTCACGGCGGGAAGCGGGATCGAGTTCGAGGATGCCGGCGAGCACACCCTGAAGGGCTTCCCCGGCCAAGCGCGACTCCACCGGTGCGTCACGCCCGCCGCCGCCGCCCTGTGATCAAACGGCGCTGGGCTCGGGCTCGGCTGAGAGCTCTCCCCGGCCACCATCGAACGTCCTCGCCCGGCTCGGGCGCACGAACACCGGCCGGCCCGGCTCGAGGCGGAGGCGGTCGGCCTCGTCGCGAGTCAGCTGCGCCGACACGGGCTCGCCGCCGTTCACCGAGAGCTCGACCCGGATGTGGTGGCCCAGGTGCAGGATCCGGTCGACCACGGCCGGCTCTGTTGTCCCGTTCGGCTCGAGCCGGATCTCGACATCGTGGGGGCGCACGTAGACGCCGCCGATCCGGTTCACCTGGCCCATGAACCGCATGACGAACTCGCTCTCGGGGTGGTCGTACAGCTCCTGCGGGTGGCCCTCCTGTACGATCGCGCCGCGGTCCATGAGCACGATCGTGTCCGACACCTCCATCGCCTCATCCTGGTCGTGGGTGACGAACACCGTGGTCACGTGCATCTCGTCGTGCAGCCGCCGCAGCCAGGCCCGCAGCTCGCTGCGCACGCGCGCGTCGAGCGCACCGAAGGGCTCGTCGAGGAGCAGCACCTCGGGCTCGACCGCGAGCGCCCGGGCGAGCGCCATGCGCTGCCGCTGGCCGCCCGAGAGCTGCGACGGGTAGCGCTCACCGAAGCCGTCGAGCTGCACCAGGTGGAGCAGCTCGGCGACCCGCTTGCGAACCTCGTCTTTCGGCCGCTTGCGGATCTCGAGCCCGAAGGCGATGTTCTTGGCCACGGTCATGTGCTTGAACGCGGCGTAGTGCTGGAACACGAACCCGACGTCACGCCGGTGCGGAGGCAGCTTGGTCGCCTCGCTCCCGCCGATGTAGACCTCGCCGGTGTCGGCCTTCTCCAGGCCGGCGATCACGCGCAGGAGCGTCGACTTGCCGCTCCCGCTTGGGCCGAGCAGTGCCGTCAGCGATCCCGAGGGCACCTCCAGGCTGACGCCGTCGAGGGCGACGAAGTCGCCGAATCGCTTGTTGACGTTGCGGACGGTGATGGCCATGCGTTCAGTGGTCCTTTCGAGGATGGAACAGGTTCATCAGAAACAGGGTCACGAGCGCGATCACGGCGAGCTCGAGCGCGGCCGTGTAGGCGGCGATGTGGTCGAAGTTCTGATACTCCTGGGAGACGCGCAGTGTCAGGGTCTGCGTCTGGCCGATGACGTTCCCGGACACCACGGCGACGGCGCCGAACTCGCCGATCGAGCGGGCCGTCGTCAAGACGACGCCGTACACGATGCCCCAGCGGATGGCGGGCAGGGTGACGCGGCGGAACGTCTGCCAGCCCTTGGCTCCGAGCGTCGAGGCGGCCTGCTCCTGCTCGGTGCCGATCTCGCGCAGCACCGGGATCACCTCGCGCGCGACGAACGGGAGCGATGCGAACATCGTCGCGAGCACCATCCCGGGCGTGGAGAAGATGATCGGGTAGCCCTGGTCGATGAAGAAGCTGCCGAACCAGCCGTTCATGCCGTAGACGAGGATCAGCGTGAACCCGACGATCACCGGCGACACTGCGAAGGGCAGGTCGATGAGCGCCGAGAGCAGCGCCTTCCCGCGGAAGTTGCGGCGCACGATCAGGAGCGCCATCGTGATGCCGAAGATCGTGTTCAGCGGCACCGTGATCAGCGTGATCTTGAGTGTCAGCACGAGGGCTGCCACGGCGTCGGGAGTGGTGAGCGAGTTCCACACCGGGGCGAGTCCGCCCGAGAACGTGTGCACGACGATGATCGTCACCGGCACGATCAGCAGGAGCGCCAGGTAGGCGAGGGCGATGAACCGGAGTCCGAGCCTAACGATCATGCTTCGCGCTCCATCGCTGCAGGCCTGTGATCGAGAGCAGCACCGCCAGCGAGATCGCCAGAAGGACGATCGACATCGCGGCTGCGCCGGTCACGTAGTCGCTCTGGATCTGGGAGTAGATGTGCACCGACGCGACCTCGGTCGAGAAGGGCACGTTGCCCGAGAGCATCACGACCGACCCGTACTCGCCGACCGCACGGGCGAAGGCGAGGGCCATCCCGGAGAGAATCGCCGGCAGCAGGTTCGGGAGCACGACACGGCGGAAGATGGTGTGCCCGCGTGCCCCGAGCGACGCGGCCGCGTCCTCCATCTCGCGGTCGAGCTCGAGCAGGACGGGTTGGACGCTTCGGATCACGAAGGGCAGCGTCTCGAAGAGGAGCGCAAGGACGACCGCCTTGCGCGTGTAGGTGATGTTCAGGCCGATCGGCGAGTTGGGCCCGTACAGGGTGAGCAGGGTGAGGCCGGCGACGACCGTGGGCAGCGCGAACGGCAGGTCGATGAGCGAGTTGATGACGCCCTTGCCCAGGAACGAGTCGCGCACGAGCACCCACGCGATCAGGGTGCCGAAGACGGCGTTGATGAGCGCGACGAGGAGCGCCGCGCCCAGCGTGAGCTTGAGCGCCGCGACGGCGTCGGGCGCGGTGATGGCCTGCCAGAAGGCGTGAGCGCCGCCCTTTTTCGACGTCCACAGAAGGGCGGCGAGCGGCAGGAGCACGATCACCGACAGGTAGGTGATCGCAACCCCCGGGGCGACGCTGGGTCGCGCCGCCCCGGAGGCCCGCCTGCGCGGGAGTGCGACCGTCGTCATGAGCTGGTCGACACTCCGATGCTGGACTCGATCTTCTGCATGACGCTGTTCGTGGGATCGAAGAACTTCGTCATCACGTCGTCCCATCCGCCCGAGTCGACGTCGTCGATGGTGAACTCGGTCGGCGTCTGCGCGCTCGGGAACGCCTTGCTGAAGGCGGACTCGGCGCTCGCCACCACCGGCCGGTAGCCGGTCTGGGCCAGGATCGTCTGCGCGGCGGGCGTGTACAGCCACTTGACGAACGACGTGGCCGCCGCCGAGGCCTTGACGGTGGTTGCGATGGGCGTCTGGATCTCGATCGTCTGCGGCGGGTACACGATCTGGATCGGAGCACCGCTCTCCTGCGCCAAGAGCGCGTCCTGCTCGTAGGCCAGGAGCACGTCACCCTTGCCGCCGGTGAACGTCTGCAGCGCCGCCGACGCCTTGTCGTCCTGCACCGGCACGTTGTGGAACAGGGTGCTCAGGTACTGCTGGGCCTGGGCCGGTGTCTTGCCCTCCTTGAGCTGCGCGCCGTACGCCGCCATGATGTTCCAGCGGGCGCCTCCCGACGTGAACGGGTTGGGCGTGATCACCTGCATGCCCGGCTTCGTCAGGTCGTCCCAGGTGGTGATGTGCTTCGGGTTGCCCTTGCGCACGACGAACACGACCATCGTGTTCGCGACGATGCCCTTGTACTGACCCTGATCCCAGTTGGGGCTCACGAGCTTGGCGTCCACCAGGCGTGCGATATCCGGCTCGAGGGCGAAATGGACCACGTCGGCCGCCTGTCCCGCTGCGACCGCGCGGCTCTGGTCTCCGGACGCCCCATAGGACTGGGTGAAGGTGACCCCCTTGCCCGCGGATGTCTGATTGAAGGCGGGGATCAGCTTCGCGTAGGACGTCTCCGGGGTGGAGTACGCGACCAGATTGATCTTCTGCTTGGGACTGGCTCCGGCCGTGCTGCCACTGCCCCCGCATGCGGCCGCGAGGGCGGCCAGGGAGACCACCACGAGGGCGGCTGCGGCGATATGGACTTGTACTCGCTTCAACTTCTCTCCTTTGCCTATCGACTTACTTGACATTAGGGTAAGATGGTATCGGGTCGCTGTCAAGCGACAACCCGCCGCGGGCTTTTCGGCGGGCCATCACCGATACCGAGAGAGGCATCAACCTGTGGCTGTAACGGAAAGCTTGGGAACCAACCTCCGCCACCTGCTCGGCATGCACAACGTCAGCCAGCAGCGGCTCGCCCGATACCTCGGCCTGTCACCACAAGGCCTGTGGAACATCCTGCACGGACGGTCGGAGCCGCGCTCCCGTACCGCCCAGGGGATCGCGGCGGCGTTCGGCATCACGATGGATGCCCTGTTCGCAGATACCGGCAGCTGTCTGCGCGCGGCTGCCGGGGTATTCGAGCGGGCGCCCGTGCGGGCGCTCATGGAGCCGGCCGGCGGCGACGGTGCGGAGGGGCCGCGAGTATCCGATAAGATCTACCGAGTTAGTTGAGAAGAATGCACACGACCTGCCCTCGATCACAGCCCCTCGGCCCGGAGTCGGTTGCCGCCGCTCTGAGCGCCGGGGCCACCGTCATCGACCGCCGCGCCGGCCGGGACGTTCACCGCCCCGGACGCGCGGCGTCGGGCGCCGGCGCTCCCCTCGGGCGTCGCCGGCTGCAGCGCTCGGGCGCGGTCGACATCGGCCGGGTGCGCGCCGAGCTCGCGACGGGCGCCGTGCTCCTGGTCGACGTCCGTGACGCCTGGGAGTCGTGCGAGGGGCGCATCCCCGGGTCGGCGCACCTGCCGCTCGCGAGCCTGCGTGAGGCGGCTCACCTGCCGCCGGGCGTCCCCACGGTCACGGCGTGCACGGACGGCCACCGGGCCGCCGCCGCGGCGAGCGCTCTGCGCCGTTTCGGCCATCGCAACGTGTGGCGGCTGGCGGGGACCGGCGTCCCCGATCTGCTGGCACGGCCGCTCGGCCTGGACCTGCTCGGCGCGGCATGAGCGCACGTGATGTCCGCACCGCCGCGCCGTCGCGATGGGCGGCCGCAGCGGTGCTCGCGCTGGCCCTGCCGGTCGCGCCGCTCGTGGTCGCGGCAGCGGGTGGATCGGCGGCTCCCGGCATCCTGGCGCTCGGCGCCGCCGGGCTGGCCGGCCTGGCTGCCTGGCTCGGGCCGGCGGCCTGGCCGGGCGTCGCCCGCGCGCTCGCGGTCGAGCGGGTGCTCGTGACCGCCGTGATCGCCTGGGCGGCGGCGCTCGACGCGGCCGTCGCGAGTGTTGCGGTGAACGACGGCGGTGTGACGTGGTCGCCCGCCGTCGTCGGGGTGACGGTGGCGGCCTATGCGGCCGGCAGCGTGTGGTCGCTGCACGCCCCCGGCCATGTGTGGTGGCGCTGGCCCGTGGCGTGCACCCTCACCGCCGTTGCCTGGATTGCCCTCCAGGCCGCCGCGTGAGCCGGCCCGGCCGATATGTGACGGATTCGTTAGGGGGCCCACCTGCCCTCTGCGTCTGGCCGCCGGGTTTGGTAGCCTGCGAGCCAATGCTAAACGCCCGAGGCCAGGCGCACGGACGCGTGCGCGTAACCCGAGCGAGTATCGCGACCGCAGTGGTCACGGCGATACTGGTCGCGGCAGCCACCGCCGGAACGGCATCGGCCACGTCGATCGCGCAGAAGAAGGCGCAGGCGGCTGCGGCAGAGGCACAGCTGACCCAGCTCCAGAACGCGGCCGAGAAGAAGGTCGAGGCCTACGATCTCGTCCATCAGCGCTACCAGAACACGCTCAAGGCGCTGCACCGCAACCAGCAGACGCTGCGGCTCGCGCGCCAGAACCTCCGTTCCGCCCAGCGGCAGCTCGCGCTCAGCCTGACCGCGGATTACAAGAGCGGACACCAGGACGCGCTCTCCTACGTGCTCGCGGCCCGCTCGATCGGCGACCTCGTCGACCAGGTGCAGGTCCTGCAGCGCTCCACCGGTGTGAGCAAGTCGCTTCTGCGCGAGATCACCCACTACCAGGCCGTCGTGGTCAGCCGCGGGAAGCTGCTCGAGAAGCAGAAGAAGCAGGTCAAGCACGACCAGGCCACGGCGGCGGCCCAGCGAGATGCCGCGCGGGCGAGCGTCGATCGCGAGCAGCGCTACTTCAACAACCTCAAGGCCTCGATCAAGCACATGATCGACGCCCAGCAGGCGGCGGCAGCGGCGGCCGCGGCCGCCGCGGCCGCCCAGTCCGGCTCGACCGGGGCGCCCACGAATCTGCCGAACCCGCCGGCGAGCACGCTCGGCGGCCAGGCGGTGCAGCTCGCCGAGCAGTACCTCGGCGTGCCCTACGTGTGGGGCGGGGCGAGCCCGTCCGGGTTCGACTGCTCGGGCCTCACGATGTACGTATACGGCCAGCTCGGCGTGTCGCTCCCGCACAACGCCGCCGCGCAGTACGCGGTGCTGCCCCACGTCTCCGAGGGCGACCTCGAGCCCGGCGACCTGGTCTTCTTCGACGGGCTCGGCCATGTCGGCATCTACATCGGCGGCGGCGAGATGATCCACGCCCCGCACACCGGCACCGTCGTGCAGGTCGCGAGCCTCTCCGGCGGCGGCTCGTTCGACGGCGCCGCTCGCCCGAGCTGAATACACGGGGCGAGCCCCGGTGCCTGGCACCGGAACGGTGCCAGGCACCTTGATCGCGCGCGGCTAGCTGCTCTGGCGTTCGAGCCAGCGGGCGGCGGTCGCGCCGGTCTCGGCCACATGCGCGTGCAGCAGCCGGCGGGCGCGGCGGGCGTCGGGCTTGACCAGCGCCTCGACGATGCGGTCGTGGTCGGCGACGCTGCGGGGGATGATGTCCGGGTCGTCGGCGAACGTCCGCCAGGCGATCGAGCGGGGAACGGCGTTCTGGAGCGACTGCACGGTGTCGCGCAGCGGCGGGCACGAGGCGGCGGCCAGGATCACGTTGTGAAACAGCTCGTTGGCCTGTGACCACTGCTCGCACAGGATCGCGAGCCCGGACTCGTCGCCGGCTGCGAGCAGGCGATGGCGCTCGTACCCGGTGCGGAGCAGGGCCTGGGCGACGTCGAGGTCGGCCTTGTCGTAGCCGGTGAGGCGGCCCGCCGACCGCTCGGCGGCGAGACCTTCGAGCTCGGCGCGCACCAGATAGACGTTGCGGCACTCCTCGGCGCTGAACTGGCGCACGACCGCACCCCGGTGGCCGAGCTGGTCGACGAGGCCGATCGCCTGCAGCTGGCGCAGAGCCTCGCGCACCGGCGTGCGGCTGACGCCGAAGCGGGCGGCCAGATCCTCCTGGCGCAGGCGCGCGCCGAGCGGGATGCGGCCGGTCACGATCTCGACCTGGAGCTGGTGGGCGAGGTCGTCGGCGCGCGAGAGGACGGGGGCGTGCGGGGTCACACCATCGATGTTAACACCCGGATACGTCGGGTTCCGGCACCATGTATCCCGTCGCTTGCAGTTTGGATCCAAACTGGCTAGGGTGAGCCGAATCAACTGAAGGAGTGCCTGTTATGCCCACCGATACCGCGGCGAAGCTGCCCGAGATCGAGCACATCAAGGCTCGCAAGGACGGCTTGGACGTGCTGGCCGACATCTACCGCTACGCCGAGCTCGGCTTCGAGGCGATCGAGCCGGACGACCTCGCGCTGTTTCGGTGGTACGGCGTCTACACCCAGCGCGCCGCGGAATCGGCCGAATCGGGCGTGCCCGGCCCGTCCGAGGAGACCGACGGCCTCTTCATGCTGCGGATCAAGTTCCCGAACGGGATCGTGACCGCGGATCAGCTGCGCACGATCGGCCGGCTCTCGGTGCGCTACGGCCGCGGGATGGGCGACATCACCACCCGTCAGAACATCCAGCTGCACTGGCTGCGCATCGAGGACATGCCCGTCGTCCTCGACGAGCTGAACGCGGTCGGGCTCTCGTTCACGCAGGCGTGCGGCGACGTGTGGCGAAACGTCGTCGGCTGCCCGCTCGCCGGGGTGGACGGCCACGAGCTGCTCGACTCGCGCCCGCTGATCGCCGAGCTCGAGCGCATCTTCGTGGGCGACAAGCGCTTCTCGAATCTGCCGCGCAAGTTCAAGGTGTCGGTGTCGGGCTGCCTGCACCGCTGCGCCCAGCACGAGATCAACGACATCGGCCTGGTCGCGGTCGAGCGCGAAGGCGTCCTCGGCTACGACGTCTGGGTCGGCGGCGGCCTGGGCGCGTCCGCCCGCATGGGCAGGCGCCTGGACGCGTTCGTCCTGCCCGGCGAGGCAGCCGAGGTGTGCGCCGCGATCACCGAGCTCTTCCGCGACGAGGGCAAGCGCACCAAGCGGACACGCGCGCGGATCAAGTTCCTGGTCGACGAGTGGGGCGTCGAGCGGCTCCGGGCCGAGGTCGAGCGCAAGATCGGCCGCAGCCTGCCGACGTCCGTCGTCCCGGCCGATCCGATCGACCCGCACCGCGACCACCTGGGCGTGCACCCGCAGATCGAGGCGGGCCTGTACTACCTGGGCGCGACGACGCTGCGCGGCCGCTTCAGCGGTGAGCAGATGATCGCCGTCGCCGACATCGCCGACCGCTTCGGATCGGGCGAGCTGCGCTGCACGAACCGGCAGAACGTGATCGTGCTCGGCGTGCCCGACGCGAGCGTCGAGGAGGCGGCCGCGTCGCTCGCCGATGTAGGCCTGCCGACGACAGCATCCACGTTCCGGCGCGGGATCATCTCGTGCACCGGCATGGAGTTCTGCAAGCTCGCCATCGTCGAGACGAAGGAGCGCGCCCGCGAGCTGATCGAGCACCTGGAGCGGAGGGTGGGGGACATCGCCGGCTCGCTGCGGATCAACCTGAACGGCTGCCCCAACGCCTGCGCCCAGTACCAGGTGGCCGACATCGGCCTGCAGGGCGGGATCGCGCGCCTGCCCGACGGCCGCCGGGTGCAGGGCTTCATCGTCCATATCGGCGGCCGCCTCGGCGAGGACGCGGGCTTCGGCCGCCGGGTCTCGTCGAAGCCGATCCCGGCCGAGGACGCCAAATACGCGGTCGAGCGGCTGGTGCGCGCCTACGCCGCCGAGCGGCCCGCGGACGGCACGTTCGCCCGCTGGGCCGCCGAGCAGTCCGACCGGCGGCTGGCGGCGCTCGCAGGCGTCGCGGTCGCACCGGAGCCCTCCGAGGCGGCGGAGGCGGCCGCGTAGCCTCGGCCCGGCGCCGACCGTATCGGCCGCCGTGCTCACCGTCCTGGGGACGGTCACCTGGGGGCTACATACCCTGACCTCGACCGTGCCGCTGGAGGCTGGGGCCTCCAGGGTGGGCGGCCTTCCCGTTGTCGGCGCACACGCAGGATCCGGCGGATACCAACGCCTCGATCACGCTGCGTCCGCGTGTCCACTGGTACCGGTCATCACCGGGAGTCACGACGCAGTCGTCTGTGACGGCACACTTCACCGTGCTCGGCGTCTTTGACGACTCGCAGGCGATCGCGCTCGACCCGCCGATCTCCGTGCGCACCCCCACCGCCGCGCAGTGCGCCGCGGCGCACTAGAGCACGATCGGGCGGCTGCGCGGCGCGAGTCCACAGAGGCGCCTAAGGGAGGCCCGGCCTAGGCGGCCGCCTAACGAGGGGTTGGTTAGGCGGCCACCAAGCCGGTGCCGGCGGGGCGCTGGAGGTCAGGCCATCGCCGGCCGGCCGCGCAGAAGCGTGGCCAAGCGGGAGCGGCGCTCATGCACGCGGCCGGCTGCAAGCTCGGGCTGCAGCTGCCCCGCCCGCGCGCGCCGGATGAGCTCGGCATGGCGGGCCTGGGCTGCGAGCTCGGCCTGGCGCAGTCGCGCCACCTGAAGGTACATGTGCGAGTTCGGAATCATGTCCCACCAGACGCGCGTGCCCACACGAATCTTCCACCAGTTGTGGTTTGCCGCCCGGGGTGGGCGCCGTCTACCATGAGACGAGCAGTGTGCGTACCCGCCGGGGCGATCCCCGGCGTCGCATCCAGAGAGGCGGAGGGACCGGCCCTGCGAAGCCTCGGCAACCATCCCGGCCGTGCCGGCCGGGAAAGGTGCCAAATCCGGCGGGGTCTCACGATCCCGGACGATGTGAACCGTCCGGCGCCCATGCGGCGCCGGCCCGAACGTAGGGGATCGACCATGAAGGCAAGCCATCTCGCCTGCAAGGGCTGCGGGGCCACCTACCCGCTCGAGGCGCTGTTTGCGTGCGACCGCTGTTTCGGCCCGCTCGAGGTCGGCTGGGACGAGTCCGAACCGGTGGCGCGCGGCCGCGTCGAGGCCGGGCCGCGGACGCTCTGGCGGTTCGCCGACTTCCTGCCGGTGGCGCCGCCCGAGCACGGCCTCCCGGTGGGGTGCTCGCCGCTGATCAAGGCCGACCGGCTGGCCGCCGAGCTCGGCCTCGAGTGCGATCTCTACATCAAGACCGAGACGTCGAACCCCACCCACTCGTTCAAGGACCGGGTCGTCGCGGTCGCCGCCGCGAAAGCGGTCGAGCTCGGCTACGAGGCGCTCGCCTGCGCGTCGACCGGCAACCTGGCCGGCGCCACCGCGGCGGCCGGCGCCGCCCTGGGGCTGCCCACGTACATCTTCGTTCCGTCCGACCTCGAGCGCGAGAAGATCATCGCCGCGGCCGCCTACGGCGCCACGGTGTTCGCGGTGGACGGCTCGTATGACGACGTGAACCGGCTGTGCTCCGAGCTCACCTACGACCGCCCGTGGGCGTTCGTGAACGTGAACATGCGCGCCTATTACGCCGAGGGGTCGAAGACGATCGCCCTCGAGACGGCCGAGCAGCTGGGCTGGCGTGCGCCCGACCGCGTCGTCGTGCCGATCGCCTCGGGGTCGCTCTACACGAAGATCCTGCAGGGGTTCGAGCAGGGGCGCACCGCCGGCCTGATCGCGCCCGGCCCGGCGCCGGTGATGCACGGCGCCCAGGGCGAGGGCTGCTCGCCCGTCGCTTCGGCCTACGCGGCCGGCGCCGATGCGGTCGTGCCGGTGCGCCCAACCGGCATCGCGAAGTCGCTCGCGATCGGCAATCCCGCCGACGGCGTCTACGCGCTCGGTGTCGCCCGCCGCACCGGCGGCAGCATCGAGTCGGCCGCCGATGCCGAGATCGTCGACGGCATCCGTCTGCTCGCCCGCACGACCGGCATCTTCACCGAGACGGCCGGCGGCGTCACAATGGCCGTGCTGCGCGGCCTGGCCGAGCGCGGCGAGATCGGCGCGGGCGAGACGGTCGTCGCGTTCATCACCGGTGACGGCCTGAAGACCGTCGAGGCGGTGGCCGGGGCGGTGGAGACGATCGCGATCCCGGCCGACCCCGACGCGGTCGACGCCGCGCTGGGAGCGCCGGCCGCGCGGTGAGCCTGCAGCTGCGACCGCCGCGGCCCGGCGAGGCGGGGGTGGTGGCCGCGCTCGGAAACGCCTACGGCCGCGCGATGGGCGGCGACCCGGGCCGCAGCGCAGCCGACGTCCGCGACGACTGGGCCGGGCTCGGGGATGTGCGCCGCGACGCGTGGCTGGTCGAACGCGACGGCGTCCCGGCCGGCCATGCCTGCCTGCACGACGACGGCCACGGGCGCCTGTTCGCGCTCGGCTGGGTCGACCCCGATCACGCCGGCCACGGGGTCGGCGCGGCGCTCGTCGCGGCGACCGAGCGGCGGACGCAGGAGCGCGCAGCCGCCGCCGACCCGGCGCTGATCGTGCTCCGCAATGCCGTGCTGCGCGCGGATTGCGCCGCCCGCGAGCTGCTCGAATCGCGCGGCTACGAGCGCGCCGAAGAGCACCTGCGCATGGTCGCAGACCTCGCAGCGGCGCCGCCGGCTCCGGTCTGGCCGGACGGCCTCGTGGCCGCGGCGTTCGACCCGGGCACTGACGGGCCGATGGTGGACGCCTGCATCGTCGAGGCGTTCTCGAACGCGTGGAGCAACCAGGCGCAGTGGCGCGAGCAGAAGGTGGCCGACCCGCGCTTCGACCGGCGGCTGTGGATCGTGGCTCGGGACGGGGACGAGGTATGTGGCGCCGCCCTGTGCATGCCGGACACCTTCGGCATGGGCTTCGTCGAGAGCCTCGCGGTGCGGCCGCCGTGGCGGCGCAGGGGGCTGGGCGCGGCGCTTCTGCTCGAGAGCTTCCACCGGCTGTGGCGCCGGGGCGAGCGGCGCGTCGGGCTGGGCGTCGACGGCGACAACGCCGGGGCGCGGCGCCTGTACGAGCGCCTGGGCATGCGGATCGCCTGGACTGCCGATGCCTACGAGAGGGAAGTGCGCCTAAACCCGGGGAGGGGGAATCGCGGGCCGAAACCGGCGGCTGGTGTTCGGCCCGCGTAGTTTCATGATCGGCGCCGCGGCGCGTGGCCGCACCACCGGTCTAGATGAACCGCCCTCCCCGATTCGGAGGGCTCGTCGCTACGGGTTATGCCGCAGCGGTGACGTGGGCGTCCAGCCGCAGCGCCTCGGCCAGCTGGGCCTTCGGGCGGGCGCCGACGGCTCGCTCCACGACCTCACCGTCCTTCAGCAGGAGCAGGGTGGGGATGCTCGAGACGCCAAACGCGCCTGCCAGCTCGGGCTCGGCGTCGACGTCGACCTTGCCGACCTTGATCCGGCCCGCGTACTCGCCGGCGATCTCGTCGACGATGGGGGAGACCATGCGGCACGGGCCGCACCAGGCAGCCCACAGGTCGAGCAGGACGGGAACGTCCGCTTCGACAACCTCGGTCCGGAAGTTGGTCTTGGTGATCTCAATGCTGCTGGACACAGAAGCTCCTTCGGAACAAGAGTATGTAACTCAGTAGCTATATAGTTGCACATGCGGTACACTTTCGCAAGTGGCGCTGCCCCGTCCTCTTACCCCAGCGATGGCGCTGGCTATCGCCGAGCGCTTCCGGCTCCTGGCAGAGCCGACGCGCCTGCGGCTGCTCGACCTGCTCGCAGACGGCGAGCGCAGCGTCGGCAGCCTCGCCGGCGATCTCGGCTGCAGCCAGGCGAACGTGTCCAAGCATCTGGCGCTGCTGGCCGAGGCCGGCCTCGTCGGCCGCCGCCGCGATGGCCTGCACACCTACTACTGCGTCGCCGACCCGGCCGTGTTCGCGCTCTGCGGTCAGGTCTGCGAGACGCTGCGCCGGCACGCCGACGCCCGCGCCGCCGCCCTGCGCGAGAGCTGATCCCGGCGCCGGGCTACATGCGGCCGCGCAACGCCATGACGTCGGCCACGTACCACCGCGTCACGGGCAGCATGCCGCGGTCGCGCACCGAGCTCTCGCCCTGGTAGTAGGCGGCCACCGCCAGGCTCTCGTCGCCGCCGAACGCGCCGATCAGGTGGTGCAGGAGCGCGACGCCGATACGCACGTCGCCGTCGGCAGTGCGCGCGACCGGGTGGCCGATCAGTACGTCCTCGACGTAGGTCCACGTGCCCGGCAGCACCTGCATGGGGCCCCAGGCCCCGGCGGAGGAGAGGATGTTGACGTGGAAGCCCGACTCCTGCCATGCGATCGCCCGGGCGAGGCGCGCGTCGACGCCGTAGTGGGCCGACCAGGCGTCGATCGAGGCGGTCACCGACCACGGCCCGGTCGCGATGGGGGCGGGGCCGGCCGCGCCTGACGGCACCCGCAGGGTGATCCCGGCGAGCAGGAGCCCGTTCACCTCGAGGCCGTTTGCGTGGGCGAGCCGGTGCAGGCCGATGCCGAAGCGGGCGGCGATCCCGCTCAGGGTGTCTCCCGGGCGGACGCGATAGCGGCCGGGCAGGCTGCTCGAGCCGTGCGCCGACCCGGAGGACAGGTGAATCGTCGAGCCGGCGGCGAGGATGCTGTGCCGCCCCATGCCGTTGGCCCGCTCCAGGCGATGCAGGCCGAGGCCGAAGCGGGCGGCGATGCCGGAGAGCGTGTCGCCCCAGCGCACGGTGTAGATACGCGGGTGCGCGGCCGCGCGGCCCGGGACGACGAGGACGGTGCCCGCAGGCAGGACGGCGTAGACGCGGCGATGGTTCAGGCGGGCCAGGCGCCGCAGGCTCACGCCGTGGGCCCGCGCGATGGCGGTCAGCGTGTCGCCGTAGCGGACGGTGTAGTGCGTTCGAGCGGCCGCGGGCGTGGCGGCGGCCAGGACGAGCGCGGTGGCTGCGATGGCGGCGGTTCTTCTGCGCATGAGCTTCCCGTTTGCGTCCAGGGAGAACCTCCCAGTTCGGCGCCGCCGGCCCCAGTCCTTCCCAATTGTTTGAGCCACCGAAGTACGTTTCGGCAATGACCGTCCGCCGCCGCGTGCTCGTCACAGGACGCGTGCAGGGCGTGGGCTTCCGCTACGCCGTCCTCGAGCGCGCCCGTATGCGCGGCGTGGCCGGGTGGGTGCGAAACCTGCCCTCGGGCCAGGTCGAAGCCGCCTTCGAGGGCGAGCCGAGCGCGGTCGACGCGCTGGTCGACTACTGCGGCCGCGGGCCGCGCGGGGCGAGCGTGCGCGACGTGCAGGTGACCGACGAGACGCCGGCCGGCGAGGTCGGCTTCTCAGCCGCCTGAGTCGTCCGGCGCGGTCGCGGGCGTGCGCCCAAGCCGTTCCAGGAGCTCGGCCACACGCTCCTCGGCCGCGTCGAGGCGGGCGCGGCAGAGCGCGTGCAGCTGCTCGCCGCGCTCCCACAGGGCGAGCGCCTCGTCGAGCGACGTGCTGCCGTCTTCGAGCTTGCGGACGATCTGCTCGAGCTCGTCGCGGGCCTGCTCGAAGCTCGGGCCGGTGCTCACGGCTGCACCTCCTCGACGCGGGCGCCCAGGCGCCCGGTTGCCAGCCGCACACCCACCCGCTCGCCGACGGCGACCGCGGCTGCGTCGCGGACGACCGCGCCGGCGTCGTCCTGGACGATCGCGTATCCCCGCTCGAGCGTCGCCGCAGGCCCGAGCAGGCGCAGCCGGTCGTGGGCGTTTCGCAGCCGCGCGGTCTCGCGCTCGAGCCGCAGCCCCGGCAGTCGCCGCAGCGACGCCGACGCGCCGTCGAGCAGTGCCCGCCGGGCCGTGATCCAGCTGCGGGGATCGGCGAAGGCCGGCCGGGCCACCAGGAGCTGCAGGTGCCGGCGGGCGTGGGTTGCGCGCCCCTCGAGCGCCCGCCCTGCCCGGGCGAGCAGCGCGTCGAGCTCGGCGCCGACGGCGGCGTGGTCGGGGACGATCAGCTTCGCCGCGAGGCTCGGCGTGCCGGCGCGGACGTCGGCGACGAGATCGACGAGCGGCATGTCCTGCTCGTGGCCGATCGCCGAGACGACCGGGGTGCGGCACTCGGCGACCGCCCGGCACAGGCCCTCGTCGGAGAACGCCAGCAGGTCCTCGACGCTGCCCCCGCCGCGGGCGAGCACGATCACCTCGACCGCCGGGTCGGCGTCGAGCGCCCGCAGGGCCGCCGTCACGGCCCCCGCGGCGCCGGCCCCCTGCACCGCCGCCTCGACGATGCGGAAGCGCACGGCCGGATGCCGCGCCGTCGCCGTCTCGACGACATCGCGCTTGGCGGCGGCGTCGCTGCCGCACACGAGCCCGACCAGGCCGGGCAGAAACGGCAGGGGCCCCTTGCGCTCGGCGGCGAAGAGGCCGTCCTCCGCCAGCCGCAAGCGCACCTCCTCGATCCGGCGCAGCAGCTGGCCGAGGCCGAACTGCTCGATCGCGTACGCCCGGAAGCGGAACTCGCCCTTGCGCTGCCACAGCTCGCCGCGGCCGAAGGCGTGCACGCGGTCGCCGACGGCCGGCGGCGGCTGGATCTTGTCGAAGCGCTCGCGCTGCATCGAGCCCTGCAGGATCGCCCCGTCGTCCTTGAGGCAGAAGTACACGAGCCCCCAGCGGTCGGTTCGCTTGAGCTCCGCGAGCTCGCCCTCGACCCAGACGTTGCCGAGCCGGCCGAGCCAGTCGGCCACGCCCTGGTTGAACCCGGCCACGGAGTAGACGGCCCGGTCGCCGTAGGTCGTCGGCGTCGGCTTCGCGTTCACAGCGGAAGTCTAGGTGGCGCGGGTGCGCGGCTCAGGTGAGGATCCGCGCGGCCGTGTGCGGCGTGCAGCCGTGCTCCAGGATCTGCACCGCCCGGTGCAGATCCGCGGAGCTCTTGGCAAGGCGCTCCGCAACTCGCAGCGGATAGCCCGCCTGCAACAGCACGTGCAGCCTCCACGCCTCCACCTGCGAAGCTGCGTCCGTGGCCTCCTCGAGGACATTCGCCGGGGTCATGCGAAGCCATGGTATGAGCGCGCTCGGACGGATCGCGGCGGCGCTGGTATGGTCAGGCGGTATGTCCGAGACGCTGCGCGGCCTGTGGCTCGAGGTGCGGGTGATCCCCGTGCTCCTGTGGAGCTTCTCGGCCCTCACGCTCGGCACCGCGCTCGCCGCGCGCGGCCGGGATCTCGAGGTGTGGTTCTATCTGGGGGCGGTGGCGCTCGGGGTGCTGATCCAGGGGCTTCTGGCGCACTCGGTGAACGAGGTCGAGGACTGGCGCTCGGGCACCGACCGGCACACCTCGGCGCGCGTCATCTCCGGCGGCAGCAAGGTGATCGTCGCCGGGCTGCTCTCGCCGCGGGCGCTCTGGTGGGTGTTTGCCGGCGCCTTCGGGGCGACGACCGTGATCGGCCTCTCCCTGGTCGCCGCCGGGGGCCTCGTCTTGCTGCCATTCGGGATCGTGGGCGTCGCCGGGGCGATCCTGTACACGCTGCCGCCCGTGCGGGCCGCCTACCGGCCGTTCCTGGGCGAGGCGATCGCGTTCACCTGCCTGGTCGACTGCGTGTTGGGCGCGCATCTCCTGCAGGGAGCCTCGATCGACTTCGCCACCGTCGCCGCCGCGGTCGCGGTCGCGGCATATGCCGTGTCGATGCTCATGGTGCACCACTATCTCGACCGGGACGCCGACGCCGCGGCCGACCCGCCGAAGGTGACGTCGATCGTCTACCTCGGCCTCGTGCGGGGGCGCCAGTACGCCATCGGCTGGTGCCTGCTCGCGCTGGCCGCCGCGGTGGCCGGCGCGGCGGTGCAGCCGCGCCTCCTCCCCCTCGTGGTGGGGTATGCGGCCGGGCTCTTCGCACACCTGCGCTGCCGGCCCGGCGACGTCGCCTCGGTGACGGCGAACGAGACGGTGATCATCTTCGCCGGCATCACGGCCGCGCTCGCCGCGGCGGCGCTGCTCGAGCCGCCGCTGGCGCTCACGCTGGTCGCGGCGGCCGCGCTGATCGCATTCGAGATGCGGCTGGCGGTCGCCCCGGCGCATACTCCGGCTGCATGACGCTGGAGCTGGAGCTCGAGACCACCCTCACGGCTGCCGCACGGCTCGCCCGCCCCGACGAGCGGGCGGTCGCGGTCATGGCCACCGAGCCGGCCGGGGAGCGCGTGTACGTCGTCGCATTCGCCGCCGGCGACGACCTGGGCTACGTCGCGCTCGACGGCGCCGGCACGCCGGTGACCGACCGCCGGCTCGTGAAGGACGCGGTCTCGCTGGCCGCCCTGGCCGAGCGGGCCGAGGAGGTGTCGGGGGCGACGACGGCCGAGGAGCTGGGCGAGCGCTTCGGCGAGGCGGCCGCGGTGCTGCGCCGGACCGGCGACAGGGACGCGGGCGCCGCCGCCGAGGCCGTGGTCGCCGCCGCCCGCCGCCTGGGCGACGCTGCCTCCGGCCCGCGCCCGGCGACGCCCCAGTTCCTCGACCGTATGGCCGCCCTCGCAGCCGAGCTGGCCGCCGCGCTGGATGCGTTCGTCTCCTACGCCGAGCGGCTGCCGGAAGCCGGCAAGGGCACGGTGAGCACGATCCCCACCCCTCGCGAGATCGCGCTCACGGCGCTCTCGACCGCCGCGCACGCCGGCGACCCGGCCAACTTCGCCCAGGCGATGACGGCTGCCTCCGGCGCGGTCGACGCGCTCGTGGCCGATGTGCTCGGCCACTACCGGGGCGAGCTGGACGAGGGGTGAAGGCCTTCGATCGCATCGTCGTCGCATCGCTGCCGGCCGTGCCGCGGATCGTGGTGCGGCGGATCGCCGATCGCTACATCGCGGGCGAGCACCTGGCCGACGCGGTGGCGACCGTACGCGACCTGAACCGGCGCGGCGCGGCGGCGACCGTCGACGTGCTGGGAGAGTTCATCCGCGTCCCCGACGAGGCCGAGGCCACAGCCACCGAGTACGAGCACGCGCTCGACGCGATCGCCGCGGAGCAGCTCGACGCAAACGTGTCGGTGAAGCTCTCGGCGCTCGGGATCGAGATCGACCGCGACCTGGTCGACCGCACGCTCGCGCGCGTGCTCGCGTCGGCCGAGCGCCACCGCGTGTTCGTACGGATCGACATGGAGCACAGCGGCCTCACCGACCAGACGGTCGCCCTCTATCGCAGCCTGCGGGCGGCCGGGCACGACGACGTGGGCGTCGTCATCCAGGCCTACATGCGCCGCGCCGCCGACGACATCGCCGCGCTGGCCGACCTGACTCCGAACGTGCGCCTGGTCAAGGGCATCTATCTGGAGGCGGAGGACATCGCCTATCAGCGCATGCCCGAGATCAACGCCAACTACCTGCGGCTGCTCGAGCAGCTCGTCGACCAGGGCAGCTACGTCGGCATCGCGACCCACGACCGCGCGCTGGTCGCAGGCGCGCTCGACCTGATCCGGCGGCGCGGCCTGCAGCCGGATCGGTACGAGTTCCAGATGCTCCTGGGCGTGGCGGGCGACGTCGGCCGCAGGTTGATCGCCGACCGCCACCGCATGCGCGTCTACGTGCCCTACGGCCTTGCCTGGTATGCGTACTCGGTCAGGCGGCTCAAGGAGAACCCGAGCATCGCCGGCTATGTGGCTCGCGACGTCGTGCGGACGCTCGTGCCGGGGATGCGGTGAGCCTGCGGCGGTCGCTGCGGGCGGCTGCGGCAGGGGCCGCCGCGGCGTGGCTGTGGGCGGCCGCCGAGCCGGCACTGCGGCGCGCGGCCGGTGGGTATCACAGCCAGCCGCGGCTGATCGGCGGGCTGATCGCTTCCGACGGCGACTGGCAGGAGCGGGGGATGGCCGTCCACCTGGCCAACGGCGCGGCGTTCGGCGTCGCGTTCGCCGCGCTCGGAGGGCATGGCGTGTGCCGAGGCGTGCTGGCGGCGGAGGCCGAGAACGCGCTCCTGTGGCCGCTGACCGGCGTGCTCGACCGGCTGCACCCCGACGTGCGCTCGGGGGAGTGGCCGCCGATGCTGCGAAACCCGCACGCGTTCGCTCAGGAGGTGCTCGGGCATGCGGTGTTCGGGGCGGTGCTGGGCGGGCTCGTCCGGCGTGGGTGACGCTGGACACCTGGGCCGGTTGGGTGCGCTGGTCGTGGATCGGGTCGCTCCCGCTCTGCCGAAGCACCTGAGACTCAGCGTGGCCGAGCCGGGTGTCATCGCCATCATCGACACAACCACCCAGTGGGAGATCACCGTTGGGTTCTCGAGTGTCGGCGGATGGAGTCCGGACGACGTCCTCGTGCGAGTCGTCGACGCCCTCAACGACATCGCCACCGAGGTGGGTGAGGCGACGACAGATCACTACGAGGAATACGCCGAGATCGACGGCGGAGAGATCAGGATCTGGTTCGGACTCGTGCCGCCGGGCTCCCCCGAGGGGGTGTGGCGCGACGTCGTGCCCGAACTCGAGCCGATCCCGCTCGCCGCGATCACTCCCGCCTGACAGCGAGCGCCTCCCCGACGTACGCCATCAGCCCGCTCGAAACGCCGCGCGATGCCCGCTCGACGCCCTCCTCGCGGTACATGCGTCCGAGGGACTCACGGATGCCGGGGTCGCCGCCCGTGAACTGCTCGATCAGCCCGCGCCAGCGCTCGGCGATCGCCTGCATCGCCGGTGCGGCCGGGTCGGTGCCCGCGGCCCGCTGGGCCTCGGCTTCCGCGATCAGATCCGCCCACGCCTGCTCAGCTGCCCGCATGTCCTCGGGGCCGAGCGCCTCGCGCCGCTGTGCGAGCGTGTCCTGCTGTTCCTGGGTGTAGTAGCGATCTGACATGGCCATCGCCTCCATCGTGTCTGTCAATTGGCCGGCGGTGGGCTCGCCGTCGCCGGCGCAGCTCTCCATCAGCGCCTGCAGACGGCGTCGCAATTCGCCGTCGGCCGCGATCCGGCACTCGACGGCTTCGAGCTGGCGGGCGAGCACGTCGGCCAGCCCGGTCTCGGCATCGAGCGCGCGGCGGATCTCGGCGAGCGGCAGGCCGAGCGAGCGCAGCGCCAGGATCCGGTAGAGCCGGGCCACGTCGTCGCCCGCATAGAGCCTGTAACCGGCCTCGGTGCGCGCGGTGGGCTGCAGGAGCCCGACCGTCTCGTAGTGGCGCAGTGTGCGCACGGACACGTGCGCCAGGCCGGCCAGCTCGCCGATCCGCCAGGTGCGGCCCGTGTCGGGTGCGTCCATGACACGACGATAGACCCTGACGTCGCGTCAGGGTCAAGAGACCCTCAGTGGCCGGGAGCCGGGCCCTTCGTCGTGTCGTGCCCGAGCTCGTCGAGCTCGGCCAGGCGCAGCTCGCCGTGGGCGCGCACGGGATGGCCCGCGGGCAGGTCGCCGATCAGGTGGTTGATGCGGTCGGCGATCTGGTAGGCGAACTGGGGTGTCGCCGGGCCCCACAGGGCGTCGATATCGCGTTTCGTCGGCTCGGCCATCCGGCGCGAGAGTGTAGCTCCCAATTGGCATCCGCGTGCAGCGTGAATTGGTACGACGGCCCTCGCTAGCATCCTGCTCATGCACGCACCGTTCTGCGACCTGCTCGGCCCGTCGGGCGAGTTCGGCCATCGCGAGCACGTCCGGCTCGCATGGCGGGAGTTGCGCGCGCATGACCGGTCGGTCGCGCTCGACCGCGTCGAGGCCGCGATCCGCGACGTCGCCGCCGCCCACGGCGCCCCCGACAAGTACCACCGCACGATCACCGAGACGTGGGTGGCGCTCGTCCACCACCACCTCACCGAGGCGCCGGAGCTCGGTTTCGACGAGTTCCTCGCCCGCTTCCCCGGGCTGCTCGACTCCGGCCTGCTCGGGCGCCACTACAGCCGCGAGATGCTCGCCGCCCCCGCCGCCCGCGAGGGCTCGGTCGCGCCCGATCTGCGCCCGCTGCCCTCGCACGCATAGCCCGCAGAGGTAGACTCGCGCTCGCTCACGGGGAGGTCATTCCATGCATCGCCATTCGCTGCACGAGGTCAGGCCGGACGCGTTCAACTACGTCTGGGACAACGCGATCCCGCCGGTGCTCGAGGTGGAATCGGGCGCCGAGATCGAGCTGCATGCGCGCGACGCCGGCGACGAGCAGATCGGCAGGGACTCGGGCGTCGAGGCGGTCGCGAACCTCGACTTCAGCCATGTGAACCCGGTCAGCGGCCCGGTCGCGGTGAAGGGGGCGAAGCCGGGCGACGTGCTCGCGGTGGAGATCCTCGAGCTGCGCCCGGGGGACTGGGGCTGGACGGCGATCATTCCCGGGTTCGGGCTGCTCGCCGACGAGTTCCCCGACCCGTGGCTGCGCATCTCGTCGGTCGACCCCGAGACGCGCCGGGTGGGCTTCGCGGACGGCATCACGCTGCCGTTCGAGCCCTTCCCGGGCACGATCGGGGTGGCCCTGCCCGAGCCCGGCCGGCACTCGATCGTGCCGCCGTCGACGTGGGGAGGCAACCTCGACATCAAGCACCTGCGCGTCGGCACGACCCTGTACCTGCCCGTCGGCGTCGACGGCGCGCTCTTCTCGGTCGGCGACACCCACGCGGCGATGGGCGACGGCGAGGTGTGCGGCACCGCCGTCGAGGCCGCGATGGACATCGTCGTGCGCCTGAGCGTCCGCCGCGACTTCTCGGTGCCGGCGCCGCAGTACGCGGTGCCCGCGGGCGAGCTCGCCCGCACCGAGGGCGGGGCGTTCCACGTCACCACGGGCGTCGGCCCCGATCTGATGGAGGCGACACGGGCGGCCACACGGGCGATGATCGGTCACCTCGGGCACCGCTACGGGCTCGACCGCCAGGAGGCCTATGCCCTGTGCTCGGTGGCCTGCGACCTGCGCGTGCACGAGGTCGTCGACGCGCCCAACTGGGTGGTGGGCATGTTCCTGCCCGATGCGATCTTCGTGGAGCAGACCCGATGAGCACCGGCGAGAACTCACTCGGCCCGCGGCGCGAGCCGACGGGATGAGAGCGACCGCCGGCGAGTGAGCAAGGCGTGCCGGCTGTCACCCTGATCCGCTGGATCGGCCGGCACGACCCCGGCCTCCGCGCCCTGCGTCGGGCAGGCCGGGCCGCCGTCGTCATGCCCGCGATGTTCGCGCTCGGCGACGTCGTCATCGGAAACCCGACGATCGCGACGTTCGCGGCCTTCGGGTCGTTCGCACTGCTGCTCCTGGTCGACTTTCCCGGCCGGACGTGGTCACGCCTCCGTGCGCAGGCGGCGCTCGCGGCCACTTGCAGCGTCCTGATCTGCGTGGGGACGCTCGCCTCGCAGAGCGCTGTCGCGGCGGTGGCCGGGATGGCAGTGGTCGGCTTCGCCGTCATCTTCTCCGGTGTGGTGAGCTCGGTGGTGGCGGGTGCGACGACGCCGCTTCTGCTCTCGTTCATCCTCCCGGTCGCCCTGCCGGCGCCGGCCGCGCAGATCCCCGACCGGCTGGCGGGCTGGGACATGGCCGCCGTTGCCTCGCTGTTCGCGATCGCCCTTCTGTGGCCGGCGCCGGCGCGCGATCCGGTGCGCGTTGCCGCGGGCGCCGCCTGCCGCGCCGTGGCCGCACGGCTGCGCTCCGAGGTCGCGTTCATGCTCGCCGGCCGGCCGCCGGCGGCAGCCGCCGAACATGAGGCGGCGATCGCCCGGTCCGACGAGGCGATGTCCGACGTCCAGGCGGTCTTCTTCGCGACGCCTTACCGGCCGACCGGCCTCAACACGGCCGCGCGCACCCTCGTTCGCCTCGTGGACGAGCTGCGCTGGCTCGACGCCGTCGTCCACCACGGTGCCCCACGTCCAGTGCCGGCACCCGTGAGCGCGCGGGCGTACGCCGTCAAGCTCTCGGTGGCGGGGGTGCTTGACGGGGCTGCCGACCTGCTTGCGGATCTGCGAGCAGATGCGGACGCACTCCACGCCTCCGTGGCGGGACTCGACCAGGCCCTGACCGAGCTCGAGCGGGGCGCCACCGGTCGCATCTCCGACGACGACGCGGCGCCGTCGGACGACGTCGTGTCGGCGCTCGACCCGAGCTTCCGCGCCCAGGAGCTGAGCTTCGTCGCCGCCCAGATCGCCCGCAATGTCGATCTCGCCGCGGCCGCGGAGCGGCGGAGCTGGCTCGACCAGCTCCTGGGGCGGCGCCCGGGCGGGCTCGCCGGGCCGCTGGCGTCGGCGCAGGAGCGGGCCGGCTCGCACCTCGAGCTGCACTCGGTCTGGCTGCGCAACAGCCTGCGGGGGGCTGTCAGCCTCGCGCTCGCCGTGCTCGTCATCAACCTGACGGACGTCCAGCATGCGTTCTGGGTCGTGTTCGGGACGCTCGCGGTGCTACGCACGAACGCGCTCGCGACCGGCCAGAGCGTCCTTCGCGGCCTGCTCGGCACCGCCGTTGGGTTCGCCGTCGGCGCCGGGGTGGTCGCGGTGATCGGGACGGACACGACGCTGCTCTGGGCACTTCTCCCGCCTGCAGTCCTTTTCGCGGGCCTCGCCCCGGCGGCGATCTCGTTCGCGGCGGGCCAGGCGGGGTTCACACTGGTGCTCCTGATCCTCTTCAACATCATCGCGCCCGAGGGGTGGCGGATCGGGATCGTCCGGATCGAGGACGTCGCCCTGGGGAGCGCCGTCAGCCTCGTCGTCGGCCTCCTCTTCTGGCCGCGGGGGGCGGCGGCGGCGCTCGGCGAGGCGCTGGCCGAGGCCTACGCCTCGAGCTCTCGGTATCTCGCCGGCGCCGTGCGCTTCGGGATCAGCCGGTGTGACGCCGGCGCCCCACAGATGCAGCCCCCGACCGTCGAGTCGACGCGGGCGGCTGCGGCCTCACGCCGGCTCGACGACGCCTTCCGCGGGTACCTGGCCGAGCGTGGCTCCAAGCCGGTGCCGCTGGCCGAGGTGACGAGCCTCGTCACGGGCGTCGTCGGCCTGCGCCTGGCTGGGGACGCCGTGCTCGATCTGTGGCAGGGCGACGGCGGCGCGGCCGGCGACCGGGAGGCGGCCCGCCGGCGGCTGCTCGCGTCCGCCGACGCGGTCACCGGCTGGTACGGCGACTTCGCCGCGAGCCTCGCGCACCAGGCGGAGCCGCCGGAGCCGCAGGACGCAGACGTCCTGGCAGGCGCCGGCCTCGCCGATGCGGTCGGTCGCGACCTCCGCGACGGGAGCGGCGAAGCGACCGCGACCGCAGTGCGCGTAATCTGGACGGGCGACCACCTGGACGCTGCCCGGCGGCTGGAGCGGTCGGTTGCCGGCCCTGCCCGGACGGCCGCCCGCGAGCACGCCTTCAGTCGATCGCCTGGCGCATGAATCCGCGGATGCCGATGGCCGAGAACACGGCAAGCGAGAGCACGAGCGCTCCGATGCAGAGCGGCGGGCGGATGTGGGGGACCCCGGGCACGAGCGCTCCGCGCATGCCCTCGCTCACGTAGGTGAGCGGGTTGAACGCGGTCACGACCTGGAACCAGCGCAGGCGCGCGAGCGACGGCCACGGGTACTGGCTGCAGCCCGTGAAGAGGAGCGGCGTCAGGACGAGCGTGAACATGACCGTGATCCGGTTCGGCGGCACGAGCGTCCCCATCGTGAGCCCCATCGCCGCGCCGCACAGCGTCCCCAGGAGCAGGATGACGACGAACTGGGGGGCGCCCGCCACCCGCCACGGCACCGATCCCAGGATCAGGATCCCGATCGGGAACATGAACATGGCCGCCACGAGCGCCCTCATCGCCGCGAACACCATCTTCTCCACGGCGACCAGTGCGACCGGGATGGGCGCGAGCAGACGGTCCTCGATCTCCTTCGTGAAGCTGAACTCGATCACGAGCGGGAGCGCCGTCGACTGCAGGGCCGTCAGCATCGCCGTGAGCGCGACCACCCCCGGGAACAGCAGGTGCGTGTAGCCCGGGCGGGTGTAGCCGAGGCTCGCAAGCACCTTGCCGAACACGAACAGCATGAAGAGCGGCTGCAGCACCACCTGGGCCAGGAACACGGGCAGCTCGCGGCCGGTCACGAAGAGGTCGCGCCACAGCACCGCCATGAACACGCCGGGTGCGGTCGTCCGCGCCGTGGCCGCCGGTGCGCTCATCGCAGCGCCCGTCCCGTCAGGCCGATGAAGACGTCCTCGAGGCTCGGCTCGCCGATCTTCACGTCGGAGAGCGTGATCCCGTGCCGGGCGAGCGCCGTCGCCACCGGCGCCACCATGAGCGGCGCGTCGTCGGTGACGTAGAGGCGCACGTGGCCGTCGCTGCGGTCGAGCCGCTCGAGCCGCTCGACTCCGTGCAGCCGCTCGAGCTCCGCCACCGCCTGGTCGAGGCCGCCGTCGGCGCCTGCCATCGCGATCTCGAGCGTGGTCTTGCCGGGCAGGCTGCGCGTGAGCGCGTCGGGCCGGTCGAGCGCGAGCAGGCGGCCGTGATCCATGATCCCTACCCGCTCGGCCAGGGTCGAGGCCTCGTCCATGTCGTGGGTCGTGATCACGATCGTCACGCCCTGGTCGCGCAGGTCGCGGATGCGATCCCACACGAACAACCGCGCCGCCGGATCGAGGCCGGTGCTGGGCTCGTCCAGGAAGAGCACCTGCGGCGTGTGCATCATCGCCCGGGCGATCATGATTCGCTGGGCCTGGCCGCCGGAGACGAAGTCGACCTTGTCGGCCGCCCTGTCGGTCAGGCCGAACAGCTCCAGGAGCTCGTCTGCGCGGCGGTTGCGCTCGGCGGCAGGCACGCGGTGATAGGCCGCGTGGAAGGTCAGGTTCTGACGGATCGAGAGCGAGCGGTCGAGGTTGTTTCGCTGCGGCACGACCGCGAGCATGCTGCGCGCCCGCACCGCGTCGGTGCTGACGTCAATGCCGACCACGCGTGCGACGCCCGCGCTCAGGCGCACCCGGGTCGTGAGCACGCCGATCGTGGTGGTCTTCCCCGCGCCATTTGGGCCGAGGAGGCCGAAGACCTCGCCCCGCTCGACGGTGAAGGAGACGCCGTCGACCGCGTTGGACGGTGCCTTCGGGTAGCGCTTCTCGAGCCCCTCCACCTCGACTGCCAGCGCCTCGATCATCGCTCGTAAGGATAAGACGGGCCGCCGCGTAAGCGTTCCGTAAGCTCACCCGTCTGCGGGTTGCAACCCGGGGGCACGTCTCCGATCATGCGCCCATGAGGGGTCGCCCGCTCGCCCGGGTCGCGCTTGCGGCCACGATCGCCGTCGCCGCCGCGCTTGCCTTGGGAACGGCACGCACGTCCGGCTCGCCGCTTCCGGGCGCGCCCAACTGCCCGATCTTCCCGGCCACGAACGTCTGGAACAAGCCGGTCGACACGCTGCCGGTGGCCGCGAACTCCGCCACGATGCTGCATGCGATCGACTTCTCGGCCGGCCTGCATCCCGACTTCGGATCGTTCGCCGGCTACGGCATCCCGGTGAACACGGTCGGCGGCCGCCAGGTCACGCGCCGCGTCCGCTTCCAGTACGCGAGCGAGTCCGACAAGGGGCCCTACCCGATCCCGGCCAAGCCGCTGATCGAGCGCGGCTCCGACCGGCACATGCTGATCGTCGACCGCGGCAACTGCAAGCTCTACGAGCTCTTCGACGCCAGGCACACGGCCAGCGGCTGGCATGCCGGCTCGGGCGCGATCTGGACGCTCACGTCGAACCACCTGCGCCCGAACGGCTGGACGAGCGCCGACGCCGCCGGCCTGCCGATCCTGCCCGGCCTCGTGCGCCACTCCGAGGTGAAGGCCGGCCTGATCGACCACGCGCTGCGGTTCACGGCGCCGCACACCTGCTCCGGCCACATCTATCCCGCCCGCCACGACGCCGGCTCGGGCAGCTGCGCCGGTTGGCCGCCGATGGGCCTGCGCATCCGCCTCAAGGCCTCGTTCAACGTGAACAGCCTGCCGCGCCCGGCCCGCGTGATCGCGATTGCGCTCCAGCGCTACGGGATGATCCTGGCCGACAACGGCTCCTCGGGCTACATCTCCGGGTTCTCGAACCCGCTCTTCAACGACGACGCCCTGCACGCGCTGAACCAGATCAAGGGCCAGGATCTCGAGGCGGTCGACACCTCCACGCTGCGAGCCGGCTGAACGGCTCGGCCCCGCCGCACGGCCGCCGCAGTTGAAGCCGCATCCCACGGCAGGCAGAATCCGCATCGGAATGGGTGAAGTCGGCGCAAAGCTGCGCGGCGAGCGCGAGCGACGCGGCATCGGGATCGACGAGATCGAGGCCGAGACGCGCATCCGCGCCAAGTTCCTGCTCGCGCTCGAGGAGGAGCGCTTCGACGTGTTGCCCGGCCCCGCGTATGTGCGCGCATTCGTCCGCGACTACGCCGAGCAGCTCGGGCTCGACCCGCAGGAGCTCGTGGCCGAGCTGAACGCCCGCCCCGACCTCGTCGAGGACGTCGTGATGACACCGCCGCGGCAGGTCGCGGCCGTCCCGCTGCTCGATCACCGCGCCCGCGTCGCCGCGTGGGCGCTCGCCGTGGTGCTCATCGCCGCGCTCGTGGCGATCGGCATCGTCGTGCTGGGATCGCGTGGCTCCTCGGCGAGCGGTGGGCAGACCGGGCGTACGCAGCCGCTCAGCGGCACGGGCCCAGGCACGGGCACCACCCAGCCGCCCACGACGAGCGCGACGGGCACGACCACCCAAGCGACGACCGCCCGCGTGGCGGCGCTCGAGCTGGTCGCCAAGCGGGGCGGCACGTGGCTCTCGGTGCGGGCCGGGTCGGCCAACGGCAAGGTGCTGTTCGAGAACACGCTGGCGTCCGGCCACCACCTGCGGTTCGCCCGCCGGCGCCTGTGGGTGCGCGTCGGCGCGCCGTGGAACCTCGGCCTGGCCGCCGCGGGGCACCCGCTGGCCGTGCCGCTGCACGCCACCGGCGACATGCTTGTCACCGCCGCGGGCGCGCGCCCAGCCGCCTGATCGGGCCGGCGCGGCGGTTGTCGCGCTGCGGGCCGGCCTCGATCTCGTAGTCTGCGCGGCGTGCGACGCCCCGACCGGGCCGACGGCATGCTGGTCCTCGCCAACGTGCTCTGGAGCCTGAACTACGCCACCACGAAGTACGCGTTCGAGCGCTGGAACCCGCTGGCCTTCTCCGGCCTGCGCTTCACGATCGCCGGCCTGGCGATGGCCGCGATCGTGCTGCGGCTCGAGGGCAGCCTCAGGGTTGCGCGGCGTGACGTGCCGCGGGTGGTGCTGGCCGGCGCGACCGGCATCTTCCTGAACCAGCTCACGTTCAACTACGCGCTGGACTACACGGCGGCCGCGAACGTCGCCCTGATTCTGGGGGCGGCGCCGGCGTTCACGGCGGCGTTTGCGGTGGCGCTCGGCCACGAGCGCGTGCGCCCCGTGCATTGGGTGGCGCTCGGCGTGTCGCTCGCGGGCGTCGCACTCGTCGTCCAGGGCGGATCCGGCCTGGAGGGGTTCAGCCTGAAGGGCGACCTGCTTGCCATCTGCGCGGGCCTCACCTGGGCGGCCTACTCGGTCATGCTGCGCCCGCTCTTCGGTCACTACAGCGCGATGCGGCTCTCGACGCTGATGATCCTGGTTGGCGCCGTGCTCATGGCCCCGTTTGCCGCGGTGCAGCTCGCAAACCAGGACTTCGCCGACATCGGCGCACTGCGGTGGGGCGCGCTCGCCTACTCCACGGTGTTTCCGCTCGTGGTGACCAACGTCCTCTACTTCGCCGCCCTGCGCAGGGTCGGCGCCGCCCGGGCGACCCTCTTCATGTACCTGCAGCCCTTCCTGGGCGCCCTCTTCGCGGCGCTTCTGCTGAGTGAGGCGATCGGCGGGATCCAGCTCGTCGGCGGCGTGTTCATCGTCGGCGGCGTTGCGCTCGGGCGGATGTGGCAGGCGCGGCAGCACGATCCGGAGCTCGAGATCGAGCTCGAGATCCCGGCAGAGCCCTCCTGACGCAGTTCAGTCCGGATGCGGGCTGCGCCGGAGCCCGGCGACCGCCACGCCCATGCCGATCCCGAGCGCCCAGCTGCCGACGTTCACGAAGGCGAGCAGTACCCATATCGTGGCGGTCGCAGGGCCGCTGTCGCCGAGGTCGCCGGCCGGGACCGGCACGCCCGACTGGTGCACGACGAGCGCCGTGAAGACGATGGCCCCGGCGGCCAGGATCGGGCTGATGGGCCAGCCACGCCACGCCGCCACGAGTCCGACCGCGAGGCCGATCAAAATGGCCGGATAGCCATAGACGAGATCCACGCCACCATCGTACGCGCGACCGGGCGGGCTTCAAGCGGACGCGGGTCAGCGCCGATGAATGGGGCATGCCGGCGGACACCCCCAGGCTGCGCACTCTCGGCCGCATAACGGCTTTGCTGGCGATCACCGCCCTGGTCTACGGCATCCGCATCGCCGCCGGGACGACGACGATCGGGCCGACCACGGTCACCGCGCATTTCCAGAGCGACGCGAAGATGGTGATCGCGCTCGTGGCCCTCGGGATCGCCGCTGCGAGCCAGCTGGGGACGCGCACGCGCAGCCCGCGCATGGTTCTGATCGCCGCCGTGGCCGTCGCGGGCTTCGGCCTCGCCGCCCTGGCCGAGGTCTGGCTGTGCATCGGGCACTGGCACGCCCAGGCCACGCGGGCGGCCATCGAGAGCGGGTACGGCTCCGCCGGCGCGCAGAACCGCTACGGCCACGGGGTCGAGGTCGTCGTCGCGGGTGGTCTGCTCGCGATCGCGGCCGCACTCGTCATCGCCACCCGCGCGCGCACCCGGCCCCAGCGACTCGGCCTTCAGGATCAGTTCCCGACCTAGCTAGGCTTGTCCGCGCCGATGCGCGCGTCGATCCGAAAGACCTTCCGCTTCGAGGCGGCCCACTCGCTGCCCGACCACGCGGGCAAGTGCCGCGGCCTGCACGGCCACTCCTACCGCGTCGAGCTCTGCTTCGAGGGCGAGATCAAGCCTGCGCGGGGCGAGTCCGACGACGGCATGGTGCTCGACTTCCTGGCGGTGTCGGAGTGGTGGCGGCGCGAGGTCGAGCCGCTGGTCGACCACCGCTTCCTGAACGAGACGATGCCCGAGCCGTTTCTGCCCACCACGGCCGAGCACATCGCCGCCTGGGTGCTCGGCCTGGTGGAGGGCGCCGGGCTGCCGGTCACGGAGGTGACCGTCTGGGAGACCGAGACGGCGGCGGCCACCGTGCGCCGATGAGCGCGCTGCCGGTCGTCGAGGTGTTCGGGCCGACCATCCAGGGAGAGGGCGAGCTCGCGGGCGTGCCGACCGCGTTCGTGCGCTTCGGCGGTTGCGACTATCGCTGCAGCTGGTGCGATTCGCTTTTCGCCGTCCTGCCTGAGGATGTGCGCAAGGCGCCCCGGATGACGCCTGTCGAGGTGGCGGCGGCGCTCGCGGCGCTGGCCGGCAGGCCGGAGTGGGTCACGCTCTCGGGCGGGAACCCGGCCCTGCTCGAGCTGGGCGAGCTCGTTTCGATGCTCCATGCCGACGGCCGCCGGGTGACGGTGGAGACGCAGGGCAGCGTGTGGCGCGACTGGCTCGCCGACGTCGACCTGCTGACGGTCAGCCCCAAGCCGCCCTCGAGCGGGATGGCCACCGCCGCCAACGAGCAGGAGTCGGAGCGCTTCATGCAGCGCGCGGTCGCCGCCGGCCGGGCCGTGCTGAAGGTGGTCGTCTTCGACGAGGCGGACTACGCGTGGGCGCGCGTGCTGCGTGCGCGCTACCCCGGGCTACCCTTCCACCTGTCGTGCGGCACCGATCCGCCCGGCCCGGGGACGTCGCACGCCGAGGCGCTCGACGGCGTCTCGGAGCGTTACCGGTGGCTGTGTGAGCGTGCCGCCCGCGACCCGGCGATGGACGGCGCGCGCATCCTGCCCCAGCTGCATGTCCTCGCATGGGGACACCAACGAGGCCACTGACCGCGAGGCGAACCGTGGAACTGACGAAGCTCGGCAATCCTTCAGCGAAGTCCGACCGCGCGATCGAGGCGTTCCCGATCGCCGACACCACCCAGGTGATCACGCTCGACTGCGCCGAGTTCACCTGCCGCTGCCCGATCACGGGCCAGCCCGACTGGGCGACGATCTCGATCGAATACCGGCCCGGCAAGCTCGCGGTCGAGACCAAGAGCCTGAAGCTCTACCTGGAGACCTTCCGCGAGGAGGGCATCTTCCACGAGCACCTGGCGACGGTCATGCGCGACGACCTGGTGGCGGCGCTCGATCCGGTGGCGCTCACGGTCACCGTCCGCTTCAACTCGCGCGGCGGGATCGCGGTCACCGCGTCGAGCTCGTACCCGGCGTGAGCGCCGGCGCGGCCGTCGTCTGCCTCTCCGGCGGGCAGGACTCGACCACATGCCTGTACGCCGCGCTGCGCCGCTACGAGCGGGTGCATGCCGTCTCGTTCGACTACGGCCAGCGCCACCGCATCGAGCTCGAATGCGCCGCCGCGCTGGCCGCCGGGGCCGGTGTGGAGCAGGTCGTCCTGCCGGTCGGCGTGTTCTCGCAGCTCGCCGACGCCAGCCTCACGAACCCGGCCATCGCCGGCCGGCTGGACGCGACGGGCACCGGCAACGCGTACGCGGAGCTGCGCGGCCTGCCGTCGTCGTTCGTGCCCGGACGCAACATCATCTTCCTCGGCCTCGCCGCCGCGTTCGGCGTCCCCCGCGGCTACGAGACGGTGGTGGCCGGCGTGTGCTCCACGGACGAGGCCGGCTATCCGGATTGCCGGGCCGACTTCGTCGACTCGCTGACCGAGACGATCCGGACCGGCATGGACTGCCCCGCCTTCACGATCGACGCCCCGCTGCTGCACCGCACGAAGGCGCAGACGTGGGCGCTCGCCGACGAGCTCGGCGTGCTCGAGCTCGTGCGCACGCAGACGCACAGCTGCTACGAGGGCGTGCGCGGCGAGCTGCACGACTGGGGCCACGGCTGCGGGGCCTGCCCGGCGTGCGAGACGCGCGCACGCGGGTGGGCGGAGTTCCAGGCCTCATGACCGTACACGCCCGCAAGGCGGGGACAGTCCCCGCGAAAAGCGGGACAGTCCCCATCCGATGACCAGGCTCCCGTTCGCGCTCGTCTGCGGAGCCGCCCTGTTCGCGGCCGGCTGTCTCGGCTCGTCGTCGGCGACTTCCACGACGACGGCCGCCGCGCGTACGGGAACGGTGTCCGGCCTCGTTGGGATCGACGGCGGCGGCCAGACTGCGAGCAACGGTGGCGTCGCAGAGCTGCGGACGGTCAAGGCGGCGCCGGTCGTGATCACGGGCCGAACGAGTGCCGGCCGCCGCCTCGTGCATCGTCTGACGACCGACGCGCGGGGACGGTTCCGGCTGCGCCTGCCGGCCGGGCGCCACAGGATCACCGCCCGAATCTTCCCGGTCGCGCCCGTCCAGCCGCACCGGATCGTCGTCGTCATCGCCGGGCGCACCGTCGCGGTCACGATCAAGGGCCTCGTGATCTAGCGCCGGTTACACTCGGCCGATGCCGACGGTGCGGATCGCGGTCGCCTCAACGCCGCTCACTGCGACACTTGACGAGGCGGCGCCGGCGGCGGTCGCCGCCGTGGAGGAGGCGGGCCGGCAGGGCGCCGCCATCGTCTGCCTGCCGGAGACGGGGCTGCCGGGACACCGTGTCCAGGTCCGGCCGGTGGCGGACGTGAGCGCGGAGGCGATGGATGCAGCGATCGCCCAGGTGGCCGCGGCGGCCCGTGCGGCAGCGGTCGTCGCGATCGTCGGCGCCGAGCGGCCGACGCCCGCCGGGCGCGAGATCGTCGCAGTCGTCGTCGGCGCGGACGGGGCGCTGCTCGGCGTACAGGCAAAGACGCAGATCGACCCCAGCGAGGAGCCGCACTACGTGCCCGGATCCGGCCGCCGGGTCTTCACCGCGGCGGGGGCGACCTTCGGGATCACGATCTGTCACGAGGGGTTCCGCTATCCCGAGATCGCCCGCTCGCTCGTGCTCGCGGGCGCGCGCATCGTCTTTGCCCCGCACTACGTGACGACCGCCGACGGCTCCCTGCCGACCCGCTGGTGCGACGCCTCCAACCCGTACAGCGAGAAGGCGCTCATGTGCCGCGCGCTCGAGAACGGCGTCTATGTCGCCGCGGCCAACATCGCCGGCCCCGACCAGGGCTCGGCCACCTGCATCGTCTCGCCGAACGGCGAGCTCGTCACGAGCCTGCCCTACGGCGCCGTCGGGGTCGTGTGCGCGGACATCGACCTCGATCGTGCCGACGGGCTGCTTGCGCGGCGGTGGGCGCCGACGCGCAATATGCTCCAGGTGTGGCCACTCCCGCAGTGAGCACGGTGCCCGACCGGCTCGCGTTCGCCGCGGCCTACGCCGCCGAGGGCCAGCAGATGGACAACCTGTGCGGCTGCTTCTGGGCCAGCCTCGCGCTGCGCGCGGCCGGCGTCGACGCCGACCAGGAGGCGGTTGCGCTCGCGGCGGGCGCGATCCTGCCGGGCGGCGACCCGCAGACGCACGTCGCGCCCGGCGCGACGCCCCGATGCGACTACCGCGTCGAGTTGCCGCTCGCCGCCGACCCGGCCACGGGAGGCACCGCCGCGCCGCCGCTCGCAGCCGCGATCGAGAAGCTGTCGGCCGGCGCACTCGCCGCGATCGAGGTGGCGGGCCCGTGGACCGGCGAGCACGTCTGCGGCCTGCTTGACGCCGCGGCCGCCGACGCGCTCCTGATCGCGAACGTGCGCACCGGCCCCTTCTGGGGATCGCGCCCCGACCCCGCCGTCGTGCTGGAGCATCTGGCGGGCGGTACCCCCGAGCCGCCGCCGGCCGACTGGGACGTGGGCCACTTCGTCGAGCTCGCGGCCCTTGTCCGCGGCCCGGCCGGGTCGCTCGTCGTCGTGCGCGACACCTACCGTGAGCTCGGCCGAAGCGGCCACCACGTGCAGCCGCCCGAGCGGGTGGCGGCGGCGCTTCGCCGTGGTGACGGATCCGACGGCGGCGTGCTCGTGGTGTGCTCCGCGACCGTCGCCGACGGCCTGCGTGCGACGCTCGGCGACGAGGGCTTCGAGCTGCGCGGCTGGGACAACGGCACGCCCGCGCCGTCCCCGGCCTGAGGCGATGCTCGCGGTCGTGATCAGCCGAAACGGCGGCCCCGAGGTACTCGAGCCGCGCGAGTGGCCGGAGCCCGTTGCGGGCGACGGGCAGCTGCTGGTCGCGCTCGAGGCGGCCGGCGTGAACTTCCGCGACGTGTACGAGCGGCGGGGCGGCTACGGCACGCCGCCGCCGCTCGTCGGCGGGGCAGAGGGCGCGGGCACCGTTGTCGCCCTCGGCGCGGGCGTGACGGAGTTCGCGGTCGGCGACCGGGTGAGCTGGACGAGCGCGACGGGCAGCTACGCCGAGCGCGTGCTCGTCGCCGCCGAGCGAGCGGTGCAGGTGCCGGACGCCGTCTCATCCGAGCTGGCCGCGGCCGTCCTCCTGCAGGGGATGACCGCCCACTACCTGGCGACGTCGACCTATCCGATCCGTCCCCGGGACGACGTGCTGGTGCATGCCGCCGCCGGCGGCGTCGGGCTGCTCCTGACCGAGATGGCGAAGATGCGCGGCGCCCGCGTGATCGCCACCGCCTCGACCGGGGACAAGCGCCGGCTGGCGCGCGAGCACGGCGCCGACGACGTGATCGGCTACGAGGGCTTCGCCGAGGCGGTGCGGGATCTCACCGGCGGCGCAGGCGTCCACGTCGTGTACGACGGGATCGGCCGCGACACGTTCGCCGCCGGGCTCTCCGTCCTGCGCCCGCGCGGGCTCATGGTTCTGTACGGCGCCGCGAGCGGCCAGCCGCAACCGCTCGAGCTCCACCGGCTCGCCGAGGGCGGCTCGCTCTTCGTGACCCGGCCCACGCTGCCCTACTACACCGCCACCCGCGACGACCTGCTCGCCCGGGCCGAGCAGGTGTTCGAGTGGGTGGCGACGGGCCGTCTGCGGGTGCTGATCGGCGGCCGCTACCCGCTCGCTGACGCGCGCCGGGCGCACGAGGATCTCGAGTCGCGGCGCACGCAGGGCAAGCTCATTCTGGTGCCAGCGACCGCATGACCCACACGGCGAGGACGCGGGCGCAGCGGACGACGTCTTCGAGGGCGATGTGCTCGTCCACGGAGTGGGCGAGCTCGGGGTCGCCCGGGCCGTAGAGCACGGTCGGCGTCGCGCCGTGGTCGATCAGCAGGCGCGCGTCGGAGCCGTACGGCACGCCGACGAACGGCGGCAGGCGGCCGTCCACGTCGCGGGCGGCCTCGCCCACCGCCCACGGCAGCGGATGGTCGGACGGCACCGCGGCCGAGGCGAACCGGCCTCCGGTCACCTGCACCTCGACCGGATGCTCGCGCAGCCAGTCGTCGCCGGCGCAGGCGTCGGCCAGAACCGCTCGCAGCTCAGCCTCCGCCTCGGCGACCGTCTGGCCGACGCGCACGCCGTAGCGGCCCTCGGCCACCAGCCGCTCCGGCACGGTGGATGACCAGTCGCCGGCGTTCACCCGGCCGATCAGGGTGGGGTAGGGCAGGCCCAGGTCGCGCATCGACTGCAGCCTCTCGGCGGCGTTTCGCTCATCCTCGTTGCGGGTCAGCGCGGCCATCACGGGCCACAGCTTCTCGACGGCCGAGACGCCGCGGCGGCGGAAGGCGGCGTGGGCGCTCTTGCCGGACACGGTCAGCGTGAACGTGATCGCGCCCGCCTGCGCGGTCACGATCTCGCGCCGGGTCGGTTCGGTGATGACCGCCCAATCGCCGGTGCAGCCGGCCCGGATGGCCGCCAGCATCCCGGCCCCGCCGTCCTCCTCGCCCGGCACGGTCACGAGCATCGCCTCGCCGCCGAGCTCGACGCCGGCCTCGGCGATTGCCCGCAGTGCCCCGAGGCCGGCGACGACGCCGCCCTTCATGTCGCACGCGCCGCGCCCGTAGAGGATGCCGTCCTCGATCCGCGGCCGAAACGGCGGCGACGTCCAGGCCAGCTCGTCGCCGCCCGAAACGACGTCGATATGCCCGGCGATCAGCACCCGCCGCCCGGCCGCGTCGCCCGTCAGCCGCCCCGTCACGACCGGATGGGTGTCGCGCGCCACCTCGACGCCCGGGAAGTCGGGATCGGTCGAGAGATCGATCGCCGGCGTGTCGACGCGCTCGACCTCGAGCCCGGCGGTCGTCATGCGCAACGCGACCTCGGTCTGCACGGCGCCCTCGTCGCCGGTCAGGCTCGGGATCGCGACGAGCGCCGCCAGGTCGTCGGCCAGGCGATCCCGGTCGACGTTTGCCACCACGGCCAGCTCGGCCGGCGTGAGGTTCTTCATCCGCGCAGGATCGGGCGGGTGATGCACGTGGGGCCGCCGGAGCCGTTGATGCACACCTCGTCCCCGGGGAACGTGTGCACCTCGCAGCCGCGGTCGAGCAGCGCGCGCTGCGTGACCGGGTTGCCCTCGACCATCACGACCACGCCCGGCCGCACGGCCAGGATGTTGCAGCCCTGGGTGACGAGCTCGTTCTCGGGCACCGGCACCATCTCGACGGAGTGCTCGCCCAGAAGCTCGTACAGGCCGGCGGGAAGCTGGGGCAGGAACACGACCGCCAGGCCGTCGCTGATGGGCGAGATGACCGAGAGCAGGTGCAGGCACTCGGCCGGGCCGTTGGCGTAGGGGACGTCGAAGACGTGCACGTCGCCGCCGACGAGCTCGGCCAGCTGCCGGGCGCCGGCCGCGTTGGTGCGCAGCGAGCGGCCGATGCAGAAGACGTCCGGCCGCAGCCAGAACGTGTCGCCGCCGTCGGCTGTCTGGGGGTCATCGAGCTGTCCGATCACGGGCATCTCGTGCGCGCTCGCCCAGGCCTCGAGGGCCGCCGCCTCGCCCTGGCGGTTCGGCTTGCCGGAGCGAAGCCCGATCATGCCACGGTCGGTGACGAGCGCGGGATCGAAGGTGTAGACGAGGTCGGGGCTCGCCGTCTCGTCCTCGAGCTGGTGCACCGCCACGCCGAGATCGGCGAGGATCGTGCAGAAGGCGTCGTGCTGGCGCTGGGCGGCGGTCAGATCGACCGGGTGCAGGTAGCCGTGCGCGGGGTCGTCGTGGGCGCGTCCGAACGCCACGCCGGGGCGCTTCACCAGCACCTCGTGCAGCGGGGCGGTCATGCTCTGGGCGCCAAAGCGGCGCGTCTGCGGGGTTGCGGTGTGTGCCATAACCGCAACACTAGATGGTCCCGGACGAAATCTCCGCGCCTTGCCGGACATGAGAAGAGGTGACGTCCCAGCCCCGCCGGAGGATGACTCTGCATACCACCGAGACACGAGAGGCGCGCTTCACCCGCGTCTATGAGCAGCACCACGAGACGGTGCGCCGCTACATCTGGCGGCGCGACCCCGGCATCGTCGACGACGTGGTCGCCGAGACCTTCCTGGTCGCCTGGCGGCGGCTCGACGAGATCCCCGAGCAGGCCGCGCCGTGGCTGATCGGCGTGGCCCGCAACGTCCGCCGCAACGAGCACCGCGGCGCGCGCCGCCGGCAGGCGGTGAGCGTACGCCTCGCCGATGCCGTGCCGGCCCTCGCGGGCGTCGACGCGCCCCGCGAGGCGGCTGCCGTCGAGGCCGCCCTGCGCACGCTCACGCCGCGCGATCGCGAGGTGCTGCTGCTCGCGGTCTGGGACGGGCTCGACCGCACGGCCATCGCCGCGGCGCTCGGCTGCTCGAAGGCCAATGCCAGCTTGCGCCTGCACCGCGCCCGCCGCCGCCTCGCCGCCGCACTCCGCACCATCGATGCCGACTCCAACCGCGGCCTCGCATTCGCCGACTCCAGGAGGTCAGGATGACCCGCTTCGACACTCTCGACGTCCTGCGCCGGCTCGACCCGGCCCGCTCGATCGCCCCGGCCGATGCGCATGTCCGGGAGGCGGTGAGGAGCCAGATCGTCGCCGTGCCCATCCGCACGTCCGTCCGCCGCCCGCACCGCCGCCGCGCTCCCGTGCTGGCGGCGGCCGCGGCGCTGCTGCTCGCCGTCGGCATCGGCGCGGCCTGGGCGACGGGCGCACTCGGCCCGGTCGCCCTCTTCCGGGCCAACTCCGCCTACAACAACGACCCCAGCGCCGGCCAGCTGTGGCACCAGCACGTGATCCCCGCGTCGGTGTTCAAGGCCGCGACCATGCGCGTCCCGCGCGTCGGCCCCGTGCAGTTCTGGTTCGGGCGCACGCGCACGCACGGCTGGTGCGGCGCCCTGCGGCTGCCCGCAGGCGACTGGGTGGGCACCGGCCGCGATCCGCTCGACGGCGGCGGCACCGTCCCCGGCTGCATGCCGACCCGCACGCAGGTGAACGGACAGGACCCGGTCTACGTGATCAACGGCTTCGACTACCAGGAGGGCGACGTCAACGCCACCGGCCGCGGCGGGTCGTTCTGGCGGATCGAGTACGGCCTGATCACGATCCGCGATGCCGTCCGCGTGGCCGATCGGGTGTCGGGCCGCGGCGCGCCGATCGCCCGCGGCGGAGCATTCGCCCTCGCACTGCCGTTCCCGGACGGGAATTCCGCGCCCATGCACCTCGTCGCGTACAACGCCGAGGGCAAGGTTGTGGGGCGGGCGTGAGCGGCGAGATGATTGATCGAGAATCGCCGCAGGTCACCACCTTGCGCGCATCCGCCACAACGTGACGAGGTGCGCGGCGGTTCTCGATCAATCATCTAATACACTCCCGGCCGTGTCGGAGGAACACGACTACCGGGCCGAGTACAACGAGGCCGTGCGCCGCGCGATCGCCGGCGACGTCGGTGTCTACCGCGACTTCGACCGCCACCGCCAGGAGACGGTGTGGCGGCTGCTCTCGAGCGACCGCCAGGCGCTCCTGCGGTTCTGCCAGCGCCAGGGGATCTCGGTCGGCAAGATGGAGACGATGCAGACGCTCAAGAGCCCGAAGCCGCTCCTGCAGCTGATCGCACACGGCCACGATGCCG
This sequence comes from Gaiellales bacterium, assembly GCA_036494095.1. Lineage (GTDB taxonomy): Bacteria > Actinomycetota > Thermoleophilia > Gaiellales > JAICJC01 > JAICJC01. Next base: position 684 of record DASXOR010000011.1, on the reverse strand, counting down.
ACACGGTCGCTCGCTGGGCGCGACGCGGCTGAGCCCGTGCCCTTCCTGATCGTCGTCGACTTCGACGGCACCATCACCGATCGCGACACTCAGGACGGCCTGCTCGAGCGCTATGCCCCGGAGGCGTACGAGGAGGCCGAGCGAGGGCTGGTCGAGGGCCGCCTGACCCTGCGCGAGTGCATGACGATGGAGTTCATGCAGGTCCGGGGTGAGCACGAGGCGCTCGTGGCCGAGGCCGTGGCGGAGGCCCGGGTGCGGCCCGGATTCGCCCGGTTCGTGCGCGCGGCCGAGGCGGCCGGGCACGGGCTGGTCGTCGTCTCGGGCGGGTTCGAGTCGATCATCCGGCCGATCCTCGCCCGCGAGGGCGCCGAGCACCTTCCGGTGATCGCGCATGAGGCCAGGTTCACGCCCGAGGGGACGACGATCGAGTTTCGCCACGGCGCCGACTGCGCTGTGTGCGGCCAGGAGTGCAAGCGCTCGGTGGTGGACGGGCTGCGCAACGGCAGGCCGGTCGCCTACATCGGCGACGGCTACTCCGACCAGTGCGCCGCCGTCGCCGCCGACCGCCGCTTCGCCAGGCACGCACTCGCCCGCGACCTCGACAAGCTGGGGCTCGCCTACACCCCGTTCGACGACTTCGACGACATCCGCGAGGCGCTGCTGGGGTCGGGCGCCGGCGTGGCG
>DASXOR010000010.1:0-16464 GCA_036494095.1 Gaiellales bacterium | reverse complement strand
GGCCCGACGATGCCGAAGCCCTCGGTCGCGTTGTGCAGCGCGAAGCCGATGATCAGGGTCGTGGCGAGGGCGACCTCGCCCGCGCGCGCCGAGACGCCGATCGCAAGCCCCTCGGAGAAGTTGTGCAGGCCGATCGCGAGCGCGATCAGCATGCCCAGCGTGAGCGACGCGCGCTCGGCGAGCCTGGCGAGCTCCTGGCTCGAGACCGCCCCGCCCGCGGCGACCGCGTCGACGCTGCCACCGGCCATCGGAGCCGGCGTGCGCCGCACCTGCATCTCGTGCTCGATCCAGGCGAGGCCGAGGCCACCGGCGAGGATCCCCGCGACGCCCATCGCGGCCCGCCCGGCGAATGTCCCCCAACCCTGCCCGGTCTTCGCCATCAGCAGGCCCGACTCGAGGATCCCGTGAGCCGCGTCGAGCACGTCCCAGAAGATGAAGAGCAGGATGCCGGCCGCGAGCACCGACAGGAACGCACGCATACGCTCGCTCAGGCCCTGGAGGCGGCCGACGGGCAATCCGAAGAAGATTGTGAAACCGGCGATCGCGCCGAGGATCGCCGTACGCTCTGGACTCAAGTGCTCATCCGATCAGGAGCCTTTGGGGTCGCCCGTGCCATCGGGGGCTTAGGCGACCCTAACCCTACCGCATCACGGCCTGGCGTGACCACTATCACCGAGCTGCCGGCGTAAACCGCCGCACGAACGCAAGCGCCGTGTCGGCCACCTCGCGCCAGCCGCTGTCGATCGTGAGAGCATGCCCCCGGCCCGGGATCTCGACGATCTCGGTCACGCCCGGGTTGTGCTGCTGGCGCTTGTAGGACGCATTCGCGATCGCCCACGGCACGGTACGGTCCTTCTCGCCCGAGATGATCAGGAGCGGCCCGCGGTCGGGGTTCTTCGTGTCGACCTTCGCCTCGGTCCAGGGGTTCACGTTCGCCGTCGCCGCCTGGAAGAGCGGGGCGCCCGCCGCCGGCACGGCGTACGTCCCGTAGAGCTCCTTGGCCTCGTCCTCGCTGACGGCATTGGCAAAGGCGAATCGGAACTGCTCGTAGGTCAGCGGCACCGCGCGGTTGCGATTCGCGGGGTTGCGGAGCACGGGCGCCGAGGATTTGAGCGCCGAGATCGGCAACGGCAGCACGCCCCGGAACGGCGCCGGGTCGATGGCGACCGAGACCGCGGCGCGCCCGCGTCCCGCCAGGATCTGCGTCAAGAGGCCGCCGAACGAGTGGCCGATCACGGCCGGCTTCGTCGCCAGCTTCGCGATCAGGTCGTCGTAGTGATCCGCCACCTGCGAGATCGTCTTGCCGGCGAACACCTCGGGATGCGCGTTGGCCTCCTCGACGGTGTCGGGATCGTCCGGCCAGCCGGGGGTGAGCGCGGTGAAGCCCGCCTCCTGGAAGGCGCCCGCCCACCGGTCCCAGCTGCTCGGCAAGAGCCACAGCCCGTGGATGAACACCACCGGCGTGAGCCCGGACGCGTTCGCCCGCTCGACCTGCTCCTGCTCGTGTCCCATGACAGTCGCCATGTCCCCCCCTTGTCCAATGGGATCTCGCCTGCGTCGAGCTCGCAGTCTAGACATCTCGTTTAAGCTGCCGAGGATGACGCTGCCCCGACTGCGCACGCTCGTCGCGACCGGCCTCGCGCTCGTTCCCCTGCTGCTGCTCACGGCCGGTGCGGGCTCGGCCTCCTCGACCGCGGCCACGGCGGCGGCCATCCCGCAGAGTCGCGTGTACGCGCCCTACTTCGAGACCTGGAGCGGCGACCACGTCTTCCGGGTCGCCAGCCGCTCGGGCGCGCATCATCTCACCCTCGCGTTCATCGAGACGCCGCGGCGGGGATCGTGCAACCCGGCCTGGAACGGCGACAAGCGCCGGCCGACGGCGGCAGGCGGCTACCTGAACGGCATCCGCGCCCTGCGCCGCGCGGGCGGCAACGTGATCCCATCGTTCGGCGGGTACAGCGCCGACCACGCGCTGACCGAGATCGCCGACTCGTGCACGGACATGGCCAAGCTGGTGGCAGCCTACGAGTCGGTCGTGCGCACCTACGGCGTCACCCGGCTCGACATGGACGTCGAAGACCGGTCGCTCGGCCACCTGACGGGGATCGACCGGCGCAACCGCGCCCTGCGCAGCGTCGAGCGCTGGGCGGCACGCACGGGCCGCCGGCTGCGGCTGCAGTACACGCTCCCCGTCGAGCCGGCCGGCCTCGAGGCCGACGGCCTGCACGTGCTCCGAAACGCGATCACGAACGGCACCCGTGTCGACGTCGTCAACATCATGGTCTTCGACTACTACGACGGCACGACCACGGATATGGCCGCCGCGGCCGAGAGCGCGGCGCGCGGCCTGCACCGCCAACTGCACGCCCTGTACCCGGGCCGCAGCTCCCGCCGGCTGTGGGCGATGGAGGGGCTGACGCTCATGCCGGGGATCGACGACTACCCGCACAAGACCGAGGTGACAACGCTCGCCCACGCCGCGGCGGTGCGGCAGTTCGCCGCCGCGACGGGCATCGGCACGCTCTCGATCTGGGCGATCCAGCGCGACAACGGCGGCTGCCCCGGCCAGCTCGGATCGGACACGTGCTCGGGCATCGCGCAGCCCGCCTGGGCGTTCAGCCACACGCTCGAGCCCTTCACCCGGCACGGCCGCCGGTGAGCGTGCGAGTCGTCGGCGCCGGCCTCGGCCGCACCGGGACGAACTCCCTCAAGCTGGCGCTGGAACGGCTGCTGGCCGGGCCCTGTTACCACATGGTCGAGGTGTTCGAGCGGCCGGACGACGTGCCCGTCTGGCACGACGCGATCCGTGGCCGCTCGCCCGACTGGCGCACCTTCCCGCCCGGCTACGTCGCCACGGTCGACTGGCCCGCATGCGCGTTCTGGGCCGAGCTGGCCGGCGCTCATCCCGCGGCGCTCGTGCTGCTCTCGGTGCGTGACAGCGCCGAGACGTGGTGGCGCAGCTTCGAGGCGACCATCCTCGCGGGCCTCTCCCAGCCGGTGCCCGCCGATCGGCCCGACTGGGCCGTGCGGCGCAGGGCCACGCTCGACATGATGGCCGCCTTCACCCCGGACTGGCGCACGCGCGACGGCGCGATCGCGGCCTACGAGGCGCACAACGCCGCCGTCCGGGCGGCGATTCCGGCGGAGCGGCTGGTCGAATGGCGCCCCGGCGATGGGTGGGAGCCGCTGTGCTCGAGGCTGGGGATGGCGGTGCCGGCCGAGCCCTTCCCGAACGTGAACTCCACCGAGGAGTTCCGGGCCACGCAGCACGCGGACACCACGGGCGCGTAGCGGTCACCGCGGCGCTTGATTGCCGCCGCCTCCGTGCCGATCACTCGAAGGTGATGTCTCCAGACAAGGACGCGCTCGCGCACGCCGGCATGCTCCGGTTGGGCGTCACGGGGACGAGCGTCGCCGTGTTCCGGGCGCTCGCCGAGCGGGCGTCCGTGGGCGTCTTCGTCCTGAACGCGCTGGGCGAGTGCGACTACGCGAACGAGCGTGCGTGCGAGCTGACCGGCCTGAGTCTCGAGCAGCTGTACGGCAGGGGCTGGACGGGCGCTCTGCACCCAAGCGACGTCGACGGGGTGCTCGAGCAGTGGGCATCCGCGACCGCGTCCGGGGAGAGCCTTTCGAGCGAACACCGGTTTCTGCGCCCCGACGGGCGGGTGAGCTGGGTCGAGGTCGTGGCCAGCCCTGTGCACGACGCCGCCGGGGTGCTGCTCGGCTGGGCGGGGACGGTGGTCGACATGACCGACCGCAAGCTCGGCGAGGCGCGGTACGCCGAGCTCTTCGAGCACGCGAGCGACGCGGTTGTGACGCTCGGGCCGGCCGGCGACTTCATCTCGGTCAACCGCGCCGCCGAGATCATGACCGGATACGGCCGCGACGAACTCGCCGCGATGAGCATGTTCGACTTCATCGCCCCGCAGGACGCGGAGCGGATCCGGCGGCTGCTCTCCGGCGAGGTCGAGCGGAACGAGCGCGAGATCGTCGCGCTCGAGCTGATCGGCAGGGATGGCCGCCGTGCGTACATCGAGGTGTCGGCCAGGCGCGTCGTCGAGCACGGCAGCACGGTGCGGATCGAGGCGATCGCGCGCGACACGACCGAGCGCCGCGAGCTCGAGGGCCGGCTCGACCATCAGGCCGTCCACGACGCGCTCACGGGCCTCCCCAACCGGCTGCTCCTGGTCGATCGGCTGGAACAGTCCCTGGCCCGGTCGCGGCGGGGGGACGACGTGGTCGTGATGCTGCTCGATCTCGACAATTTCAAGCTGGTGAACGACAGCCTCGGCCACATGGCGGGCGACCGGCTCCTGGTGACGGTGGCCGAGCGGCTGCGCGCGGCGGTACCCGAGATCTGCACGACGGCGCGCGTGGGCGCGGACGAGTTCGTGCTCCTGCTCGATGGGGTCGAGGGTACCCCCGAGGTGGTCGCGCTCGCCGAGCGGATCCTGGCAGTGGTGGCCGAGCCGTTCCCGACCGAGACGGGGCCGGCGCACCTGGGCGCCAGCATCGGCATCGCCTTCGCCGAGGGCGAGGCGTCCGCCGAGAGCCTGCTCGCGAACGGCGAGACCGCGATGCACCGCGCGAAACGGAGCGCGAAGGGCGGCTTCGAGCTGTTCGACCGGGCGATGCGGGCGCGGGTGCGCAGGCACATGGCGGTCGTGAGCCAGCTCCGGCAGGCGCTCGAGGACGGGGCGCTCGACGTGCACTACCAGCCGATCGTGGCCATCGCCGACGGTGCTCCGCTGGCGGTGGAGGCACTGATCCGGTGGCCGCACGCCGAGTGGGGCTGGGTGCAGCCGAGCGAGTTCATCCCACTGGCCGAGGACAACGGCCTGATCGTCCCGCTCGGCGACCACGTGCTGGGCGAGGTCGCCCGCCAGATCGCCGCCTGGCGGCGCGAGTACCCCGGCACCCTGCCGGTGGGGGCGTTTGCCAACGTCTCTCCGTACCAGCTGTCCCAACCCGACTTCGTCCCCAAGCTGACATCGCTGCTGGACCGGCACGGCTTGGCCGCGGCCGACCTGGGGATCGAGATCACCGAAGGGGTGTTCCTGGACGAGAACGACTCCGCCGTCACCGACAACATCGCCGAGCTGGCGCGGATCGGCGTTCCGCTCAGCCTGGACGACTTCGGCACCGGCTACTCGGCCCTCGCGTCGCTGAAGCGGTTCCCGTTCGCGTCGCTCAAGATCGACGGCTACTTCATCGGCGCGATCACCCAGCCCACCCACCCGGCCCCGATCACGACCGCGATCGTCGGGCTCGGCCGGGCGCTGGGCGTGACGGTGATCGCCGAGCGCGTCGAGACCGCGGTCCAGCTCGACCGGCTGCGCAGCCTCGGCTGCGACGCCGGTCAGGGCTACCTCTTCGCCCGCCCGCAGCCCGCGCAGGCACTGGACGCCATCCTCGCCGCGGCGATGCCGGGCGATGGCGTCGGCCGCGCGGCGTAGCTCGGGTCAGCCCTAGTACAGCTGTTCGCGGTAGCGCTCGACCATCGCCGCCTGCGACTCGACGGTCGCCGATCCGGCGTGGTCGCGCATCATCTCGCCCATCGTCGGCAGCTCGGCGCGGTCGACGCGGGCGTCGGGATTCCAGAGCCGCGAGCGCATGAGCGCCTTCGCACAGTGCAGGTACGCCTGGCGCACGGTGATCGAAATGACGATCGCCGGCGGCCGCTTGCCGACCTGGAAGCGCTGGACGAGGCCGGGCTCGGTGCGAAGCTCGGCGGCGCCGTTCACGCGCAGCGTCTCGTCGACGCCGGGGATCATGAAGAGCAGCCCCACCTCGGGCCGCTCGGTCAGGTTCGTGAGCGAGTCGAGCCGGTTGTTGCCGGGCCGGTCGGGCACGAGCAGCGTGCGATCGTCGGCCACCTCGACGAACCCGGGATCGCCGCCGCGCGGAGTCGCGTCGAGCCGGCCGTCCGCATCGGCCGTCGCCATCACCAGGAACGGCGAGAGCGCGATGAACCGGCGGCAGTGGCGGTCGAGCCGGTCGAGCTCCTTGCGCACGGCGCGCCCGGTCGGCGCACTGTGCAGCGCCCGGAGCTCGGACTCGCTCGCGATCGAGGCCATGCGGTCATGCTAGCCGCTCACCCCTCGGGGTCGATCCCATGCCAGGCCGGCACGCGCACCGTGCGCTTGCCCGGCGTGCCGCCGAGGATGACCTTGCGCAGGCTGGTGTCGTTCCCGGTGCGGACCTCGTAGAGCGCCCGCAGCGGGTTCGCCTCGATGCTGATGTAGTAGGTGCGGTTGCGCAGGGTTGGTGATGTCGAACGACTGGCCGGGGAGCGTCTGCACGTACGTGTCGCCCACCCCGACGGCAGCGACTCGCGCGTCCAGATCGCCGTCTGATCGGCGCAGGCGCCGAGGAAGCCGAGCTGGTCGGGCGTCCACATGGCGCCCCGCTGCACGAGGTCGATCGGGTCGGTTGGAGCCAGGCAGAAGCCAATCCTTCTGGCTGCGCACGACGAGCGAGCGGGTCGAGTTCAGGCGCGCGTAGCGCACGAACTGCTGGAAGTGCCAGTGCTCGTGACCGGGGTCGGCGTCATACAGCAGGGTGCCGACCTTCGCCCGGCCGACCGCGACGCCGTGCCTGTAGAAGTACTCGCCACGCGTCCATGACGTTCGTGCCCAGACGCCGGAAGCCCTCGATGTCCATCGGTGCCGGGCCGTGATCCCACACCGTGGCGCCGAAGTCGAGGTAATCGCGGCCGCTCTGGCGGTCGACCGAGATGCCGAAGGACGGCAGCGGGACGAGGTCGGGCAGCGTCGAGGGGGCGGGATGGTTATCGATCGGCGCGATCGTCGGAGAGCCGGCGGCCGCGGCATGCCGGGCGCGCTTGGCCGGGCCGCAGAACGACGGCGCCTTCACGACCTTGATCGCGACCGTCGTCCGCGCGTGCGCCGCCGAGATGCCGAAGAGCCGCGTGTACCGGGGCGGATCGAGATCGTCATCGAGTAGCTGCCGAGCCGCAGTGGCAGGGACGGCGCCGAGTCGCCCAGGCCGACGACCCCGCCGTGATCGAGCCCCCCACACGTCGCCCAGCGGGAACGGGTTGTAGCCGCAGATCACCGCGCCCGCCGGGTCACGGACGGTGGAATGCAGGAACCGGCGCAGGCCGGTCCAGCCGTCATTGACCCACGCGGGCAGCCGCCGCGACTCGCCGCCCGCGATCTGGCGCACCTCGATCGGGCTGGTGTAGCCGGCGCGGGTCACGTTCAGCTGGAACGGGCCGCCGACCGCGGCCACGTACGCCCCGACGTCGAGGTAGACCGGGGTGCCCGGATACCTGTCGAGCGTCACGGCGAGAGTGCGGAGGAGTGTTCGCTTCGTGTGCATGGCCGCTCCAGGTCGATGGCGTGCCGCTTGGACGCCGATTCTGACCGTCCGGCTCCGCGCCCGGGTGGCGTTCGCGTAACGGATGGGTAACATCGCGCCGCAGCCCGACGGCTGCCACGACATGCGACGAGGAGGCCCGGTGCGCTACATGGTGATCGAGACGTTCACGCAGGGCGCGCGGCCCGTGTACGAGCGGGCCCGCGACCGCGGCCGGATGCTGCCGGAAGGGCTCGAGTACGTCGAGAGCTGGATCGAGCCGGGCCTGGGCCGCTGCTTCCAGCTCATGGAGACCAACGACCCGGCGCTGTTCGAGCAATGGACCGCACGGTGGGACGACCTGGGCGAGTTCGAGATCGTGCCCGTCATCTCGTCCGCCGAGGCGGCGGCGCAGGCTCTGGGCTAACCGGACTCGGCGAGGATGGGCGCGAGCAGCGGCTCGCGCGCAGCCTCATCGCGCAGACGCGGCTCGCGCTCGATTGCGGCGACCAGCCACTCACGGGCGCAGGCGGCGTCGCCCTGGGCGGCCGCCAGCAGCGCCTCGCCGTAGCGCAGGCCGGGCGAGTCGGGCCGCTCCCGGCGCAGGTCGTCCAGGATCGCCCGGGCGCGCGCCGGCCGGTCGCGCAGATACGGCCGGGCCTGGTCGATCCACTCCGACGCCGACGGCTCGAACGCCGCCGGCCCGCCGAGGGCGAGCACCGCCGTGCCGGCCTCGACGGCCACGGCATGGCGGCGCACCTGCGGAGCAACGGCGAGGAACGTCCCGGCGGGCGCATCGACCTCCTCGCCGTCGAGCCGGAACGCTGCACGCCCGCGCAGCACGACGTACACCTCGTCGTGGCCGCGGCCGTCCGTCGTCTCCACGTGGTCCTCCACGACCTCCTGCCCGGCGCGATCGGCCGTGTACGCGGCCATGCCCACGATGCGAGTGCCGAGCGCCGCCCGCAGCGGGAGCCACCGCAGCTCCGTCCCCCGCCACTCGACCGCGTGAAGCGCGTCGAGCTGGAGCACCGTCCACGCCCCCGCGTGCGCGGACGTCCGACCGCCTCCGTCAGCGCTCGCCGCTGCCACCCCGGGCGGCCGCGGCCGCCGAGTCCGCGGCGACGACGACGTCGATCTCGGCCGCGAGGTCGGTGGCGGCGTCGCGGAGATGACCGAGGATCTCGGCGTTCTCGCCGCCCTTGTCCCGCAGCGCGAGGATCTCGATGTAGCCCACGATCACGGCCAGCGGGGTGCGCAGGCGGTGCGCCAGATCGGGTTGCTCGCCGTGGCCCATGCTCGAATCCTACCGGCTTGCTTCGGATCACCCGATCGGGTGAGGGCACTACCCGAAAGTGGGGGCACACTAGCTGGGGGCACAACGGAGGAGGCATGATGGCTGAGGCAGAGGACGACGTGCGGGCACTTGCGGGTCATATCGATCACGAGCTCGGGCACAGGGTGCATTGGAGGCTCGCCGTCCCCGGCGGCCGCCGCTACCTGGTGTTCGACGGCGACAGCTTCGTCGGCGAGGCGGTGGGCTTCACCGGTGTCGAGTCGCTGTTGCGGGCATGGGTGCGGGGCTTCGAGGCCGGCCAGTTCCGGGCCGATCTGGACGAATTCCTGTCCGAGCTCCTGCGCGAGTCCTAGCCGCACACCGGCCGGGGTTAACCCCTGGCCGGACGGGCGGGCCGGTGTAGGATTGGCGTAATGACGCTGACACTCGGCAGGGGGCTCTAGATGAGCGAGCGCACCGATTCGGAGCCGCGCTCGGCGGCCACGGTTCCACCGATCGACCTGCTCGGCGTCGATCACCCCGCGATCATGGCGACGACCGTGTGCTCGATGGTCGAGCACGGCGGCGAGCTGCTGATGGTGCGCCAGCTGAACCGCGAGGGCGAGGAGCGGTGGAACTTCCCCACCGGGTGGATGGAGCCGGTGGACGAGGACGGCCACGTGCAGCTTCCCGAGCACTCGGTCAACCGCAACCTCCTGATGGAGACCGGCTACGCCGCCTCCGACGCCCAGCTGATCGGTGTCTCGGTCGTGCGCGAGCACGACGCCGACGGGCATCGCGTGGGCACGTCGCTGCGGCTCAACTACCTGTCCGCGCACCCGCGCCAGACGAGCTATGCCGTGAACGACGCGGACATCCTGGCCGCGCCGGAGTGGTTCGCGCCCGCTCAGATCGAGGATCTGATCAGCCGCCACGAGATCAAGGGCGAGCTCACCGCGGCCGCCTACCGGCACTGGCGTGAGTACCGCCAGAGCGGGGCGCTCTCGGCCGACGTCATCGACATCCCGAACTGATCCTCGACGAGATCCGAGCCGATCCGGTAGTCTACGGGGCGGCTATGGCAGGTCGGATGCGATTGGCACTTCTTGCAGCAACCGTTGCAGCGCTGGCTGCGCCCGTGTCCGCGAGCGCCGCGCTCAGCTCGGTCCCGGCCAGCTCCTGGCAGACCAACGGGCGCGTGCGGGCGATCGCCGTCGGCGCGCACAAGATCTTCATCGGTGGCGACTTCACCTCGGTGCGCGGCCCCGGAGCGGCGGGCGGCGGCACGGCGCGTAGCCACCTTGCCGCGTTCAGCCTGACCACCGGCAAGCTGATGCCGTGGAACCCGAAGGCGAACGGCACCGTGACCGCGCTGCGGCTGAACGCGAACGCAACCACGGTCTACATCGGCGGTGGATTCAGCAAGATCAACGGCCATTCCCGCGCGCACCTGGCGGCCGTGACGGCGTCGGGGTCGACGCTGCGCAAGTGGCACGCCAACACGAACGGCACCGTGTACGCGATCGCCGTCAGCCCCACCAGGGTGTACGTCGGCGGCAGCTTCGACGCGGTCAAGGGCGCGAACCGGCATCGCCTGGCCGCCCTGGGCACCAGCAGCGCCGCCCCGCTCGCAGCCTGGCACCCGAACGCGAACTCGACCGTGCGGGCCATCATCGTCTCGCCCGGCGGCGGCAGGGTCTTCGCCGGCGGCGACTTCACTGCCGTCAACGGCAAGTCGCATCCGCACCTGGCGGCCATCCTGACGACGACCGGCGGCGTGAGCGCCTACGGCGCCCACCCGAACTGGCCCGTCACCACCCTGCGCACCACCGGCAAGGAGCTCGTCGGCGGCGGCGGCGGTAACGGCGGCCACGTCGCGGTCTGGGCGTCCACGAACGGCGCCCGCAAATGGCTCGCCGTGACCGACGGCGACGTCCAGGGTGTGGCGGTGCTCGGCGGCGTCGTGATCGTCGGCGGCCATTTCAACAATTACTGCGTCGGCGGCACCGGCACGGGGAACCCGCTCACGTGCAACACGCCGACCGCCCGGCGCAAGCTGCTCGCGCTCTCGCTCGCAAAGGGTGCGCTGACGGCGTGGGATCCCGACGCCGTTGGGAGCACGATCGGCGTCTCGGCCGTCGCCGCCGGCGGCGGCGGCGCGCAGGCCGGCGGCGCCTTCACGAAGGTGCACGGGAAGAACCAGCAGGGCTTCGCCCGCTTCAAGTAGCGCTTGCCCGCACCGGCTTGCTATGTTCGGGTCGTGTGAGATTTTCGTGAGCGGTGTTGACGCGACCGGGCGCCGGGCGCTATCCCGAGAGGAACGGGAGGCACCCACCGCCCACGACGAGGGAGATCACATGCAGCAAGGTTCCGGCAGTTCCACCCTCACCGAGACGATCGCCGACGTCCAGTTCGCCGGCCGCCGTACGGGCAAGGTCGACTGGCGCAGCCGGCCGGCCGCGGACCTCGGCAAGAACGTCGCCCCGCATGGGGTCGCGATCGAGCGGCGCATCCGGCGCGGGCTTCTGCTCGACGGCATCCGCTAGAACCCAGGCGGTCTAGACCCCGCGAAAGCTGGGCGGGCGCCGCTCGCGGAACGCGGCCACGCCCTCGGCGAAGTCGGCCGTGGCGGCTGCGGCCGCCTGCAGGTGCGCCTCGAGCTCGAGCTGCTCGTCCAGCGTGTGCAGCGCCGCCGCTGCGAAGAGCCGCTTGTGGAGGGCGATGGCGGTCGTCGGCAGTGCCGCCAGGCCCGCCGCCAGCTCCGCCACGCGCGCCTGCAGCCCGTCCGCGTCGACGAGCTCCGAGACGAGCCCCCAGGCCAGAGCCTCGTCGGCAGAGAGCCGCCGCCCCGACAGCATCCACTCGAGCGCCCGCGCCGGGCCGAGGATGCGCGTCAGGAAGTGGGATCCGCCGGAGTCCGGCACCAGCCCGATGTTGATGAACGCGGGTACGAACACGGCCGTGCGCGCCGCGATGCGGACGTCACAGGCCATCGCCAGCGAGAGGCCGGCGCCGGCAGCAGCGCCGTTCACAGCAGCGATGACGGGCTTTTGGAGGTCGTGCAGGGCGAGGATGTTGGGGTGATACGTGCGCCGCAACAGGTCGTCGACGGCGGCGGCGCTCGTGAGCGCGGACACGTCCTGACCGACGCAGAAGCCTCGTCCCGCACCGGTGACGACCACCGCGCGCACGCTCGCGTCGTGGGCCTCCTCGAGGCCGGCGCGTAAGCCGTCGTGCATCGCATCGTCGAATGCGTTCAGCACGTCCGGCCGGTTCAGGGTGATGGTCAGCACCGCGTCGCGGCGAGTCAGCTCGACCTCCACGCGGGACCTCCTTGAGTCGACGTCTTGGCCCGGCAGTCTACGCCGAGAGCAGCTCGGCCACGCGGCCGTCGCCGGTGGCGAGGTCGCAGGGCCGGCGGCCGTCGTCGGCGCGCAATTCGCGATCCGCGCCGTGCTCGAGCAGCAGCCGCACCGACACCTCGTCGCCGCGCCCCGCCGCCGAGTGCAGCGGCACGTAGCCGCCGTGCTGGCGGGCGTTCGGGTCGGCGCCGCGCTCGAGCAGCAGTCCGACGATCGCAGCATGACCGCCGGCCGCGGCCGAGTGCAGGGGCCGCAGCAGGCTTCCGTTGCCGGCGAGCGCGTCTGGCGCAGCACCGTGCTCGAGCAGCACCGCGGCCGCCTCGAGGTGGCCGAAGAACGCGGCCAGATGCAGCGCGGTGAACCCATCGGCGGCCTCCGCCCGCACCGCGTCCGGACTCGCCGCCACCAGCTCCTGCACCCGACCGGAGCGCCCGATCGCCGCCGCCTCGAAGAGATCCAGCTGCGGCAGCGCATCGGCAAGCCGTTCAGCCGCCCACGCGTGCCCGTGGTAGCGCGCCTGCATGACCGCTGAGAGGCCGTCGGCACCGCACGCGGCGGCCAGCCCCGAGTTCGCGGCGAGCAGCCGGTCGATCTCGGCATCGTCGCCCGCGGCGACCGCCGCGAGCATCTCCCGGGCGCCCGCCTCGACCATCGTCTCCCCCACGGCCCACTCCGATCCGTTGTGTGGTGGCGAACCTAGTAGACAGCGGGGGCTACTGCAAGCTCACGCGGCGGGATGGCCTGGCATGCCGGCGTGCTCCCGGCCGAACGTCGTCGTCGCAAACGCGATCACGACGGCGACGGCGAGCACGATCGGCCCCCACCAGAACCCTGAGATGCTGCCGGCGATGCCGAGCGCATGGTCCAGCGAGGCCCGGCCGGGGCCGATGGCCGCCACGGCCACCGCGATCGCGCCGACGGTCAGGTTGTACTCGTACCCGCCGGCCGTGACGAAGAACCCGTTCGGGCGGTGCACCGTCGCAAACGCATTCAGCATCACGACCGTGATCGCGAGCGCGGCGAACGGCGTCAGCAGGCCGACCGCAAACAGCAGCCCGCCGACGAATTCCGACAAACCCGCCATCACCGCCATCGCCATGGGCCAGCGGAACCCGAGCTTGGCGAACAGGGCATTCGTGCCGGCCGGGCCGGGGCCGCCGAACCAGCCGAAGAGCTTCTGGGCGCCATGCGCCGCCAGCGTCAGCCCCATCACGAGCCGCAGGATGACAAGTCCGAGAGTCATCGATCCATCCCTCCAGAGAATTGCTTGCCCACTCATGTAATTCCCCCGAACGGGGAGCTCAAACACGCAAATCGCCGACGAGCGCGTCGGCGCGCCCGTTCAGCTCTGCGGGCACCCAGCGGTACCTGACGGCCTCCACGTGCGCGGCCGCGGCCAGCGCCCGGTCGCGCAGCTCGGCGAGGGCGGGATTTCGGAGCGGACGGGCCGAGTCGCCCAGATGCCGCACGACCAGGCGCGAGTCGGTGCGCAGCTCGACCCGGTCGAGACCGAGGTCGGCCGCGGCCTCGAGGCCCGCGACCACGGCCCGGTACTCGGCGGTGCCGACGCTCGCGACGCCGATCGCCACGGCGCCCGACGCAAGGTCGGACCCGTCGTCGGCGCAGATCACGAACGCGTAGGCGGCCGGACCGGGGTTGCCGCGCGACCCGCCGTCGCACCAGACGACCGCCCAGCCCGGCGGGAGTGAATACCCGGTGCCCGGCACCGGATATTCAGCGCGCGAGCGCCTGGCGAGCCGGCGCCGCTCCGCGTCTTTGAGTGTCTTTCCGGCCTTGCGGACGCCCTTGGTCAAGCGGGGCGCTCGTCGGTGACCAGGTGCTGCACCGGCCGGCGGAAGCCGTCGCGCAAGTCGGCCGCCACGGCCGCGGCCACGTCGGGTGGCAGAAACGGCCCCGGCGTCGCGTCGGGCGGATGCCACTCGTGGTGGCGCAGGTCGGTCGGCGCGCCGGGCAGCGTCTCGCCCGCCCGCGCGAGGAAGTACAGGATCACCTCGTGGCGGTAATCGCCGGACTCGACGAACAGGTTCTCGCTCACATACAGCAGCCGCTCGACGGCGATGACGAGCGACGCCTCCTCGATCAGCTCGCGCCTGAGCGCCTCCTCGGCCGTCTCGCCCGGTTCGACGCCGCCGCCGGGCAGCCAGTAGAACGGCGCCTTGCCGGCGTGGTGGGTGCGGTCGAACAGCACGCGGCCGTCCGCGTCGGGGATGACGGCCCGGGCGCGCACCGACATGTCGGGTCCGCCCGCGCGCCGCACCTCACCCGGCTGCAAGCGCCCGCTCCGCCTCGTAGACCGGAAGCACCCGGCGCAGGAACTCGCCCGTGTGGCTGCCCGGCGTCTCGGCCACCTCCTCGGGTGTGCCCTGCGCCACCACCTCGCCGCCGGCGTCGCCACCCTCCGGGCCCAGATCCAGCACCCAATCGGCCTGCTTGATCACGTCGAGGTTGTGCTCGATCACGAGCACGGTGTTGCCCGCGTCGACCAGTCGCTGCAGCACCTGCAGGAGCTTCTCGATGTCGTACGTGTGCAGGCCGGTGGTCGGCTCGTCGAGGATGTACAGCGTCCGCCCGGTCGCGACCTTGCTGAGCTCGGTCGCGAGCTTCACCCGCTGGGCCTCGCCGCCCGACAGGGTGGTCGCGGGTTGCCCCAGCCGCATGTAGTCGAGGCCGACGTCGTGCAGTGTCTGCAGCCGCCGGCGCAGCTTGGGGATCTTGGCGAAGAACGTGAGCGCTTCCTCGATCGACATGTCCAGCACGTCGGCGATCGACTTGCCCTTGAACTTGACCTCGAGCGTCTCGCGGTTGTAGCGGCGGCCGTGGCAGGCCTCGCAGTTGATGTAGACGTCGGGCAGGAAGTGCATCTCGATCTTGATCGTGCCGTCGCCGCGGCACGTCTCGCAACGGCCGCCCTTGACGTTGAACGAGAACCGGCCCGGCTTGTAGCCGCGCGCGCGGGCATCCGGAGACGTGGCGTAGAGGGCGCGGATGTGGTCGAAGAGGCCCGTGTAGGTGGCGGGGTTCGAGCGCGGGGTGCGCCCGATCGGCGACTGATCGATGTCGATCACCTTGTCGAACGCGTCGATCCCCTGCACCGACCGATGGGCGCCCGGCTTCACCCGCGCGCGGTTCAGCCGGTTGGCGAGCGCCTTCTGGATGACGTCGTTCACGAGCGTGCTCTTGCCCGACCCGCTCACGCCCGTGACGCAGATCAGCTTGCTCACCGGCAGGTCGACGTCGATGTCCTTCAGATTGTGCTCGGCCGCCCCCTGGACGCCGAACCAGCCGCCGTCGTGCACGCGCCGGTCGGGCACCGGGATCGCGCGCCGGCCGGACAGGTACGCGCCCGTGATCGACCGCTCCGACGCCATCACCTGCTCTGCCGTGCCAACGGCGACCACGCGTCCGCCGTGCTCCCCCGCCCCGGGGCCCATGTCGACGACGTGATCGGCGGCGCGGATCGTCTCCTCGTCGTGCTCGACCACGATCACGGTGTTGCCGAGCTCACGCAGGCGCTCGAGCGTCGCCAGGAGCTTCGCGTTGTCGCGCTGGTGCAGCCCGATCGACGGCTCGTCGAGGATGTAGAGCACGCCCATGAGCGACGAGCCGATCTGCGTTGCCAGCCGGATCCGCTGCGCCTCGCCGCCCGACAGGCTGGCCGCGGCGCGGCCCAGCGTCAGGTAGCCGACGCCGACGTCGGCCAGGAACGTCAGCCGCTCGCGGATCTCCTTGAGGATGCGGGCGCCGATCGCCCGCTCGGTCTCGCTCAGCGCGAGCCCGTCGACGAAGTCGATCGCCGCCATGACCGACATCCGCGTCACCCCGGCGATGTTGAGGCCGCCGACGGTTACGGCCAGGCTCGTCTCCTTCAACCGGTCGCCGTGACAGGCCGGGCACGGCTTGAGCGCCATGTACTCCTCGATCCGCTCCTTTTGATACGACGAGTCGGTCTCGCGGTAGCGGCGCTCGAGGCTGGGCACGATGCCCTCGAACGCGAGCATGTAGCTGCGCTTGCGATTCATCCGGTTGCGGTAGCTCACGTACAGCTTGTCGCCGCTGGTGCCCAGCAGGAACAGATTGCGGTGCTCCTCGGGCAGATCGGCCCAGGGCGTGTCGAGATCGACCTCGTAGCGGTCGGCGATGGCCTGGATCACCTGCGTGTAGAAGTTCGAGTTGATCACCGTCCATGGCACGAGCGCCCCCTGCGCGATCGAGAGGCTCTGGTCGGGCACCACCAGGTCGGGATCGATCTCGCGCTGGGTGCCGAGCCCGGTGCAGCGAGGGCAGGCGCCGTGCGGCGAGTTGAACGAGAAGATCCGCGGCGCGAGCTCGGGCAGCGAGATGCCGTCGTCGGGACACGCGAACTTCTCGGAGTACGTCATCGTCGCCCCGTCGACGATCGCCACCTCGACCAGGCCCTCGGCCAGCCGCAGGGCGGTCTCGACGGAGTCGGTGAGCCGCGTTCGCAAACCCGCCTTCATCACCAGC
>DASXOR010000009.1:0-7166 GCA_036494095.1 Gaiellales bacterium | reverse complement strand
CGGCGCCGTCGCCGTTCGACTCGGCTGCGGGCGGCGTTGCGTCGACCGTGACCTCCTCGCCCTCGGAGCCGACGATGGCGATGGGCGCGCCCAGCGCAGCCGACTCGCCGTCGGCGACCAGGATCTTCAGCATCGTGCCGTCCTCGTAGGCCTGGAAGTCCATCGTCGCCTTGTCGGTCTCGATCTCGGCGATCACGTCTCCCTGGCGGAAGCTCTCGCCTTCGCGCTTCAGCCAGCGGCCGATGGTGCCCTGCTCCATCGTGTCCGACAGCCGCGGCATGGTCAGCTCCTCCGACATGGGCGAACCTTACAGGCCGCACTCGCGCAGGAGCGAGCGCGCCGCGGCTTCGATCTTGGACTCGAGCGGCAGCGCGGCCAGCTCGAGCGGCTTGGAGTAGGGCATCGGCACCTCGGCCTGGCCGACCCGCTCGACCGGCGCGTCCAGGTCGTCGAAGCACACGCGCTGGAGCCGCGCCGCGAGCTCGGCGCCGACGCCGTACGTGGACCAGCCCTCCTCGGCCACGAGCACGCGATTCGTCTTGCGCACCGACTCGGCGACGGTGTCGACGTCGAGCGGCCGCAGCGAGCGCAGGTCGACGACCTCGACCGAGATCCCGTCCTGTCCCAGCCGGTCGGCCACCCGCAGGGCGCGCTGCACCGTGTAGGAGTGCGCCACGAGGGTCAGGTCGGTGCCCTCCCGCGCGATCGCCGCCCTGCCGAGCGGGACGGCGCCGTCGCCGTCCTCGGGCAGCGGGCCGGTGAGGTTGTAGAGCACGAGGTTCTCGCAGAAGAGCACGGGATCGTCGTCGCGAATGGCCGTCTTCAGCATCCCGTAGGCATCCGCCGGCGTCGCCGGCGCCACCACCTTCAGCCCGGGGCAGCCGGCGAACCAGGCTTCAAGCGACTGGGAGTGCTGCGCGGTCAGCTGCGCTCCGGCGCCGCCGGGCGCCCGGATCACGAGCGGCACGCCGACCTTGCCGCCGAACATGTACCGGATCTTGGCCGCGTGGTTGATGACCTGGTCCATCGCCACCAGGATGAAGTTGATCGTCATGATCTCGATGACGGGGCGCAGGCCCATCATGGCCGCGCCGATGCCGGCGCCGACGAATCCTTCCTCCGAGATGGGCGTCTCGCGTACGCGCACCGGGCCGTATTTGTGCCACAGGCCGGCGGTGACCTTGTAGGAGCCCTCGAACCGGCCGATCTCCTCGCCCATCAGGAACACGTCGGGGTCGCGCCCGAGCTCGTCGTCGAGCGCCTGGCGCAGGGCCTCGCGGTAGGTCACGTCGGCCATGTCTGCTCTTCTCCGCGCTCGCCGTAGGGGGCGCCGGCCGCCATGCGCCCGAACTGCTCCCGCCAGCTGGGATCGCCGTAGAGATGGTCGTAGAGCCCCTCGCGGGGCGGAAACGACGCCGCAAGCGCCCGGTCGATCGCATCCTTCACCTCGGCCGACACCTCCTGCCAGATCAGATCGAGGTCGGTCGACGAGGCGATCCCGCGCTCGCCCAGGAGCAGGCCGTAGCGGGTGATCGGATCGCGTTCGCGCCACGACCGCACCTCCTCGGGGGTGCGGTAGACCTTGCCGGCGTCGGCGACCGAATGGCCGCGGTAGCGGTAGGTGATCGTCTCGAGCAGCGCCGGGTGCCGCTCCTCGCGGGCCTGGCGCAGCAGCCGGTCGGCCGCCTCGCGGACGGCGATGACGTCGTTTCCGTCGACCTGCTCGCCGTGTACCCGGTAGGCCGCCGCCCGCCGGAAGAGCTCGGGCTCGGCGTTCGACTGGGCCACGGACGTGCCCATGCCGTACTGGTTGTTGATCGCCTGGAACACGATTGGAAGCCCCCACAGCGACGCCAGGTTGAGCGCCTCGTGGAACGAGCCCGTCGCCACCGCCCCGTCGCCGAACTGGCACAGGACGGCGTTCGGCTGGTCGCGGTAGACCATCGCCAGGGCCGTGCCGGCGGCGATCGGCAGGTGGGCGCCGACGATGCCCCAGCCGCCGTAGAAGTGCCGCTCGACGTCGAGCAGGTGCATCGAGCCGCCGCGGCCGTGGGCGGCGCCCGTGTCCTTGCCGAAGAGCTCGGCCATCACCGCCGCCGCCGGGCTGCCGACGGCGAGCGCCGTGCCGTGGTCGCGGTAGCTCGCATACAGCGCGTCGCCCTCGGCGAGCGCGTCGATCGCACCCACCGACGAGGCCTCCTCGCCGATCGCGAGATGGCAGTAGCCGCCGATGCGGGCGCGCGTGTACTGCTCCTCGGTGCGCTCCTCGAACCGGCGGATCAGCGCCATCTGCCGGAAGAGGCGCAGCGCGTGCTCACGGTCGTCCAGCACCGGCGCCTGGGTCTCGGCGGGCTTCGCCATGGCGGAAACCTTAGTCGCTCCCGCGAGCTATTCTCGCGCCATGGCCACCGCTGTCACGGTTCCGAATCTCGGCGAGGAGACGGCCGCGGCCGTCCTGATCCGGTTCCTCGTCGCGCCGGGCGAGCCCGTGCGCCGCGGCGACCCGCTGTACGAGCTCGACACCGACAAGGTCACGCAGGAGGTCGAGGCCGAGGCCGACGGCGTGCTGCTGGCCGTGGTCGGCACCCCGGGCGTCGAGTACCTGCCCGGGTCGACGATCGCCTGGATCGGGGAGGCGGGAGAGCCGGTGGGCGCGTGACCGAGAGCTTCCGGGTCGCGCACCTCGACGACCTGGAGCGGCTCGGCGCGGGCGGCGGCCTGTATCGCCCCATCCGCCGCCGGCTGGGCGTGCGCGCGTTCGGCGTGAACGCCTACACCGCCGAGAAGGCCGGCGACCAGGTGTTCGAGCCGATGCCCCGGCCGGCACGTTCGTCTTCGTGGGAGATGTGGCCGCCGAGCGCAGCGCCGTCGCCCGGGCCGACGAGACCACGGTGCTCGTGACCGGCGGCCCGGCCGACACGCCGATCCCGACCTCGCCATTCGAGTACTGGTTCGCCGCCGAGCCCGCCTACAAGGCCGGCGACTACGACCGTGCGGTCGCGATCGCGTCTGAAGGCCTCGCCGAATGGCCGCAGCAAGGCCAGCTGCACTACCAGATCGCCTGCTCCCACGCCCTCGCCGGCCGCGGCGAGCAGGCGCTCGAGCACCTGGCAATCGCCGTCGAGAACGATCCGCGCGCGGAGCGTTGGGCGCAGGACGACACCGACCTCGACTCGATCGGGGCCGACCACCGGTTCCCGCAGGCGGGCTGAGCGCTTCCACTAGGATGCCGGGCGAAACCGAGCGCGAGGAGCGAGGCGATGGAGTGTGACGTCGCCGTCCTGGGCGGCGGGCCGGGCGGGTACCCGGCCGCGATCCGGGCGGCACAGCTGGGGGCGAACGTTGTCCTGATCGAGCAGGCCCGCGTGGGCGGCACCTGCATCACGGTCGGCTGCATTCCCACGAAGACCTGGGTGCAGACGGCGCACGCGCTGAAGGAGGCGCGCGAGATCTTCGCCCAGATCGGCGTGCGCGTGAGCGACCCAGAGCTCGACTTCGGCCAGGCGCAGAGCAACAAGGAAGGCATCGTGAACGGGCTCGTGAACGGCATCACGGGCGTCGTCAAGGCCAACGGCATCACCATCGTGAACGGCCGCGGCGAGTTCACCGGACCGAACACGATCGCGGTCGAGGGTGGGGAGGACGTCACCTTCCGCTCGGCCGTGATCGCGACCGGCTCACAATCGCTGCGCCCGCCGGTCTCGGGCCTCGACGGCCCGGCCTGCGTCGACTCGACCGGCCTGCTCGAGATCGCCGAGGTGCCCAAGCGGCTCGCGATTCTTGGCGGCGGCGTGATCGGCGTCGAGTTCGCCTCGATCTTTCGTCACTTCGGCACCGAGGTGACGATCGTCGAGATGCTCGAGCACCTGATTCCGATGGAGGACGCCGACGCGTCGAAGGAGCTCGAGCGGGCGTTCAAGCGCCGCGGCATCGCCACCCATCTGGGGGCACGGGCAACCGAGGTCGCACCATCCGACCCCGGCGTGACGCTGCGGTTCGAGGGCGCCGACGGCAAGGCGGGATCGGTCGACGCCGATCTCGTGCTGGTCGCGACCGGCCGCGGGCCGCAGACGAAGGGCATCGGCCTTGAGCGTGCCGGCGTCCAGTTCGACCCCCGCAGGGGCGTGATCGCCGACCGGCGCATGCGCACGAACGTCGAGCACATCTACGCCGTCGGCGACGTCGCGGGCGTCTACCAGCTGGCCCACACCGCGTTCCGCGAGGGCGAGGTGGCGGCCGAGAACGCGCTGGGCCACGACGCCGAGATGGACTACGCCGCCGTCCCCCGCTGCGTCTACACCGATCCTGAGGTGGCGGCGGTGGGCCTGACCGAGGCCCAGGCGCGCGAGCAGCATGGCGACGACCAGATCGTCGTCGGGCGGTTCCCGTTCTCGGCGTCGGCGCGGGCGCAGATGTACGGCGAGAAGGCCGGCTTTGCCAAGACGATCCACGAGAGCCGCTACGGCGAGCTGCTCGGCCTGGTCGTCGTCGGCCCGCAGGCGACGGAGCTCGTGAACGCCGGCGTCGTCGGCATCACCGCCGAGGCCACCATCGACACGATCGCCGATTCGATCACGGCGCACCCGACCCTGGCCGAGGCGGTCAAGGAGGCGGCGCTCGTCGCGCTTGGACGGCCGATCCACCTGCCGCCGCCCCGCCAGCGGGCGAAGGCCACCGCCAGGTGAGCGGCAGCATCGATGCCTCCCGCTTCCTGATCCCGACGCTCAAGGACGACCCGGCCGACGCGGAGGCGATAAGCCACAAGCTGCTGGTCCGGGGCGGGTACGTACGCCAGCTCGGCTCGGGGCTCTACACCTACCTGCCGCTGGGCTGGAAGATGTTGCAGAACACGATGCAGGTCATCCGCGACGAGATGGACACGATCGGCCTCGAGATGCTGATGCCGGTGCTGCAGCCGGCCGAGCTGTGGCAGGCCACGAACCGCTACGGCATCGACGTCCTGTTCAAGACCGAGGGGTCGGGGGAGAAGAAGTACGTGCTCGCGATCACCCACGAGGAGTGCGTCACATACCACGCCGCCCGTGATATCCGCTCCTACCGCGAGCTGCCCCAGATCTGGTACCACCAGCAGACGAAGGAGCGCGACGAGCCGCGGCCCCGGGGCGGGATCCTGCGCACGCGCGAGTTCATCATGAAGGACTCCTACAGCTTCGACCGTGACCGTGCCGGGCTCGAGGAGTCCTACGCCAAGCACCGGGACGTCTACATCCGCATCTTCGAGCGCTGCGGGCTCGAAGCCTGGCCGGTCGAGGCCGACGTCGGCATGATGGGCGGGTACGGCGGCGAGGAGTTCGTCGCCCCGAGCCCGAACGGCGAGGCCGAGCTCGTGCGTTGCAGCAACTGCGACTACGCCGCGAACGTCGAGGTGGGGCGCTCGACGCCGCGGCCGCCGCAGTTCCCTCCGCGACTGGACGCGCCGCAGGAGGTCGAGACGCCCGGCGCGACGACCATCGAGGGCCTGGCGGACTTTCTCGGCGTCGATCCGGCCGCGACGACGAAGGCGATGCCGATCGTGGTCGACGGCGAGGTCGTGCTCGCGCTCGTCCGCGGCGATCAGCGCCTGCACGAGATGAAGACCGAGCGGGCGGTCGGCGCGTACCGGCCCGCCCAGCCGGACGAGATCCGGGCCGCGTTCGGGGCCGATCCCGGCTCGATCGGACCGGTGGGGACGGACGTCCGGATCGTCGCCGACGAATCTCTCCGCGACGGCCAGTTCGTCGGCGGCGCGAACCGCACCGGCTGGCACCTGCGCGGCGTCGAGGCGGGGCGCGACTACACGCCCGAGTTCGCCGACCTGCGCGAGGTGGCCGAGGGCGACACCTGCCCCGTCTGCGAAAGCGGCACGCTGCACATCGAGCCGGCGATCGAGGTCGGCCACATCTTCAAGCTGGGGACGCGGTACTCGGTGCCGCTGAACGCGAATTACCTGGACGAGGACGGCAAGGAGCACCCGATCGAGATGGGCTCCTACGGCATCGGCCCCGCGCGGGTCTCGGCCGCGGTCGTCGAGCAGCACCACGACGAGAAGGGGATCGCGTGGCCAGCCAGCCTGGCGCCGTTTCACGTGCACATGGTCGTGATCGGCGGCCTGGACGACCCCCAGTTCCCGGTCGCGCGCGAGATCCAGGCCGAGCTCGAGCGCGACGGCCTCACCGTGCTCTTCGACGACCGTGCCGCCAGCCCGGGCTCGCGCTTCGCCGACGCCGAGCTGATCGGGATGCCCGCCCGCGTGACGGTCGGCAAGCGCACTGCGACCGATGGCACCGCCGACGTGCAGGCCCGGCGCGGCCGCGACCAGCGCACCCTGGCGGTGGCCGACGTGCCCGCGGCGGTGCGCGCCGCCGTCGCCGCGGCTCGCTAGTGGGAGCCGCGGCCGCGGCGCAGGTGCAGCGGGCCGAGCGCCTTCGGCAGCGGTGAGGTGAGCACCAGGCGGCCGTACACGGCGGCGCGCAGCGGGCGCGGGACGTGCTCGGCCATCGCGCGATATGCGAGCAGCTTCTGCGCGTAGCTGGGCGTTGATGCGGCTTGGTGGGTGTCCGGGAGTCCCAGTACCGCGCTTGGGCCCGGGAGAGAGGAACCACGAATGGATTGTCCGCGTGCGGTTGCGCCGCCCCCGCCCACGCCCTGGGGCGCGGCCGCGCGTTCGAAGCCCGCGGCGCTCGAGCCCCCGCCCGAGGCCTCCCCGCCTCCGGAGATGTCGACATGGCTGATCCCGAACACGAGCGCGGCGAGCACGCATGCGGCGGCCGCGAGGCTCCCGAGCGGTCTCCACGAGACTCGCCGGTGTCGGATCCGGCGCGGTCGCGGCTCGGCCCGCACGCGCAGCATCACGTCGGCCTGCAGCCGCTCCGGGGCGCGGGCGCCCGCCTCGGCGCGCAGCCGCGCGGCGATGTCCTCGTGGCGCTCGTCGCTCACGGTGCAGCCTCCGCCTGCAGGGCCTCGGCGAGCTTGGCGCGGGCGCGGTGCAGGCGTGACTTGACCGTGCCGGCGGGCAGGTCGAGCACGGCGGCCGCCTCGTCCATCGAGAGGCCGACGACGTCGCATGCGACCGCGACCACGCGGAAGTCCTGCTCGAGCTGCGCGAGCGCGCCCAGCAGGTCGAGGCGGGCGTCGGCGGGCGAGTCGACACTGACGGCGGGCACGTC
>DASXOR010000008.1:0-22436 GCA_036494095.1 Gaiellales bacterium | reverse complement strand
CGCCCGCCCCCGCCGCACCGGCTACATCATCTACTGCAACCACTGCGGATCCGGCACCGGCGTCCCCTGGGGGCCGATCGGCGGGACGAGCGCAGCCGCCCCGCTCATGGCGGCGCTCACCGCCGATGCCGACGAGTCGGCGGGCAAGCAGCTCGGGTTCGCCAACCCGTTCCTGTACGCGCAGGCCGGTACGAGCGTCTTCCGCGACATCGCCTCGGGCACGAACAACCTGTTCGGCGGTAGTCACTACACCGCCCGTCCCGGGTACGACCTCGCGACCGGCCTCGGCTCGATCAGGGCGGGGGCATTCGCGACGGCGCTCGCCGCATACGCGCCCGGCGCCGTGTCGGTCGACTCCACCGCCCTCGCCCTCGCCGGCCCGGTCAACGGGCGCCGGATCGCGTACGGGCGCAAGGTCACCTTCCGCGGGACGCTCACCGACACGACCACCTCGCAGCCCGTCGCGAACGCGGCGGTGCTCGTGGTCACCAACCTGGAGACGTTCCGGGTCCGTACCAACGCCTCGGGCCGGTGGCAGGTGACGCGCTCGAGGGCCATCCTGCGCAACCTCGGCTGGCATGCCGTCTACCTCGGCTCCGACACCGAGGCGCCCGCGACGACGGCGACGCGCCGGATCTACGTGACGCCGCACCTCGGCCTGACCGCGCGCCTCCTCTTCCGAAACGGCCACTACGTGGCGGCCTCGGGGATCGGCTTCACGGTCATGGGCCGATCCCAGCCGGTCATGCTGGGGGCGGAGGTCGTGCTCGAGGGCCGGCGCGGCCGCGGGCAGTGGGCGACTGTCGCAGTCAGCCCGGTCGCCGGCGGCGGACGCTACGAGGCGTCCGGGGTCACTGTCGCCCGCGGCGAGACGCTGACGCTGCGCTGGGCGTACCTCGGCGGCACGTTCCGGCGGTGGCTGCCCACCGACTCGCGCACCCGCGTGGTCGTCGGTCGCTAGGTGTCCGGCGGGGTCACGGTGCGGGCCGCCGACCCGGCCGACTACGACCGTATCGCCCCGGTGGTCGACGAGTGGTGGGGCGGCCGCGCGATGATCGACATGCTGCCGCGGCTCTTCTTCGTCCACTTCGCCGACACGGCCTTCGTCGCCGAGGACGGCACCGATCTCGCGGGCTTCCTGGCCGGCTTCCTGTCGCAGACCCGGGGCGACGAGGCCTACATCCACTTCGCCGGCGTCTCCCCACGCCACCGCGGCCGCGGCGTCGGCCGGCAGCTCTACGAACGCTTCTTCGCGGTCGCCCGCGAGCGGTCACGCACGGTGGTGCGCTGCGTCACGTCGCCTGTGAACGAGCGCTCGGTGGCGTTCCACCGCGCCCTCGGCTTCGAGGTCGACACGGTGGCGCAGAACTACGACGGCCGCGGCGGCGACAGGGTGCTCATGTCGACGCGGCTCGACGCACCAAAAGGGGTCTGACCCCGCTTGGTGCGCTATTCCCACTCGATCGTGGCGGGGGGCTTCGTCGAGATGTCGAGCGCGACCCGGTTCACGCCCGGGATCTCGTTGATGATCCGGCTCGAGATCCGCTCCAGCACGTCGTAGGGGATGCGCGCCCAGTCGGCGGTCATCGCGTCCTCCGACGTCACCGCCCGCAGCACGATCGGATAGGCGTAGGTGCGCGAGTCGCCCTGGACGCCGACCGAGCGGATCCCGGGCAGGATCGCGAAGCTCTGCCACAGCTTGTCGTACAGGCCCGCGCGGCGGATCTCCTCGAGCAGCACGGCGTCGGCGTCGCGCAGGATCTCGAGGCGCTCGCGGGTGACCTCGCCGATGATGCGGATGGCCAGGCCGGGGCCGGGGAAGGGCTGCCGCCACACCATCCGCTCCGGCAGGCCAAGCTCGGCGCCCACCCGGCGCACCTCGTCCTTGAAGATCAGCCGCAGCGGCTCGACCAGATCGAAGTCCATGTCCTCGGGCAGGCCGCCGACGTTGTGGTGACTCTTGA
Organism: Gaiellales bacterium; assembly: GCA_036494095.1. GTDB lineage: Bacteria > Actinomycetota > Thermoleophilia > Gaiellales > JAICJC01 > JAICJC01. The sequence continues at coordinate 20,472 of DASXOR010000008.1, read as the reverse complement.
TCTTGGCGGCGGTGCGGCTGCCCGACTCGATCACGTCTGAGTAGAGCGTGCCCTGCACCAGGAAGCGCACATCGCCGAGGCTGCGGGACTCCTCCTCGAACAGGCGGATGAACTGCTCTCCGATGATGCGCCGCTTCTGCTCGGGCTCGGTCACGCCCGCGAGCGCGGCCAGGAACCTGTCGGCGGCGTCGACGTGGCGCAAAGGCACCTTGAAGTGGTCGTCGAAGGCCTCGACGACCTGCTCGGCCTCGTCCTTGCGCAGCAGGCCGTGGTCGACGAACACGCACGTGAGCTGGTCGCCGACGGCGCGGTGCACGAGCAGGGCCGCCACGGCCGAGTCGACGCCGCCCGACAGGGCGCAGATGACCTGGTCGGAGCCCACCTGCTCCCGGATCAGGTCGACCTGCTCCTCGATGAACTGCAGCGCAGTCCAGGTCGGCGGCGCCTGGCAGGCCTCGAGCACGAAGTGGCGCAGGATGTCGGTGCCGCGAGGCGTGTGGGCGACCTCGGGGTGGAACTGGACGCCGAAGAGGCCGCGCTCGCGGTCTTCCATCGCCGCGACCGGCGTGGTGTCGGTGGCGGCCGTGCCGGTGAAGCCGGCCGGGGGCCGGACGACGCTGTCGCGGTGGCTCATCCACGCTGTCTGGTCGGCCGGCAGGTCGGCGAAGAGGAGGCTCTCGCCGCCGAGCGTCACCGGCGTCTTGCCGAACTCGCCGACGCCGGTGTTGGCGACATCGCCACCGAGAGCGGCGGCCATCGCCTGCATGCCGTAGCAGATGCCGAGCACCGGCACTCCGAGATCGAACAGCCCGGGATCGACCGCCGGGGCGCCGGGCTCGTAGATCGAGGCGGGCCCGCCCGAGAGGATGATCCCGACCGGGTGCCGCGCCGCCACCTCGGCGGCGGGCATGTCGTGCGGCACGATCTCGGAGTAGACGCGGCACTCACGCACCCGCCGTGCGATCAGCTGGGCGTACTGCGCCCCGAAGTCGACCACGAGCACCGGCCGATGCTCGGCCCCCGCCCCGTGGGCGGCCCCCGGCTGGCCGTGCTCCCGCGGCGCCACGCTCAACGGCTCATCCCGATCGCCTGCTCTCGCTGGAGCTTCTTGCCCTCGGTCTGGAGCGCCGGGGCGAACATGATCTCGGCCTTCTGGAACGCCTGGATCGAGTCGTATCCGGTGGTCGCCATCGACGTGCGCAGCGCGCCCATCAGGTTCAGCGTGCCGTCGTTCTCGGTGGCCGGGCCGGCCACGATCGCCTCGAGCGACGCGACCTGCTGCGTCTGCACCCTGGCACCGCGGGGCAGGCTGGCGTGGAACGTCGCCATCCCCCAGTGATAGCCGCGACCGGGGGCCTCGTCGGCCCGCGCGAGCGGCGAGCCGACCATGACCGCGTCGGCGCCGCAGGCGATCGCCTTCGAGATGTCACCGCCCGTGCGCATGCCGCCGTCGGCGATCACGTTCACGTACTGGCCGGTCTCGAGCAGGTGCTGCGTGCGGGCCGCCGACGCGTCGGCGATCGCGGTGGCCTGCGGCACCCCCACCCCGAGCACGCCGCGCGTGGTGCACGCGGCCCCGGGGCCCACGCCCACCAGCACGCCGGCGGCGCCGGTGCGCATGAGGTGCAGCGCAGCCTGGTAGGAGGCGCAGCCGCCGACGATCACGGGCACGGGCAGCTCGGCGATGAACTGCTTCAGGTTCAGCGGCTCGACGACCGTCGAGACGTGCTCGGCCGAGACGACGGTGCCCTGGATCACGAGCACGTCGAGCCCGGCGTCGAGCGCGATCTGCCAGTGCTCGCGCACCCGCTGGGGCGTCAGCGAGGCCGCGGCGAGCACGCCCTCGGCCTTGATCTCGGCGATGCGGCGGGCGATCAGCTCGGGCTTGACCGGCTCGGCGTAGATCTTCTGCATCTCGTGAGTGGCCTCGGCCTTCTCGAACGTCGCGATCCGCTCGAGCTGCTCGTCGGCATCCTCGTAGCGCGACCAGATGCCCTCGAGGTTGAGCACGCCCAGGCCGCCCAGGCGGCCGAGGATGACGGCCGTCTCCGGCGAGACGACGCCGTCCATGGCCGAGGCGAGCAGCGGCAGCTCGAGCAGGTGCGGGCCGAGCCGCCAGGCGATGTCGACGTCCTCGGCATCGCGCGTGCGCCGGCTGGGCACGATGGCGATGTCGTCGAACCCATATGCGCGGCGCGCCTTCTTGCCACGACCGATCTCAATCTCCACGGTTGACCGCCTCTCCGGTGATGCCGCATCGCCCCGAACGCAGACGACCCAGGCGGCTGGGGGCCGGCCCGGGTCGTGAGGAGGATCGCTGAGCGCCGCAACGAGCTTTCAAAGTTGGACGCAGTCTACCAGTGGGTCAGGACGCCGCCCGCGTTCCGGCCGGCAGGATCTCCTGCACCTCGACCATGCCCGCAAACCTGGGCACGTCACGCGCATCGAACACCCCGGCGCCGACCGTCTGCGAGTTGGCCGCACCGCAGCCAAGCGCTCGCCGCAGGCACTCCTCGGGCGGATGCTCGGCCGCCTGCGCCGCCACGAATCCGCCGAGCAGCGCCTCGCCCGAGCCGACCGACGAGACCGACTCCACCTGCGGGATCCATGCCCGGTACATGTGCGCGCGGCCCCGCCCCGAGCGCAGGAGCGCATAGCAGCCGGTGCGCAGCGTGATCACGACGCCAGCCGCGCCCATCGCGGCGATCTCGGTGAGCGCGTCCTGGAAATCCTCGTCGGTCTGGAACTCGTGCCCGACGAGCGCCTCGGCCTCGCGCTGCTCCGCCGACACGAGCCCGGGCTGTGCGTGCAGGGCCTTGCGCAGCGGCTCGCCGTCGCTGTCGATCACGGTGCGCACCTTGCGGCGCGTCATGTCGGAGATCATCCTGGCGTAGAGGTCCGTGGGCACCTTGCGCGGCAGGCTGCCCGCGAGCACCACGGTCGAGACGGCGCCCGACAGGTACTGCAGCTTCTCGTGCAGCATCTGCAGCTCGTCCTCGCCGACCTCGGGGCCGTACTCGTAGATCTCGGTCTGGACCCCGCTCGTGGGATCGACGACGACGGTCGACGTGCGCGACTCCCCGCGGATGCGGACGAAGTCGTTCAGGATCCCCTCCTCGGTCATGCCGTCGAGGATGTGGCTGCCGGTGCGGCCGCCCGCAAGGCCGGTCGCGATCACGGGCTCGCCGAGCCGTTTCAGCGCACGGGCGACATTCACGCCCTTCCCCCCCGGGATCACGATGCCCTGCTGGGCGCGATGCCGGTGACCGAGCTGGAGGTTGGGAACCGTGAGGGTCTTGTCGACCGCGGCGTTGGCGGTCACGGTGAGGATCATCGGCGTGCCATCCCGATCAGCCGGAGGATTCTATACACGCACATGCGTGAGAAACGGTAAAGTGCAGGCATGTTTACCTCGCGCAGGCGCTCGATCGTGTCCGCAGCGGTCGTCCTGGAGGGCGGCATCGCCGGCTGGGCGCTCGGCGCGGGGTGGCTCGGACTGCTCGTCATGGTCGCCGCGGTCACGCTCGCGGATACGGCCTGGGGCATCGCCAGGCGCGGCGTGATCGCCGACGTCGCCGGGCTCGAGGTCGCCCTCGCGCTCGCGGTCATGCTCGCCGTGGGCGCGCCCGCCAGCATGACCGCGCTCACGGCGGCGGCCTGCGCCGCCTGGCTCGTGCGCGACGGCAGAGCCCCGGCGGGCGATGCGACTATCGCCGGGCCGCCGCGGCAGCCATTGCGCTGACCTGCTCGCGGAGCTCGGCAGAGGCGGTCGTGAGGCAGGAGCTGCCGTCGGCGAGCGGCGAGCCGTCGAGCTGCGCGATCGTCCCGCCGGCCTCGCGTACGATCACCTCCACCGCGGTCGTGTCCCACGTCCGCACCGTCGGGTCGACCATCACCTGTGCCGCGCCGCGGGCGACCAGCATGTGGCCCCAGAAGTCGCCCAGGCCGCGCACGCGCCACGCGGCGGCCGAGAGCTCGGAGTAGAACGGCTCGAGGCCGAACTCCTGCATCGACCGCAGGCCGCCCGAGACGACCATCGCCTCGTCGAGCGGCGTCGCCCGAACGCCGATCGGCTCGCCATTCATGCGCGCGCCGCCGCCGGCCGTGGCCTCGTAGGTCTCGCCGAGGCCGGGCGCATGGCACACCCCGACCAGCACCTCGCGGTCCACCACCAGGCCGACGAGCGTCGCCCACAGCGGGATGCCGATCATGTAGCTGTGGGTGCCGTCGATCGGATCGACGACCCAGGTCGGCCGGCCGGGCACCGCGTCACCGCCGGCAGCGGCCTGCAGGCCGTCCTCCTCGCCGAGGACGTTGTGGCCGGGGCGCGCCTCCGCGATGCGACGCCGGATCGCCTCCTCGGCGGCCAGGTCGGCCTCGGTCACCCACGAGCCGTCGCCCTTGCGCGTCGCCGGAGGATGGCGGCGGTAGCGCTCGAGGGCGATCCCACCGCCCAGCAGCGCCAGCTCCCGCGCGAGCTCGAGGTCGGACGCGTGCCCGCTCACACCGCGAGCGCCGCCCTGCGCAGCTCGGACGCCGCGGCGCGCACCCCCTGGCGCCAGTCGCCGCCGCGGTCGCGCCAGGCGTAGATGACCGAGCGCGACGGGGCGATCAGACCGCCCGCCGGGTGCGCCGTCGTGGCCGCGTGCAGCACGTCGGCCTTGCCGCCCTGCGCGCCGACGCCGGGGAGGAGCAGGATGGCGTGGGGCATCAGCTCCCGGGCACGCACGACGGCCTCGGGCTGGGTCGCGCCGACGACGGCGCCGACGGCCGAGAGGCCGCTCTCACCGATCAGGCCCTCGCCCCAGCGCGCGACGAGCGCCGCGATCCGCTCCCACACCGGCTCGCCGCTTGCGAGCTCGGCCTCCTGTACCTCCGCCCCGCCCGGGTTCGACGTGCGGGTGAGCACGAAGATGCCCGACCCGTCACCGCAGGCCGTCAGAAACGGTCGCAGCGAGTCCTCGCCGAGGTAGGGATTGACAGTGAGCGCGTCGCCGGCCGCCGCGGCGCCGTCGCGGCGGTGCAGCCATGCCTGGGCGTAGGCCTCGGCGGTCGAGTCGATGTCGCCGCGCTTGCCGTCTACCACCACGAGCAGGCCGGCGTCGCGCGCGTGGGCGCACACCCGTTCGAGCGCCGAGACGCCCACGCCGCCGAGCGCCTCGAAGAACGCGACCTGAGGCTTGACGGCCACCGCGTCGTCTGCGACCGCGTCGATCACGCCGCTGCAGAACCGCTCGTACGCCCGTGCCCGGCCGGAGGCACCGGGGTGCAGGCCCGTGATCACCTCGGGCGGGAGCAGGTCGATACGGGGATCGAGGCCGACGCACAGGCAGCTGCGCTTGCGCTCCACCGCCTCGGCGACCCGGTCTCCGAAATTCATCCCCGCAAGGGTACCGTTCGCCGCAGCCGTACGAGCCGCGCTGTCGCCTCGGTCAGCGTGCCGGCGTCGACGGCCACCGCGCGCAGGCCCGCCGAGGGCCGCGCCAGGGCCACCGCCACGATCCGGGCCTGGTCGGCCTGCGCCGGCGACAGTGGTGCGGCCTGCATGCGCAGCCCGTGCGCGAGCGCGGCGACCAGCGCGTCCGCCTCGAGCCGGCCGTCGCCGGCGCGCGGCAGGCGGCGGCGGGCGACGACCTGTCCGCCGGCGCACGCGAAGGCCTGCACGAAGCGCTCGTCGATGTCGGGCGCGAGGATCACACCGCTGCGCAGCGCCGCCCGGCGCAGGCGACCCAGGGCGCGCTGGCCGCGGTCGAGTGCTGCCAGCTGGTCGCGTGCCGCCGCGGCCTCCTCGTAGCGGCAAGCGGCGCTCAAGCGCTGCATCCGGGCGCGCACCTGCTCGTGCGGCCGCGACGGCGCGCCGCCCTCGAGCCAGGCGCGAGCCGCGTCCACGGCCGCGGCGTGCCGATCCGCCGCTTCGCCGCCGCGGCAGGGGGCGCAGCACGTGCCGATCACGCCGGCCAGACACGAGCCGTCGTCGACCGGCAGCCGCGGCCGGCACACGCGCAGTCCGAACGTGTCGCGCACCGCGGCGGCGACGGCCTCGGCCTGCTGCCGCGAGCGCAGGGGCCCGGCCGTGACGGCCGGCGACGTGCCCGGGCGTGCCGCCACCCGCAGACGCGGCACGGGCTCGTCCAGCGAGAGCACCAGATAGCGCGCGCGGTCGGGGTTGGCGCCGCGGGTGTTCGCCGGCGGGCGCAGCCGCTCGATCAGCTCGAGCTCGAGCAGGGCGGCCTCGAACTCCGAGCCGAGCGGCCGCGCCTCGACGCGCGCCGCCGCCTCGACCGCCCGCTCGACCTGCGCCCGCAGCGCCCGGCCGGAGAAGTACGAGCGCACCCGCGCGCGCAGGTCGGTCGCCTTGCCCACATACAGCACCTGCTCGGACACGTCGCGGAACAGGTAGACGCCCGGCCCGGCCGGCACGCCCGCGGCCAACCCGCGCCGGCCCGCCGCGCGCCGCTTGGCCGGAGCGCACAGGCCGATCACCTCGCCGACCGTGGCGGCGCCGCGCTCCTGCGCCATGCCCAGGAGCTGCACCAGCACCTCGGCCGTGGCCTCGGCGTCGGGCAGCGCCCGGTGGCACGGCCGCACCTCGGTGTCGAAGCGCGTCGCCAGGGCCCCCAGGCTCATGCTGGGCAGCCGGTCGCCCAGCAGCCGGCGGCCGAGCGCGACCGTGTCGATCACCGGCGCCGCCAGACGGCCGCCGCGCAGCCGGCGCAGATCGGCATCGACGAACCCGACGTCGAAGCGGGCGTTGTGCGCGACGAGCACTGCGCCTGCGCAGAAGCGCAGGAAGTCGTCGATCACACGGTCGATGCGCGGCTTCCCCCGCAGGTGCGCGGGTGAGATCCCGGTGAGCGCCGTGATGATGGGCGGCAGCGGGACGCCCGGGTCGACCAGCCGCTCGAACCGGGCGACGGGCGCGAGCGCCGATACCCGCACCGCGCCGATCTCGACGATCCGGGCCGACCCCGGGCGCGTGCCCGTCGTCTCGAGATCGAACACGACGTAGTCGGCCCGCTCGAGCGGAGCGTCGAGGAGCGAGCCCGCGTCCTCCCACTCGGCGAGGGCAATCTCGGTGCCGGATCGCCACGCGAAGCGGGCATCCGCGCGCACGACCTCATCGACCAGCGGGCGCACGAGCGCAGCGGGCGCGCTGCGCAACGCAAACAGGCAGGTGGCGGCATCGGCGACGCTCAACGGGCGGCCGGCCTCGATCAGCCGGGAGTGAAGACGGTCGCCGCCGTCGAGGGTGAGCTGTGCGCCCGAGGCCGCCATGCCGAACACATGTTCGCACAGCGGGCGGACGGCGGGCGCCCCGGCGCGGGGGCGGCGCCTTCGGCGACGGACGTTCGCCGCGGCGGCGGCCGCGGCGAACGTCCGTGCGGCAGGTTCCTACTGCTTGACCGCGGCCTTGAGCTGGCTGCCGGCGGAGAACTTCGGCACCTTGCTCGCCGGGATGGTGACTTTCTGGGTCGGGTTGCGCGGGTTGACACCGGTGCGCGCCTTGCGCGCCTGCACGCTGAACTTCCCGAAACCGGTGAAGGTGACGTCGTCGCCCTTCTTGAGGGCGTCCTTCACGGAGTCGAGCACCGCGTCGAGCGCTGTGCCGGCGTCCTTCTTGGACAGGCCCGACCTCGTCGCTACGGCGTCGATGAAATCGCTCTTGGTCACGTGTCCTCCTGGGTCGTTGGTCCGGGAACCTGTGAAGCGGCATCACCCTATCACCGCGGTCGGACGGCGACAATCGCTCTCCCCGAGCCGGATTCAGGCCGTTTGCGGCGTCGGCCGCAGACCGAGCGACTCGACGGTGAAGAGGGCGGTATAGGCCACTCCCGCCGCGGCGATGGCCTCGGCACCGCCCTCCTGGCGGTCAACCACCGAAATTGCAGCACAAACGTCGAGATCCGCGGACTGCAGAGCCGCGATCGCGGAGAGCAGCGCGCCGCCCGATGTGACCACATCCTCGACGACGCAGACACGCATCCCCGGGCTGTGAACGCCCTCGAGGCGGTTTGCCGTGCCGTACTCCTTTGCCTCCTTGCGCACGATCACGTATGGCAGCCCCGTCTCAACCGACGTCACCGCTGCGAGCGGAACCGCGCCCAGCTCGGGGCCGGCGAGGAGGGCGGCCTGCGGGGCATGCGCGCGCACGAGCGCCGCAAGCTCGCGCCCGATGCCGGCCAGAAGGGCGGGGTCGGTCTCGAAGCGGTACTTGTCCAGGTAGTAGCGGCTGCGGCGGCCCGAGCGCAGAACGAAGTCGCCCTCGAGGTACGCCCGCTCCACCAGCCTGCGGCCGAGCTCGGCCAGGCCGGACGGGCTCACCCAGCTTCCGCCAGCAGGTCGCGGGCGATCGGGAGCAGACGGTCGGCGTCGGGCGACCCCGTGGCGAGCGACAGCATCGAGCCGTCGTCGAAGTAAAGGTCGATGCGCGTGCGGCTGCGGGCGCTGCGCCGGCGGTAGAAGATCGTGCCGGCGAACGAGCCGGCGCCGAGCAGCGCCCCGAGCCAGATGCGCCGCTTAGGCATCGCCGCCGCCCTCCTCGGCCGTCGCGTCGGCCGGCGCAGGCTCATCGACGGGCGCCGCGGCCGGGGCCGGCTCGGCGGCCGCGAGCTGGCGCAGCAGCGTCTTCAGGTCGTAGAAGACGAGGCCCACGGTGGGGTCGGCGCCGGTCGTCGCCACGGCCATGCGATCGCCGTCCAGCACGACGAAGACGCTCCCGTCCGGGGTGGCCGCCTGGAGCTGTGCGAGCGCGTCGCGGCCGAGATCGCCGCGGACGGAGTCCGAGCCCTCCACCAGGTCGCGGGCCAGGCTGCCCAGGCGCGCCGCCCGGGCGTCGTCCACCGTCGCGGCGGTCACGGCACCGTCGCGGCCCGCCACCATGATCACCTCGATCTGCGTGGAAAGGCCCTTCAGCTCGTCGATCGCGGCCGCCGCATCCATGCCGTTGAACCTAGCACATGCCGATATCCTCACCGCCCATGGCAGCGAACACCCCCCGGCTCGTCCTGCACCCGCTGCGGACGATGGCCGAGTTCGGGAACCCGGTGATCTCCAAGTACCTCCGCGACCGCGGGCCGCACCTGGCCGCGATGGTCGCCTACTACGCGCTGCTGTCGCTCGTGCCGTTCCTGTTCCTGACGGCGTCGCTGCTCGGTTTCGCGGGCCATGTCTCGCCGAACTCGTACCTGATCCGCGAGCTCGCCCACATCCTCCCCGGGCAGTCGGCGCGCGACCTCCTGACCACCGTGCATGCCATCCAGCGCGACGCCGGCACGCTGGGCGTGATCGGCTTCCTCGGCCTCGTCTGGGGCACGCTCGGGTTCTACTCGTCGCTCGAGTCGGCGCTGAACATCGTGTTCGGCGTGCAGAACCGCACCTTCCTGCACCAGAAGTGGGTCACGTTCGTCCTCGTCACGCTGTCGCTGCTCGTGCTCTTCACGTCGCTGATCGTGACCACCGCCGCCACCGGGTGGTACCACCGCCATGTGCCGCACCTGGTCGACCTCAAGCTGATCCCGTACATCGCCACCCTGGCGGCCACGAGCGCGGGCACCTTCCTGTTCCTGATCACCGTCTACCGCGTTCTCACGAACGTCGAGCTGCACCTCGCCGATGTGTGGCCGGGCGCGCTCGTCGGCACGGTGCTCTTCCAGGCGCTCTTCTCGGCCCTGTCGCTGTACCTGCGCTTCTCCGACCAGCTGCTCGCGCTGCGCGCGTTCGGCGGCCTCGTCCTCCTGCTCGTCTGGCTCTACCTGATGACGAACATCCTCATCCTCGGCGCCGAGATCAACTGGTGGCACTGGTCGCGGCGGCAGCCGGCCGAGCCGGAGCTCGGCGGGCTGGCCTAGTAGCCGGCGGGCGGCCGCCAGCCAAAAGGCGGGGAAAGTCCCCCGGCCCGGGACAGTCCCCCGTCGCGTCCCGGATCACGCCCGCGTCCACAGCGCGCCCGAGCCGTAGCGGCGCAGGCCGAGCGAAAACGTGGCGACGGCGGCCAGCGCGAAGAACGTCGCCGCGGCGACGGCGGCCGCCGCCTCCGCCCAGCTGAAGCTCGATACGAGCCGCGTCGGCAGGCCGGTCACGAACGCAGCGGGGATCGCCGTGAAGAGGACGAGCTTGGTGAGGCCGCCGAACACGTCGAGCGGGTAGGACGCGAAGATCAGGATCGCCTGGAACCCCAGGTCGGCCTGCTCGCCGCGGCCGCCCGCAAAGAGCGTCACCGATCCGAGCGCGACCAGGAAGCTGACCAGGACGATCGTGCCGCAGATCGAGCCGAAGACGAACACGACCGCCCGCTCCGGCGTCGGGTCGCCGGCGACGCAGAAGAGCACCGGCCCGAACGCGAGGTCGCCGAGCAGCGCCGTATCGACGCGTCGCGTGAGCAGATAGCCGAGCGGGTTGGTGGGCAGGGCGAGTGCGGCGTCCAGGCCGCCGCCCGCGACCAGCTCGCCGATCCGGCGCGCGTTTGCGAGCAGGCCGAGGCTCGCGCCGCTGCAGGTGCACAGGATCGCGAACAGCAGCAGCACCTTGTGGGTGTCCCAGCCGTGCAGCACCCCGACCCGGTCGAAGAAGAACACCCAGAAGGCGACCCAGGCGACGTCGTTCACCATCATGACCGCCACCTGGAACCAGAACCCGCGCCGGTTCGACCACGCCTCCAGGAACGCCGTGCGCACGGTGGCCAGGGCGACCATCACCCGCCCACCACCTCGAGCCGCCGCTCGCCGGCGGCGAACACGGCGACCGCGCAGCCCAGGAGCACGGTGAGCCAACCCAGCTGCACGGCCAAGAGCGCCGGCTCGACGTGCCCCGAGGCGAGCCGCGCCGGCGCGTAGGCCATCGCCGCGAACGGGAGCGCCTTGGCCACCTGCTCCAGGGCCGCGGGCAGGAACTCGAGCGGCAGCAGCATCCCGCCGACCAGGAACACGAGCTTCTGGTACAGGAACCACGTCGAGCGCGCGTCTCGCAGCCAGAACGCGGCGCCGGCAAAGGCATGCTGCGCCGCCAGGTTGCAGGCGAGCGCGAGCAGCGTCGACGGCACCGCCAGGGCCAGTGCCGCGGCGCTCGGCGGCGGGCCGACGTAGAGCCACACGATCACCGATCCCACGAGCAGGGCGGACACGAGCCGCACGAGCGCCTCACCCAGCTCGGCGGCCAGGCGCAGGCCGACCACCGACGCGGGCCGCAGCATCTCGATCACGATCGCGCCGGAGGAGATGTCCCAGCCGATGCTCTCGATCATGCGCGGCTTGGTCGCGATCACGGATCCCTCGGCGAACGCCACGTACCAGAGCAGCGCGCGGTCGTCATACCCTGCGATCGAGCCGCCGTTCGCGCGCGTCGCGGCCGACCACAGGGCGGAGAAGATGACCAGGATGAGCGCGTAGAAGATCACCCGCACCGCCAGCTCACCCGGCTGGTGCAGCGCGCGCCGGGCGGCGATGTGCGCCTGTGCGACCATCGCGTTCATGTGCGGCCTCCGTAGATCTCGGAGATGACCTGTTCGAGCGGCGGGTCGACCACCGAGATGTCGGCGATCGCATAGCCGTCAAGGAGCCCGTCGAGCACGGCCCGCACCGACATGCGGCGTGTGTCGACCACGAGCCCGTACACGGTGTCCGATTCGGCCGTCACCTGGACGCCGTCCATGACCAGGTCGCCGGGCGCCTCGTCGAAGCGCACCTCGATCAGCTTCGTCTGCAGGAGCGTGCGGCGCATCCGCTGCACCTGGTCGTCATAGATGATCGTGCCGCCGTTGATCACGACCACGCGGTCGGCCACGTGCTCGATGTCGGCCACGTCGTGCGACGTGAGAAAGACGGTCGTCCCCCGCTCCTCGTTCAGGCGCACGACCATCTCGCGGAACCGCTGCTTGGCGAGCAGGTCGAGCCCGATCGTGGGCTCGTCGAGGAAGAGCACTTCCGGCCCGTGCAGCACCGTCGCCGCGAGCTCGCAGCGCATGCGCTGCCCGAGCGAGAGCGAGCGCACGGGCACATCGAGCAGGTCGGCGGCGTCGAGCAGGCCGGCCAGCTCGTCTGTGCGGCGGCGGGCGTCGGCCTCGTCGAGGCGGTAGATCCGGGCGAGCAGGCGCAGGGTCTGGCGCGTCGTCAGCTCGAACCAGAGCTGCGAGCGCTGGCCGAAGAGCGTGCCGATGCGGCGGGCGAGGTCGCGCCGGTGCGTCCACGGCACCAGGCCGAGCACCGTCGCCCGGCCGCTCGTGGGGTGCAGGATGCCTGTCAGCATCTTGATCGAGGTCGACTTACCCGCGCCGTTCGGCCCGATGTAGGCCAGCCGCTCGCCGCGCTCGACCTGGAACGTGATGTCGCGCACCGCCTCGACGGTGCGGCGCGTGCGCCCGCGCCCGGCGGAGAACGCCTTCGTCAGCTCGTGTGCCTCGATTGCCAGCATGGTGTGGTTGGTCCAACAAAAAAAAGCCCCGGGTTTGCGTTTCCCGGGGCCGACGGCGGTGCTGATGATGCGAGATCGATCTAGCGCGCGCGACACCCCGGTCCGGCGGGATACGCCGGCGTCATGACCTGCGACGAGAGGTGGCACATCATGGGAAGCACCATAGCCGCAGGCATGTCTTTGCAGCAAGGAGACTCGGCAGGTGCCAGGCACCGCGTCGCGGTGCCAGGCACCTCAACAGACGGATCCGACAAACCGGGGCCTGGCCCCGATGGGCCAGGGGCCCACAACCACGTAATTCCTTCACGAGGGCAGCTGGGGCAGCAGGGCCGCGGCGGCGCGGGCGCGGTGCGACACCGCGTCCTTCTCCTCGGCGCTCATCTCGGCGACCGTACGCGTCTCCCCCTCGGGGACGACGGCCGGGTCGTAGCCGAAGCCGCCGCTCCCGCGCGGCGCCGCCGCAAGCGTCCCGCGCAGCTCCCCCCGGGCGTGCAGCTCGCGGCCGTCGGGCGCGATCGCGACGAGCTCGGCGACGTAGCGGACGCGGCGATCGTCGCCCTCGCCCACCGCCGCGAGCAGCTTGTACAGGTTCTGGGCATCGGTCGCGTCGTCGCCGGCATAGCGGGCCGAGCGCACGCCCGGCGCTCCGCCGAGCGCCGCGGCCTCGATGCCGGAGTCGTCGGCCAGCACCCACGCCTCGGCGCCGATCGCCCGGTGCACGTGGCGCGCCTTCAGGAGCGCATTGGCCACAAAGGTCTCGCCGGTCTCCTCGGGCAGCTCGCCGGTGTAGGGCTGCACCGTCCACCCGGGCAGCACACGCTGGAGCTCGACGGCCTTGTGCGCGTTGCCGGACGCGAGCACGATCCGCCTGCCGCTCACGCGCCCTTGAGCACCAGGGCCTGCGCACGGCCGATCGTCTCGATGCCGCCCGCGGCCAGCTCGAGCAGCCGGTCGAGCGAGGCGCGCCCAAACGGCGTGCGCTCGGCGGTGGCCTGCACCTCGATCAGCTCGCCGTTCCCGGTCATGACGACGTTCATGTCGACCTCGGCGCGGCTGTCCTCGGCGTAGGGCAGGTCGAGCAGCGGCTCGGCGTCGACGATGCCGACCGAGACGGCCGCGACCGAGTCGCGCAGCGGCACGCGCGGCAGCGCCCCGCGGGTGACGAGCCGCTGGAGGGCCATGTGCATGGCGACGTAGCCGCCGCAGATCGCCGCGCAGCGGGTGCCCCCGTCGGCCTGGATCACATCGCAGTCGATCCACACCGTGCGCTCTCCGAGCGCCTTGAAGTCGACCACCGAGCGCAGCGACCGGCCGACGAGCCGCTGGATCTCGACCGTGCGCCCGTCGACGCGGCCGCGGCTGGCATCGCGCGACTTGCGCTCCGAGGTCGAGCCCGGGAGCATGCCGTACTCGGACGTGACCCAGCCGCTGCCGCGCCCGCGCATCCACGGCGGAACCGACTCCTCGACCATCGCGGTGCAGATCAGGCGGGTGGAGCCGATCCGGAAGAGGGCCGACCCGGACGCCGAGGGGATGAAATCCGGCTCGATCTCGATCTCGCGCAGGTCATCGGGGCCGCGTCCGTCGGCCCGGCTCATGCGGCCACCCGCAGCGTGTCGGGATCGACGCGCTCGACCCCCGTGAGCGGCAGCTGCAGGAACCGTCCGGCCACGTCGAGGAAGGCGGCCGGATCGCCTGTGCACAGGAAGCGGTACTCGCCCTCGCGCTCGGGATCGTTGCCGACTCCCCGGCGCGCCAGCGTCGCGGCCACCTCGCTCGCGATCTCCTCGGCGGAGGTGATGAGCGTGACGTCGCGGCCGTAGATGCGCTGGAGCATCTGCCGGATCAGCGGATAGTGCGTGCAGCCGAGGATGACCGTGTCGGCGCCCGCGCGCTTGAGCGGCACGGCGTAGGTCTTTGCGGCCTCGTGCAGCCCGTGGCCGTGTGTGTCGCCGCTCTGGATCAGCGGCACCAGGTCGGGACAGGCGACCTGCGTCACCTCGATCCCCGCGTCGAGGGCGTTCACCGCCGCCGGATAGCGGCCGCTCGCGACCGTCGCCTGCGTCGCCATCACGCCGACGCGGCGGTTGCGCGTGACCTGCACCGCGGCCCGCGCCTCGGGTGAGATCACGCCGATCAGCGGCACCGCGAACTCGCGCTGCAGCTCGGGCAGGGCGGCCGAGGTGGCTGCGTTGCAGGCGACGACGACGAGCTTGGTGTCCATCGCGGCCAGATGCGTGGCGATCTCATGCGCGAAGCGGCGGATCGTGGCCGCCGGCTTGGGCCCGTACGGGAATCGGTCGGGTGAGGAGTCGCCGAAGTAGACGAAGTCCTCGTTCGGCAAGCTGACCAGGCATTCGTGCAACACGGTCAGCCCGCCGACCCCGGAATCGAACATCCCGATGGGGCGCGGATCCATCCGGCGGAGTCTAGAGAGCCAGGCGGGCATCGTGGTGTGCGATCAAACTGATCAGCAGCCCGACGACGACGAGCGCGAGCCCCACCACCGTCCGCGTCTCGGAACTTCGCACGGCCCGGACGGTACCCGTGAGGGGTGAGTGTGGAACACTCACGCGCCCGCACAGGCCGTGCTCGACGACTGCGGATCTCCCCTGCCCTCGTCGGTACAATCGCCGCCAGATGGTCGACCTCATTCCCCGCGACGTGCTCTTCGGCAACCCGGAGCGGCTCGCCCCCGCCGTATCGCCCGACGGCCGGCGGGTCGCCTACATCGCACCCGTTGACGGCATCCTGAACGTGTGGGTGGGCCCGCTCGGCGGCGAGGGCGCAACGCCGGTCTCGAACGACCGCGAGCGCGGCGTGCGCAGCTTCGCGTGGTGCCCCGACAACCGCCACATCGTCTACCCCCAGGACACCGGCGGAGACGAGAACTGGCACCTGCACGTGGTCGACCTGGAGGACGGGGGCGACGTCGACGTGACTCCCTTCGACGGCGTGCAGGCGCGCATCCTGGCCGCCGACCGGCGCCAGCCGCACCACCTGGTGATCGGCCTCAACCGGCGCAATCCCGAGCTGCATGACGCCTACTTGCTCGACGTCCGCGACGGCTCTCTGGAGCTGCGGGCCGAGAATCCCGGCTTCGCCGGCTGGCTCGTCGACACGGAGCTTGCGGTGCGCGGCGGCATGGCGTTCCTGCCCGACGGCGGGGTCGAGATCCGGGTCGGCGACGCGGCGGCCGGCGACTACCAAACGCTGCTCGCCGTCGGCTCCGAGGACGCCATCTCGACGGACGTGGCCGGGTTCACGCACGCCGGCGACGCGATCTACCTGGTGACGTCGAAGGACGTGAATGCCGCCCGGCTCCTGCAGATGGACCTCGCCACCGGCGCCTTCGAGGTGCTCGCCGAGGATCCGACCTACGACGTCTCCGACGTGCTGATCGACCCCGACACGCACCGCGTGCAGGTGGTCACGTTCACGCGCGAGCGGGCCGACCACGTCGTGCTCGACGAGGCCCTCCGCGCCGACGTCGAGGCCATGCGGGCGCTGCACCCCGGCGACCTGCACTTCCGCGGCCGCGACCGCGCCGACCGGATCTGGATCGTCGGCTTCACCGCCGACGACGGGCCGGTGGCCTACTACGCGTTCGACCGCCAGAGCGGCACCGGCACCTTCCTCTTCGCGCACAAGCCCGACCTCACCGAGTACACGCTCGCGGAGATGGAGCCGTTCAGCTTCACCGCCCGCGACGGCCTCGAGGTGCACGGGTACCTCACCTTCCCGCCCGGCTCCGACCGCACGCGCGTGCCGGCCGTGCTCTTCGTGCACGGCGGCCCATGGGCGCGCGACGAGTGGGGCTTCTCACCCGACCCGCAGTGGCTCGCCAACCGCGGCTACCTGTGCGTGCAGGTGAACTACCGCGGCTCGACGGGCTACGGCAAGGACTTCCTGAACGCAGGCGACCGCGAGTGGGGCGCGCGCATGCACGACGACCTGCTGGATGCCGTTGCCTGGGTCACCGGGCAGGGCCACGCCGACCCCGATCGGATCGCGATCTACGGCGGCTCCTACGGCGGCTACGCCGCGCTCGTCGGCGCCACGTTCTCGCCGGATGCGTTCCGCTGCGCGATCGACGTCGTCGGCCCGTCCGACCTGCGCACGCTGATCCGCAGCATCCCGCCGTACTGGGCGCCGCTCGTCGCTCAGTTCCACCGGCGGGTCGGAAACCCCGACACCGAGGCCGACTTCCTGTGGTCGCGCTCGCCGCTCTCGCGGGTCGACCAGATCCGCATCCCGATGCTGATCGCCCAGGGCGCGAACGACCCGCGCGTGAAGAAGGAGGAGTCCGAGCAGATCGTCGCGGCCATGCAGGAGCGCGGTATCCCCCACCGCTACATGGTCTTCCCCGACGAGGGCCACGGCTTCCGCAAGCCCGAGAACAACCTCAAATTCCATGCCGCTGCCGAGGAGTTCCTGGCCGAGCACCTGGGCGGCAGGCTCGAGCCGGCGGAGGCGACATGACGAACGACTGGTACGACCCCGACCACTTCCCCGAGCTGCGCGATGCGCCGCCATGGGTGATGCAGGAGATGATCGAGGCCGAGCCGGCGCTGGCCGAGCGGATCGTCGCGGGGGGCGACGGCGCCGACCCCGCCGCCCTGGCCCTGCTCGCCCGCGGCGAGGGCCCGCTTGCGGTCGTCGGCTGCGGTACGAGCGAGCATGGCTCGCTGGGGGTCGCCGAGATGCTGCGCGAGGCGGGGGTCGCGGCGGTCTCACGCGGCGCGTTTGAGGCCTACTGCGAACCGCAGCGCGGCGGCGCGGTCATCGGCGTCTCGCACGAGGGCGGCACGTGGGCGACGGTGCAGGCGCTGCAGGCGGCGCGGGCCACCGGCTCGGCGACGGGGCTGATCACGGCCCGGCCCGAGTCGGAGTCGACCCGGCACGCCGACGCGGTGCTGGCGACGCCGTTCGTCGATCGCTCGTGGTGCCACACCGTGGGCTACCTCTCGCCGCTCTGCGCCGGGCTGGCCCTGGCCGCAGCCGCGTCGGGCGCGCCCGCCGACGCCGCCGCGGCCGGGCGGACGGTCGCGGCCGGGCTCGAGTCGCGGGCGGCGGCCGCGACCGCAGCCAGGAACCTGCACGGCTGCAGCCGGCTCCTGATCGTCGGCGGCGGCGCCGACCGCACGAGCGCGCGCGAGCTCGTGCTCAAGATCGAGGAGGCATGCCACCTGCCGACCGCGATGCGCGACCTCGAGACGCTGCTCCACGGGCACCTGCCCGCGACCGGCCCCGACACCGGCGTCGTGCTCGTCCTGTGCGACCGCCGCGCCTCGGCCCGGCGCACCGCCCGCGCGCGGGTGGCGCTGCAGGCGTGTACGCGCATCGGGATCGCATGCGCCGCGATCACCACCGATCCCGATCTGGCCGAACTGGCACCCGCCGGCATCGTGCCCGCGCCGGCCGCCGACGACCTGCCTGCGGTCGCCGCGGCGCTGCTCGGGGCGGCCGTCCCGCTGCAGCTCCTGACGCTCGAGCTCGCGCACGCCCGCGGCACGAATCCCGATCTGATCCGGCGCGAGCAGGCGCCGTATCGCGAAGCCGCCAAGATCGTCGAGGGGAGCTGACATGCGCGCGCTGCACATCGTGAACGAGCCCAGCGGCCCCGGCGGCCTCTTCCTGGCGCCGCTGCGCCTGCACGGCTTCCGCATCGACGCGGTCGACGTCGCCCAGCACGAGCTGCCGAAGACCCTCTCGGGCTACGACGCCGTGATCTCGTGCGGAGGCACCGCGAACACCCACGAGAGCGACGTCTTCCCGTGGATCGACGAGGAGATCGACCTCCTGCGCGAGGCGCTCGCCGACGGGGTCCCGGTGATCGGCCTGTGCCTGGGCGCCCAGCTGCTCACGAAGGCCGCGGGCGGAGGCGTGCACCGCAGCGACCCCTCCGAGGTCGGCTGGGTGCAGGTGCATGCCAACGCGACCGCCGCTTCCGACCCGGTGCTCGCCGACGTGCCGGAGACGTTCATGGCGATGCAGTGGCACCACTACGCCTGCGACCTGCCCCCCGGGGCGGTCGAGCTGGCCCGGAATTCGGCCTGTTTGCAGGCCTTTCGCCTGGGCGAGGCGGCCTGGGGGACGCAGTTTCACATCGAGGTCACCCGCGACATCCTGCTGAACTGGATGCGGTGGGGCAAGCCGGAGCTGGAGCAGGCCGGCTACACCGAGGAGCGCTACCTGGCCGAGCTCGATGCCCACCTCGACGCGCACGTCGCCATCGGCCAGGGCATGGCCGAGCGCTTCGCCTCGCTCGCCGCAGAGCGCGCCCGCAGCGCCGCCTGAGGGTGGTCTAGACCAGTCGTAACCGCGGCCTTTACTCCGACCGGCCCAGGGTCTAGTGTCGGACGCGACAACGACGCCTAAAGGAGGGCGTATGAGCACCG
Source organism: Gaiellales bacterium (assembly GCA_036494095.1). Classification (GTDB taxonomy): domain Bacteria; phylum Actinomycetota; class Thermoleophilia; order Gaiellales; family JAICJC01; genus JAICJC01. The sequence goes on along the minus strand of DASXOR010000008.1, from coordinate 1,666 downwards.
ATCCGGGAGCCGGAGGGGCGCCTCCCACCGCGTCCCATCACCTGTCCGAAGACGAGCAGATGCTGCACAAGCTCGGCTACGCACAGGAGCTGCTGCGCGGTTGGGGCGGGTTCTCGAACTTCGCGATCTCGTTCACCATCATCTCGATCCTCGCCGGCTGCCTCACGTCGTACTACATCGCGATCGGCTGGGGCGGCCCCGTCGCGGTCACCTGGGGGTGGCTGATCGTCGGCAGCTTCTGCACGCTCGTGGCGCTCGCCATGGGCGAGATCGCCTCGACATACCCGACCGCGGGCGGCCTGTACTTCTGGTCATCGCGCCTCGGCGGCCCCGGCTGGGGGTGGTTCACAGGCTGGTTCAACTTCGTCGGCCAGGTCGCCGTCACGGCGGCGATCGACTTCGGTGCGGCGACCTTCATCTCGTCGCTCTTGAACCTGTGGTTCAGCTTCTCGCTGAGCAAGGAACACGTCTTCCTCGTCTACACCGTGATCATCGCCCTGCACGGCTTGATCAACACCTTCGGCGTCCGCCTGCTGGCCATGATCAACAACATCTCGGCCTGGTGGCACATGGCGGGCGTGCTCGTGATCGTGCTCGTCCTGATCGTCGTGCCCGACCACCACAAGTCGGTCAGCTTCGTCTTCACCGACACCGAGAACTTCTCGGGCTTCTCGGGCCACGGCTTCTCGAGTCCCGTGTTCTGGTTCGTGTTCGGGATCGGGTTACTGATGGCGCAGTACACGATCACGGGATACGACGCCTCGGCGCACATGAGCGAGGAGACCCAGAACGCCTCTCGCTCGGCCGCCATCGGCATGGTCATGTCGGTCGTCGTCTCTGTGATCTTCGGGTTCATTCTGCTCGTGGCCGTCACGTTCGCGATCCCCGGCCCGATCGCCAACAGCGCGTCCCAGTACGGGTTCGCGGTGCAGTACATCTGGCAGAACTCGATGAGCACCAAGTGGGCCGAATTCCTGCTCGTGATCGCGTGCGCAGCCCAGTTCTTCTGCGGGCTTGCGTCGGTGACCTCGGCGTCGCGGATGATGTTCGCGTTCTCGCGTGACCGTGCCATCCCCGGACACCAGCTGTGGCGCAAGGTGTCGCCCCGCGAGCGGGTGCCGGTGAACTCGGTGTGGGCGATCTGCGTGCTGGCCTGGGCGCTGATGCTGCCGACGCTGAAGAACCCGGTCATCGGATACGCGGTGGGGACGTCGATCGCCGTGATCGGCCTCTACATCGCGTTCGTGCTGCCCATCTACCTGCGCTTCCGCGCCAAGGAAAACTTCGAGCGCGGCGCCTGGCACCTGGGCAACCACTACAAGTGGATCGACCCGCTCGCAATCATCTGGATCGTGCTGATCTGCATCCTGTTCCTGCTGCCGCTGTTCCCCGACGGCATCCCCGGGAACTCGGCCGTGGCCGGCACGAACCACTTCCTCGTGAACGTCAACTGGGCCGACGTGAACTACGCCCCGCTGACGGTCGGCGGAGCGTTCATCCTCTTCGGCGGATGGTGGATCCTGTCTGCGAAGAACTGGTTCAAGGGCCCGGTGCGGATGGGCTCGGAGGCGGAGCTCGAGGAGATCGAGGCCGGCCTGGCCTCGGGCGACTAGCGGCTCTCGCTGGGGTCGGGCGCCACCCCGGCGCCCGCCCCCACCAGCGCCAC
>DASXOR010000007.1:0-15069 GCA_036494095.1 Gaiellales bacterium | reverse complement strand
GACGACCTGGGGCTCGAGCGCGCGGGCCAGCTCGGGCAGATTGGCGAGGGCATCTTCGAGCCGCGACCGCGCGTCTGCCAGGCTGACGAGCGCCACATCGGGATCGGCCCCGGCCAGGTCGAAGTTGAGCATGCGCACGCGGCCCCCGATCGTGACCGGCTCGCCGTTCTGCGTGTACGGCGCGACCAGGTGCGGCTGGCCGGCGCAGGCGACTCCGCCGATCATCACCAGCACGAGGTCGCGCTCCGTGGCGTCGATCAGGCCGCTGTAGGGATCGGCCGTCGCGCCGCCGACGGCGATCAGGTCGGCCCGCTTGCCGGCCTCGAGCGAACCGATCGCCCCGTCCCAGCCGAGCATCTGCGCCGCCGTCGACGTCGCCATCGCCACGAGCTCGCGGTCGGTGAAGATCGGCCCCTGCGCCGCGTTCGCGCTGTAGAGCCGGGCGACCTTGAGCTCCCCGAGCAGGTTCTTGCTGCCCGACGGCGACCAGTCGGAGCCGAGACCGATGCGCACGCCCGCGGCCTTCATCTCGGCGATCCTGGCGGTGCCGCCGTAGAGCAGCAGGTTTGAGAGCGGCGACCACACCATCCCGGCGCCGTGCGCGGCGAGGATCGGGATGTCCTCGGAGTGCAGGCCGACGCTGTGGATTCCGATCAGGTGGTCCGAGAGCGCCCAGCTGCCGTCGGGGAGCTGCAGGTCGAGGAAGTGGCGCCGGGCGGGGTCGTCGGTGCCCTCGGCGAGGTGCAGCAGCAGCCGGCGGTCGCGCTCGAGCTCGGCCGCGAACCGGGTCACGTCCGCGGCGGCGACGTCGGGGATGCGGCTCGCCGCCGCGGGCAGGGCGGCGTCGTCCGGCTCCTCGACGTTGCGCACGACGCCCTTGTAGAAGCGGCGGATGCCGGCGTCGCTGTAGAGGGCGATGCCCTGGCTGGTCGTGACCCCGGCGACGAGGCACTTGGCCTCGACGTAGCGCACGAGCGGCGCGACGAGGTCGGGCGTCTTGCCGATCACCTGCATCGGGCCGCTGATCAGGCGGCGGTAGTCTGGCCCGGCCGACCACTGGCCGCGGTTGCCGAACGGGCGCGGCACTTGCCAGAGCTGCAGGCAGTTGTAGCTCAGGTGGTTGTGCAGCTCGATCAGGCCCGGGTAGACGGTGCCGCCGACCCGCACCCGGGGGGCGTGCTCGAACCCGGCCGGCGGCGCCTGATCGGCCGGGAGCACGGCGGCGATGGTCGCATCCGCGATGTAGGCGACGCCATCGGCGAGCACGGTGCCTGCGGCGTCCATCGTGACGATGCGCCCCCGGATCGCGCTCTGGCCCATGCGAAACCTCCTCGAATGCGGCTTCGCCGTCGCCGGGGAGCGGCGGCGCGAGCACTCTATGGAACGGCGGGCGTGGGCGTCAACCGCCCGGGCCGGGACCCGGCCCGTCGCCGCCGTCGCCACCGCCGTCGTGGCCGGGCCCGTCCCCGGGCCTGGGGCCGTGACCATGCCCGGGGCCGTGGTGGTGTCCGTGGCCGGGCTTCGGCCCCGGCCTGTGCGCCGCGGGTCCGGGAGGCGCCGTGGCGGGCGCGGTAACCGTCTCGAGGACGGTGACGGTGTGGTCCGGCAGGGTCGTCGTGACGGTGTCCGTGACCGTCTCGGTGACCGTGTGCGCGGCGGCGTCGACCTGGCCCCCGGCGGTGGTCGTCACGGTCTGCACCTGCAGCACGTGGCTTGACTGGCTCGTGCCCGCCCGCACGCCCACGAGGAGGCCGAGCATGAGGCATGCCATGACCGCCGAGACGATCACGGCAAACCGGGTTGGACTGACACCCATCGGTCGCTACCCCCTTCGTGCCCTGTCCCGCTACCATGCCGCCGAACTTGCCCCGGGACGGTTGACAGCCTACCCCACGCTGGGTCCGCCGCCAAGCCCGGCGCGGGTTGACTGAATCTGGAAGAGCGTGTCCAATGGACGAGCAACCTGGGCGCTCTAATGTCACCGCGTCCCGAGGCCGATGGAGGCGAGCATGAAGGACGTACTGGGCGCATGAGGTCACCGATTCTGATCACCGGCATGCACCGCTCCGGCGGGAGCTGGGTCGCCAAGATGATCGAGGGCGGCGGCGACGTCGTGCACGTGAACGAGCCGTTCAACCGCCGCCACCCTCCCGGGCTCACCCCCGGCATCCTGCGCGTGCCGCCGCCGCGGGCATACCAGTACGTCGGCCCACACAACGAGGGCGAGTACCTGCCCGGGTTCAGGGACATGCTGCAGCTGCGCTACGACCTCCCGGCCGAGCTGCGCACGAACCGGGGCGTCTATGACCTGGCGAAGGCCGCCAAGTACATGACAGCCTTCACGTACGGCCGCGCCCGCGGTCTGCGCCCCCTGATCGACGATCCGTACATGGTCTTCGCGGCGGAGTGGCTGGCCGAGCGGCTCGACTGCCGCGTCGTCATGCTCGTGCGCCACCCGGCCGGGATCGTGTCGAGCCTGAAGCGGATCGGCACCGGCTGGAGCGACAACCTGCCCGACATCGCCTCCCAGCCCGAGCTCGTCGACCGCTACCTGAGCGCCTACGCCGCCGAGCTCGAGCTGGCCGCAGGACAGCCGCTCGATCCGATCGCCCACGGCGCCCTGCTGTGGCTTGCGATCCATTCCGCGATCGCGCAGCAGATCGATCGCCACCCGGAGTTCATCGTCGTGCGCTACGAGGATCTGGCCACCAGCCCGGTGGCCGGTTTCCGCGACCTCTACGAGCGGCTCGACCTCCCGTTCGACGAGCGCGCCCAGAAGGCCGTCGAGGCGGGCAGCATGGCCGGCCCGGGCGCCCGCCGCAACCCCTGGGGCAGGGTCGGGATGGCGAAGACGGCTTTCCAGCCGATGGAGAGCCGGGCCAACGCCTGGGCGTGGCGCGACCGGCTCCCGCCCGCCGAGGCCGCCGCGGTGATCCACACGGCTCGGCCCGTCGCCGAGCGCTTCTACGGCCCCGACGAGCTCGCACTCGACCGGGTGCACGCCGCTTAGCCCTCCGCGCGCACGCGCGAGCGAGCGGGTCTTGGGCGGGACACGAGGCAGTAGTCTGCTGAGCATGGCCGCGGGGTCCCGGCACGACGACGATGTGGCCATCCGGGCGGCGGGGCTCGGCAAGCGCTACGGAGCCACCGTCGCGCTCGAGGGCCTCGACCTCGCCATCGGCGCCGGCGAGGTGTACGGCTATCTGGGGCCCAACGGCGCGGGCAAGACGACGACGATCCGGCTCGTGCTCGGCCTCCAGCGGCCGACGGCCGGGAGCGCGGCCGTCTTCGGCGTGGACGCGTGGAGCGATCCGGTGACGGCGCACCGCCGGATCGCTTTCGTCGCCGGCGAGCCGATGCTGTGGCCGGCGCTCACAGGGCTCGAGTGCCTCGAGTTCCTGGCCCGGCTGCGCGGCGGCGTGGACGAGGCCTACCGGCGGACGCTGATGCGGCGGTTCGACTTCGACCCGGCCAAGAAGGTGCGCGAGTACTCGAAGGGCAACCGCCAGAAGATCCAGCTGATCGCGGCCTTCTCCGCCCGCGCCGACCTGCTCGTTCTGGACGAGCCGACGAGCGGGCTCGATCCGCTGATGGAGGCGGCCTTCCGCGACACGGTGGCCGAGGCTCGCACCGCCGGCCAGACCGTGTTCCTCTCGTCGCACATCCTGAGCGAGGTCGAGGCCCTTTGCGACCGCGTCGGCATCCTGCGCGAGGGGCGCCTGGTAGAGGAGGGCACGCTGGCCGAGCTGCGGCACCTGTCCGCGCACGTCGTCCAGGCGACGTACGAGGGCGCTCCCCCGTCGATTGAGCCGCCCGACGGGGTGACGGTCACCGCGGTGGGCGCGAGCGGCCTGCGCTTCGACGTCCACGGCCCGGTCGGGCCGCTGCTCGACCGGCTGGCGGGCACCGGCGTCGTCTCGCTGGTCAGCCGCGAGCCGACGCTCGAGGAGGTGTTCCTCTCGCGGTATGACCGGGCCGCCGACGATGTCACGGTCACCGGCTAGCGCGGTCACGCTGCACGCGATCCGCGGCGAGCGGGTGCGGATGGGAGTCATGACGACGATCGCGGCGCTCTATGGGCTCGCGAATGTGGTCGGTTATCGCCAGGCCTATCCGACCCGGGCCTCGCGCGCGGAGTTCGCGCGCGCCTTCTCCGACAACATCGCCCTGCGCCTGTTCTACGGGATCCCGCACGACCTCGCGAGCGTCGGCGGCTACGTCGAGTTCCGGGCGATGGGCATGATCGGCATCCTCGGGTCGGCGTGGATGGTGTTCGCGGCGGTGCGGGCGCTGCGGGCCGAGGAGGAGGCGGGCTGCTTCGAGCTGATCCTGGCAGGCGCGATCGGCCGTGGCGGAGCGCTCGCGGCGGTGCTTGCCGCGCTCGTGCTCGAGTGCGCGTTCCTGTATGCCGTGACTGCCGCCGTCCTGCTCGCGTCGGCGACGCTTCCGGGCGACATGACGGGCGGCGAGTCCCTGCTCGTCGCCGCCGGCAGCGTGGGGCCGGCACTCGTGTTCGCCGCGCTGGGAGCGCTCGCTTCCCAGCTGGCGCCGACCCGCCGCGCCGCCCAGGCGGGGGCGGGCGCGGTGCTGGCCGTCGCCCTGTTCCTGCGGATCGCCGCCGACATCGGCCATGGCATCGGCTGGCTGCGGTGGGCGACGCCGATCGGATGGGACGAGCAGTTGCGGCCCGTGACGGGCGCCCGTCCGGCCGTGCTGCTCCTCTTCGTCGTGGTGACAGTCGTCGTCGCAGGGGCCGCGCTCGCCGTCGCCCGGGTGCGCGACCTCGACTCGAGCCTCATCAGAGCGCACGGGCCCGCGCGCTCGCGGATGGCGCTGCTCGGCTCACCCACGCAGGCCGCGGCGCGGTCAGAGCTGCCGGGGCTGCTCGGCTGGCTCGGCGCGACCGGACTGTTCGCCTTCGCTCTCGGCGCGTTTGCCCACAGCGTCGCGGAGGAGATCCGCAAGGTCTCGATCCACACGTACGGCCTGGCGATCGGCACGGCGACCGGCTATCTGGCGGCGGTGTTCGCCCTGTTCGCGCTGGTGGTCGCGCTCTACGCGGCGAGCCGCATCGGCGGCCTGCGCGACGAGGAATCCTCCGGACGGCTCGAGACGCTGTTCGCGCTGCCGGTCGCCCGGCGCACCTGGCTGGGAGGGCGGCTGGCGCTCGCCGCGGGCACGACCGTTGCCCTCTCGCTCGCCGTGGGCGTGCTGGCGTGGGCGGGGGCGGTGGTCACGAACGGCGACGTGTCCTTTGCCGACATGGTCGCGGCGGGCGCGAACTGCATCGCCGCGGCGCTGCTCTTCCTGGCGCTCGGCGCGCTCCTGTTCGCGTGGGTGCCGCGTCCGAGCTCGGGAGCGGCGCTCGCGCTGGTGGCGGTCTCGTTCCTGTGGGAGCTCGTCGGGGCGCTCGTGAGTGCGCCGGCGTGGCTGCTCACGATCTCGCCGTTTCATCATGTCACCCAGGTGCCGTTGGTGGCGGTCGACCGCCGCGGCACAGCGGTCATGCTCGTGCTCGCCGCCCTTGCCGCAGGGGCCGCGCTGGAGCGGTTCGCGCGCCGCGACCTGCTCGCGGGGTAGGCCGGTCGGAAGGGCGGCCGGCGGCGTTACTCGGGTGCCGACGGCACGAGCAGCTGGTGGCTGTCGACGATCGCCTGGGCGACGTCGGCCACCTTGCGGCCGGTGTGCTGGGAGTGCTCGCGCAACATCCCGAACGCCCCGTCGGCATCGACTCCATGGCGGGCCATCATGATCCCCTTCGCCTGCTCGATCACCGCCCGGCGGCCGAACGCCCCCTGCAGGCTGTGGAACTCGGCGAAGCGCTGCAGCGTGATGTCGATCGCGCTCTGCAGATCCTCGGCGTCGCTCTCAACGATGTAGGCGAAGATGCCGCGCCTGGCCGCCTCGCGGATATAGGCCGGATCCCTCGCCGACAGCACGGCGATGACCGGGCACGTGGCCTCGTGGACGATCTCGCCGATCAGGTCGAGCGCGTGCTGGGAATCGAGGCCGAGGCCGACCAGGGCGACATCGGGCCGCTCTCGCGCCGTCACGGCGCCGACCTCCGCTGCGGAGATCTCCTGTGCGATCACCTCGTGCCCGAGCTCGGCCACAACCGGAGCAAGGCGCTCGAGCCGCTCGAGCTTCTCGTTCGCGATCAGGACGCGCAGGTGAGCAGCGTGCTCGTTGCCCGTTGTCACCGAGGAAACTCTAGCGCGCAAAAACGTGTCCTTGCGCGCTTGTGCAGAATCGCGCTAGACTCTCCACCGCGGCGTCGAGGGCATCGACGCGCCCGTCTGTGGAGCCAGACTTCGATCCCGGCTCCGCACGCGATCCGCCTTGAGCAGTCAGGACGGAATCCCCGCCTGCCCCAGCCTCCGCGGCCGGCGATCGAGTTGCCCGGCGTGGTCCCACAGCCACTCGCGGCGACACAAAACGGTCGGATGGCCGTCGAGATGAAAGGGAGTTCGCGATGCGGAAGGTCTTGGGGATCGGCGGGCTCGTCGCCAGAAGCCCGCTCGGTCGATCCCACCACCAAGCAGCCCGTCTCCAACGGCGCCCGCAACGTGTGGGTCACCGAGACGGCGCTGACGACCGCGCTCAACTCGGCGTTCATGGCGAGCCACGTGGCGCTCTTGCTCTCCGGCTTCGGCCTCGCGATCCTTGCGATCGGCGGAGCGCTGCGAAACCCCGAAAACACGCTCAACTCGATCTTCGGCCGGCGCGCGCCGAAGACCGTCGGCTCCACCCCCTACCGACGGCGTAAGACCGCGCCCCTCCCCGGTGGGGGAGCGCCTCCGGGCTGCATTCCCACCGCGTACGCTCGCGGCCGCCGGCACCCCTCCAGCCGGCGGCCTGCGAGTGCAACGAGCGCCACGGCGGCCACGATCTCGACCGCCCGCAAGCCGCCCGTGCGGGTGTGCGCCTCGCGCGAGCGGATCGACCAGCGCGACGTGGACATCGCCGACGATTAGATCATCGGAGAGCTGAGAGGCGCTCCCCGACTGGAACCGTCCCCGGCTGCCGGCCCGTGCGTGCGGGCCACGGCGCCGCCGGGCGGCGCAGGCTGAGCCCGATCGAGATGAGCGCTGCGGCCGCCGCGAGCGACGTCACAAGCGACTGGTCGACCATGCTCCGCGGCGACGTGATCACGTATGGCACCGGCGTGAGCGTCGCCGCGAGCAACAGTCCCGCGGCTGCCGCGCCGGCGCGGGCGCGGACGTCGATCGCCGCCGTTGCCAGCCCGAGCAGCCCGAGCCCGACCAGCGTGTAGCCGAGGCCGACGAGCGGCACGAGGGTGGCGTCGTCGAGCAGGATCCCGGTGCGGGCGGCGATGACGAGCAGGCAGCCGACCGCGCCCGCGAGGCATCCCGCCGCCGGCGCGCGCCAGGCACCGCGGGCGCTCAGCAGCAGCCAGCCGAGCGCGGGCAGCGAGAGCGCGACGATCACGAGCCGGCCGGCCGTGAGCACCGGGCCGCCGCCGAGGTCGAGCTCGAGCGAGGCGGCCTCGAGGACGAGCCCAGCCGTCAGGGCGACTCCGGCGCCGATCCAGACCGCCGGCCGCGAGCCGGCGGGCGTGACCCGCGCGGCCACTGCGTCCGCGGCCCTCGCCCCCCGGTCGAGCAGGCGCGAGACCGTCGCGGCCGTCGCGTTCGGCGCCCACTCGCGGGTCGCGAGCAGGCTGACGACGACGGCGGCGGCGGCTGGGAGCACGAGCAGCCCGGCACCGGACGCGAGCGAGGCGACGACGTTCTGGGACGCATGCAGGGCGATGCCGGTGCGGGTCGATCCCGTGCGCCGCCGGATCCAGCACAGCACGATGCCCTCGACGGTGAACGGCACGAGCACGCCCGAGACCCCGTGCAGCCCGGCCCAGACGAGCGACGAGGCGACGGCGGCCGGCCAGAACCCGAGGCGCGCCCACAGTCCAGAGAGCAGGAAGCCGCGCATCGAGATCTCCTCCATCCACGGGGCGATCACGACCGCGATCCACGTGAGCAGGAGCACGACCGTCGCCGGCCGGTGATGAAGGGCGAGGTTCGTGGTCCCATGGAAGCCGAGAGCGTTGCCGATCACGGTCAGGAGCGGCGCGAGCAGGAGCAGGAAGCCGATCTGCGCCGCCACCGCCGATCCGACCCGCAGCGAGCGGGCCCGGCCGACGATCGCCCCCGGGATCCCGCCTTCGGGATAGGCGAGCCGCGCCGACAGCCGGACGATGGCGACCGAGAGCGCGGCGATCGCGGCCATCCCCGCCAGGGCGCCGGGCAGCGTCCGCCGGCCACCCAGCTCCGAGAGCAGGTAGGCCGAGACCGTCGCGGCCAGGTACAGCGTCGTGCATGCGGCCGCAGCCAGAAGCAGCCGCCCGGCGCGGCCGGGGGCGGCCGGCGCTGCGGCGTCCGGTATCGACGTCTGGGCCATGACTTCACCATACGCGGCCCGTGCCTGCGGCGCGACCGGCGCCGGCCAGGCCCACCCTTTCGAGGCAGGTGCGGCTACGCCGAGAGGAACGCCTCGACGAGCGCGGCATACGCCTCGGGCTCCTCGAGGTGCGCGCAGTGCGCGCTCTGCTCGAACACGTGCATGCGCGCGCCCGGGATGCCCTGCGTGATGGTCTCGGAGCAGGCCGGGGTGATCTCGTCGTAGCGGCCGCAGGTGACGAGCGTCGGCACGTCGATGCGGCCCAGGTCGGCGGTGCGGTCCCAGTCGCGCAGGCGGCCGATGACGTCGAACTCGGTGGGGCCGTTCATGGTCAGGTAGACCTGGTTTCCGTCCATCTGCTCACCCGAGCGCACCATCGCCTCCGGCCACGGGTCGAGCCGGCACAGGTGGCGCCGGTAGAACTCGAGGACGGCCTCCTGGTAGTCGGGATCGTCATACTCGCCCTTCGCCCCCAGGTCGATCAGGACCGAGCGGTGGGGCTCGGGCAGCGCTTCGATCAGCTCCCGCGCACCGGCCATGAACTGGGGGATGCTGGCCGACGTGCTCGCGAGCACGAGCCGCTCGATCCCGGCCGGGCCGCCCGCCATGTACTCGATCGCGAGCCATCCGCCCCAGGACTGGCCGAGCAGGTGGCAGCGATCAAAGCCGAGCGCGGCCCGCACCTGGTCGAGCTCCTCGACGGCGCGGTCGACGGTCCACAGCGCGGGATCGTCGGGGCGGTCGGAGCGGCCGCACCCGAGCTGGTCGTACACCACGACCGGGCGGTGCTCCGAGAGCCGCTCGGCGAGCGGCTCCATGTAGTAGGACGCTGCTCCGGGGCCGCCGTGCAGGATCAGCACGGGCATGCCGTCCCGCGGGCCCAGCCGGGCCGACCACACGCCGCCGCCTGTGACCTCGATCCGCTGGACGTCGGCGTCGGCGACCCTCATCACGGCGACACTACAGCAGGTGGCGACCCGAGTAGGGGACGTCGGTCGCGGGCGAGCACGTGAGCGGTTCCCCGTCGAGGCTGACGGTGCGTGCGGCCGGATCGACGACGATCTCGCCGGTGCGGTCGTTGCGCACCATGTCTGCGGCCCCCAGGTCGCGGCATTCCGCCACCGCGGCGCGCGCGCGGGTGGTGGGGAGGTCGGCGGCCATCGCCGACCCCGCAAGGAAGGCCAGCGAGACGCGGGCCGGCGCCGCGCCCGTGGCCGCGATCTGCGCGCCGGTGCGCACGGGCTCGACCATCATCGTCGATGCACCGCCGGCGCCCGACGCGCCCCAGGCCGGCATGCCTGCCTTGAGCACGAGCTCGGGGCGGACCGGGAAGAGCCCCGGCCGCCACAGCACCAGATCGGCCAGGCGGCCCGGCTGCAGCGAGCCCACCTCGGCCGCGAGGCCGTGCGTGATCGCGGGGTTGATCGTGACCTTGGCCAGGTAGCGCAGGACGCGTTCGTTGTCGGCCGGGCCTGGGCCGCCCCCGCGCTGCGCCTTCATCACGGCGGCGCACTGGAAGGCTCGCCGCACGGTCTCACCCACCCGGCCCATCCCCTGGGAGTCGGACGAGAGCATCGGGATCACCCCGAGGTCGTGCAGGACGCTCTCGGCCGCCATCGTCCAGGGACGCACCCGCTCCCGCAAGATGGCGGCGTCACCCGCACGCGTCCCCGGCTCGAGCAGGTGCACGGCGGCGACCATCGCCAGGTGCTCGGCCTCGGCTCCGACCCCGAACGGCACGGTCGGGTTCGTGGACGACGTGAGCAGGCGCTCCCGGCCTGCGAGCGCGAGCAGGTCGGGTGCGTGGCCGCCGCCGACGCCCTCGATGTGGTACAGGTGCACCGTCCGGCCGGCGAGCACGCGGGCGGTGTCGCCCGCGAGCAGGGCTTCGTTCAGGCCGTCGGTGTGGATCGCGAGCTGGACGTCGTTATGATCGGCCACGTCGAGCGCGCAGCGCAGCTGCTCGGGGCCGGCGGCGACGTCTTCGTGGATCTTGAGCCCCGCGCCGCCCGCGACCAGCGACTCCTCGACGCCCTCGGGCCGCGACGAGGATGCGCGCACCAGGAACGCGACGTTCAGCGGCACTCCCTCGAGCGCCGCCCATGCGATCGCCAGGCACGCGGCCGGGTTCGCGCCGAGGTTCCAGACGGGTCCGAAGTCCTGGGCGACGAACGTCGTCACGCCGCCAGCCAGGGCGGCGGCGGCGATCTGGGGCGAGAGCCAGTGCATGTGGGAGTCGACTGCCCCGGGCGTGACGATCGTGCCGCGGGCGTCGATGAGCGCGGTCTGAGCGTCGAGGACGACTTCGATGCCGTCCATCGTGTCCGGGTTGCCGGCCCGGCCGATGGCACAGACGCGCCCGGCCCGGATGCCGATCGACGTTCGCCGGATGCCAATTGCCGGGTCGAGCAGGAGGCCGCCGACCACGGCGATGTCGACGCCGCCGCGCTCGGCCCGCACGCCCAGGCCGTCGCGATGGTTGCCGCCCCAGCCCGGCACGATCTCGTCCGGCCCCGAGGCGTCGTCGCCCTCCGGTGTCACCCAGAGGTCGCCGTCGCCGAGGCGGATGCGGTCACTCCCCGGCATCGGCGTACCCTCGCTCACGGGCGAGCGCGAGCGCCGCCTCGAGCGCCCCCGCCGCGTCCAGCCGCCCATCCACCAGACCGCCATGGCCGCGGATCACACGGGCACCGCCGAAGGGCAGGAGCCGCACCGTCCGCTGCTCGCCCGGGGGGAACACGACCTTGACTCCCGGGACCACGGCCAGGTGCAGGCCCCACGCCGCGCGGCGGTCGAAGCGCAGAGCCCGGTTCGTCTCGAAGAAGTGGAAATGCGACGTGACGGCGATCATGACCGGCGCGAGGTTCTCGACTTCGAGCTCGACCTCCGCCGGCAGCCACTCGAGCCCGGGCCCGGCGGTCAGGTCGGGCGGTGCGGCGCGCACGACAGGCTCGATGAGCACGACCAGCCGCGGGCCGTCGGCGAAGAGGGGCTCGATCTCGATCCGGTCGACCAGCTCCGCGACGCCGTCCTGCACGTCGGCCGCACCGAGCACCGCATAGGCGCGCCGCTCGACCTCGGCATAGGTGAGGCCGTCGCGGGCGAGCTCCATCGTCTCGTCGGCGATCAGGGCGACCGCCTCGGCCTGGCTCAGGCGCAGGCCGCGGGCGCGGCGCCGCCGCGCCAGCTCGGCGGCCAGGAACACCGCCAGGCGGTCGCGCTCGGATGGGAGCAGGCGCACGGCGCAGTTGACCGCATTGGGCAGGTGCTCGTCAAGCCGAGGCCCGCGCCCGGGCCGCCGGACCGTCGACGTAGAGGTCGATCAAGAACGGGAAGCGGCGGTCATCGATGGCGGGCGCCCGGTCGCGGTATCGTGGCCGTCGTGCCGATCATCCGGGCAGGCGAGGTGCCGCGTGTGAGCCCGACGGCGTGTCTCTTCGAAGGCGAGGAGCACGGCGTCGGTGTCTCGGCGTTCGTGGTCGACTCGACCCCAGGCCTCGGGCCGTCGCTCCACGCCCATCCGTACGCCGAGGTGTTCATCGTGCATGAGGGCGAGGCCACGTTCTGCGTCGACGGCGACCGGATCGTGGCCGCGCCGGGCGACATCGTGATCGCGCCCGCCGGGCGACCGCACCGGTTCACGAACACCGGCCCAGGCAGGCTGCGCATGACGAGCATCAGCCCGGCCGGGCGCACCGAGACCACGTGGCTCGACGGCGAGGCGTGAGGCCGCCCCTCGTGCCGGACGCGGTCGCTGTCAGTTCCCGAGCGGCGCCGCTGTGCCCTTCACGTGCGGCGCGAACCGCCGAGGCACCAGGGCCGCCAGGAGAAGCACCGACCTGATCGACAGTCAAGGCGGCGCGTGCAATGCCGAACACATCCACCATCTTTGGGTGGCGATTGTTGAGTTTGCGTTGTGGTGAGTGCAGACACCATTGAAACATCCGGGATCCTGCCGATCTCATAGAGGAAGACACGACAGCGTCCGCCCTCATCGACACGAACCGGGAACCATGCTCACCAGCTTCACGAACCAGCTCGCGCTGATCGCCGCCGTCTACGGCGTCATCTCGTCGCTCTCGCCCTCGCTCCAGATCCTGCGCATGCGCCGGGCCGGCTCCTCGGAGAGCCTCTCGCGCAGCTACGTCATGATCGGCGCGGGCGGCTACATGATCTGGTTCATGTACGGCCTCGCCCTCGGTAACACTCCGCTGATCGTCGCCGACGCGATCGGCGCGGTGATGCAGCTGACGGTGCTCTTCTGGGCCTACCGGCTCGACGAGGGCCGCGCCTCGGCAGCCTGAGCCGCCCAGTTCCGGCACCTGCCGCCCTGTTGCTATCGTCTGCGCTCCACTGAGCGCGCCGCCCGATCTGCAGGACGCCCCCATCATCGCCGCGGATGTCCGCTTCGCGACTCATGCCGGCGTGCTGGTCGGCTCGGCGCTCGCGGCGCTCGCGGCGGTGATGGTCGCAGGGCACTGGTCGGCGCCCAGGCTCGTGGTGGGCTTCTGCGTCGCGGCCGTGCTCGCGATGGGCCTCGATCTGGTGATGAGGACCGTGTCGCCGCCGGAGAAGATCGCGGAGCGGGCGCCGGAGGTGGCGCCATTGGCGCACCGCCAGACGCTCGCCGGCTACCTCCCGGGGGCGATCGCCGTGGGCGTGTCCGGAGTTGGGGTCATCCTCGGGATCGGCTGGGTTGGGGGTGTCTCACCGGACGGGATCGGGCTCGTGATGGGGCTCGGCCTGATCAACGCGATCCGGGCGGTGCGCTGCCGCCGCCTCGCCGCGCGCACCGGCACCCATCTCCTCGTCGCGCTGCGGTGGCGCGGCGGGCCGCGGTACTACGTTTCGCGGCCGCCGCTCTGATCAGCGCTCGCCGCCCGCCACCCGGGCGAGGATGGCCGGCCAGTGGTCGTCGAGCGCGTGCCCGGCGCCGGGGATGAGGTCGAGGCGGGCCGTGGGGCAACCTGGCTGCGAGATAGGCGCGGTGGGCCTGCGGCACCAGGACGTCGAGCTCGCCCTGCCAGAGCCGCGTCTCGCAGCGTGCGTCCGCGAGCGCGAACCCCCACCCGGTGCCGAAGGCGTGGTCGTCGTCGATCCACCCGCGCGGGCCCTTGGCGCACGGCCTCGAGCACCGGCTCGCGCGCGATGGCGCGGTTCTCGGGACGGCGGAAGACCTCCCCGTCCGCCGCGGGCAGCTCGGCCGCGATCTGGTCGAGGACGCCGTCAGGGTCCTGCCGGAACTCGTCCACGATCGGCTGCAGGTAGGCGGCGAGCGCCTGCTCCGACTCGGCCGCCGCGGCGAACTCGGCGATGTGAGTGGGCCCACGCCGGTGAACGTCTCGATGCGAGGGGGTCCGCGAGCGCGGCCACGTCGTCCGCCGCGTCCACGACCAGGCGTCCGGGACTGGGATCCGAGCCGCCGTACCCCGCCCGGTGCAAGCCGATCATCCTGACGCGGAGCTGCGCCAGCAGGCGGAATTCGTCAGCGGGGCGCTCCAGCCGCGACCCGGGCATCCCGTGGTGCGAGACGATCGGGATGCCGTCGGGAGATCGGCTGTCGCGGTAGGCGAGCGTACGACCGTCAGCCGTCCGCACGCTCCCTGACCGTACGTCTGGGGTTGCGGCCATCCATCCTCCTCGCGGTCGGGTGGCCGCAGTATCGCCCGCCACGCGAGGGGCGTCAGCTCATGTGGTCGCTCCCAAAGCAGTACCGCGCGACGATCCACGAGCCGAGGAACGCGAACAGGGCCACGGCGACCGCCGACGGCACCGTTGTCGCGTTGCCACCGGGGCTCGAGCTCACGATGTCCGGCCCCCAGATCGCATCGACCGACACCGCGATCCACATGACCATGATCGCGAGCGATCCCCACGTCTCCCGGATTGCGAGGCGCGACCACTGCGCGCGGTCATGATCCGACCGCGCCGGCTGGTGCGGGAAAGTTCCCAAAGTGCACCTCCCTTCGCATCGATCCTCGCAGGCCGGTGTGCGCGCGCCATCGGGGCCGGCCCCGATCATCGCTGCGGGCAACGTGCAACCGCCTCACGCACGGCCCGGATCGAGCCGAGCTCGCGCGGTTGGTCGGTGAAGGCCGCATGATCAGCTGACACGTCAATCCCGCTCCAATCCCCAGCCGCGGCGCCGGGCAACTCCACGCAGCGCCTGCCGATGACTGTCGTGGGCAGGAAGACCGCAAGACAAAGGCACCACATGACGAATCCGATCAGCGGAGCGGCCGCGGCCGCGGCGCACGTCCATCTGGCGGCGCAGCAGCCCGTCAAGCCGAAGGACTCGGACCACGACGGCGACGTCGACAAGGCCGGTGGCGACAAGGACAAGGGCCGCGATCCACTCAGCACGAGCGTCCACGTCGACGCCACGGCGTACCGAAAGAGCCGCGGTGGTCCAGGAACGGGGTCTTTCGGCCGATGAGAAGGTGAGCACATGGCCACGCCCAAGCCCACCACCGCGAAGTCAGCCGAGAGCCGGGACTGGTCGGCCGTCGAGGCCCGCGTGCTGGCCTACTGCGAGGTGGAGCTGCGCAAGCAGGGAGTGAGCTTCAGCCGCCTGCACGTCCTGCACTCGACGCGGCCCGTCTACGACGCGCTGGTCGAGGTGTGGCAGGACAAGGCCGCCTACACGGTGGG
>DASXOR010000006.1:0-5169 GCA_036494095.1 Gaiellales bacterium | reverse complement strand
GCCAGTGCCTCTTCCAGGGTGAGCAGGTAGCAGCCCTGACGCTCGAACGGCGGGTCGAGCAACGGCGCGAGCTCCCACAGCGTCATCGGCGAGTTCTGGCGCATGTCCTCGAGAGTCCAGCCGGTGGCGGCGCGGGTCGTGAACACGCCCGACACCGGGTCGGGCAGGTCGATGCACACCTTGTCGAACCCGAGCGCGACCGAGATGCCCTCGCACACGGACTGCAGGATCGCCCCCGCCGAGAGCGTCTCCGTTAGCCGCGAGGACACCTGCAGGAGCTGCCGCAGCGCCGCGCGGTGAAACGCGGCGGCGGCGGTCTCGTGCGCGCTCTGGAGCGCGAGGGCGGCATGGTCGGCGACGGCCACCAGGCCCGCCAGGTCGGCCGCGGACGGGCGGAGGCCGGAGGCCGGCTCGCCGACCGAGATGATCCCGAGCAGGTGGCCGTCGGTGTGGCGCATCGGCACGAACAGCTCGTCACCGGGATGCCAGGCGTCCGGGCTCTCGCTCGGCTCCCAGTCGGGGATGTAGCGGGCGCCAAGGTCATGCTCCCAGTCGAACGCCCCGTGCGGGATCATGTACGCACCGTTCACCGCGTAGCGCTCGTCCAGGAGCGGCTCCCATCCCTCCCACGGCAGGGTGTCGCCGAGCAGCGTCTGCCGGGCCTCGTCGTTGCCGTGCACGGTCGTCACCTCGAAGTCGTTCCACTCCGGCCGGTAGGTATTCACGACAACGGTCTCGAATCCCAGCGAGGTCGCGATCGACCCGGCGATCGCGTCCAGGATGGTCGCAGTGTCGGTTTCGTCGCGCACGTGCCTGGTCACGTCCAGGAGGGCGCGCAGGCGAGCGATGGCTGTGAGGTCGGGTGGGGCCACGGCGGGGTGGGACGGCTGCCGCCGGCTCGACAGGGTCGACCCGGCGCGCACTGGCGATCCGTCCTCTAGGTTTTTCGGGTGAATGACCGGATCGGTTGAGCGAATTCGTGTACTTGCGCTGACAGTCGCCCTGGTGTGTGCGGCCTGCACCCCCCGGGCGGGGGAGTCGCCGGTGTCGATGCCGGCGACCGCGTCGGCGCTCGCGATCGCGCCGGACTTCGCCGGGACGATCTGGGCGGCGACGGGCGGGCGCGTGTACCGGTCGGGCGACGGCGGCCACACATGGAGGCGCGTGCCGGGGAAGGGCGGGGCGACCGGGGTCGCGTTCCTGCAGACGCACGTCGTCACCGTCGGCCCCCGCGGCGTCCAGACCGGCGGCTTCGGCGCGGCGTCCCTGCCGCGGCCGCGGCCCGTCCCGGCGCCGTTTCGGGCGGTCGTCTCGCCGTACTACCGCACGAACCGCCTGTACGCTGTGTCGAGCTCGGGACAGCTGTGGGTCTCGGTCAGAAACGCGAGCCGGTGGGCGCGCCTGCGCGCCGCGGGCCTGCCTCCGGGCGCGGTCGCCGTGGCGGCGATCCGCGACGACGTGCACCGGCCCGACGTGATCTACGTGGCCTGCGGCAGCGCCGGCCTGTGGCGATCGGGTGATTTCGGGGCGACCTTCCGCCGCATCCGCGGGGTGGGCGACGCGTCCGCCGTCACCGCCACCACCGACGACCAGCGTCTGCTGCTCGTGGCCTCGCCGGGCGGTATCGAGCGCTCGCGCGACTCCGGTCGAAGCTTCACGCGCGTCTCGCCGGTCACGGGTGTGCGCGCGATCGCGTACGACCTGCGCAACTGGCGGATCGCCTACGCGGCGCTTGGGAACGGCACCCTGCTGCGGTCGGACGACGGGGGCCGCACCTGGGACGAGTCCTAGCCCTGACCGCTCTCGGAAACGGCGTGCAGGAGCCACTCGGGCACGCGCACGGGCCGCATCGCCGCCCGGTCGACGCAGGCGTGCCGGGTCTCGCCGCGCGTGCACACCCCGCGGTCGTCGCGCAGCTCGTAGCCGAAGGTGAACGTCGCGCCCCGTACCGACGTGCACGTGCACTCGACGGTGAAGAGCTCGTCGAAGCGCAGCGGGCGCAGGTAGGCGACGTGGGCCTCGACGACCACCATGTCCATTCCGCCCGAGTGCACGTCGGCATAGCTGTGGCCGATCTCGCGCAGGTACTCGACCCGTCCCACCTCGAACCACGCCAGGTAGGCCGCGTTGTTGGCGACGCCCATCGCGTCGGTCTCCGAGAATCGCACCCGCAGCGGCACGGCGGTTGTGTGGGCCGGCAACTCAGCGACCGCGCAGTGTCCGCCGCAGCAGCTTGAGGCCGTCGTCGGCGGCCTGGCGGGCGGCCGGGAGCGCGGGGTGCTCGGCGATGCGAGGGCGGGCGAGGCCGCGCTCGGTCGCCTGGATCGAGATCCAGTCGCCGGCCGCGCCCCCCAGCTCCCGCGCCACGCCCCGGCGGCGGCCGTCGAGCATCCAGATCCCCGTCGCGAGCATCGCCTGGCGGGCCAGCGGGCGCTTGCCCAGCGGCAGCTTCGTCAACGCGACCTCGGCGATCAGGAGCTGGCCGACCTCGGTCTGGGCCATGTCGCCGAGCGCGGCGACCGCCGTGCGAAACCGGCGCGTCGTGTGGTGGCGGCGGGCCCGCTGGGCGGCGTCGAGCTCGCTGGCGCCGTCGACGAACTCACCGGCGCCGGCCGACTTGTCGACAGCCGTCACCCACGCCCGCCAGCCGCCCTCGCCCCACGGCTGCAGGCTCAGCTCGAGCCCGCGCTGGGCGAACCACAGGCGGATGGCCTCAAGCTCGGCCGAGCTGTCGTTCCAGGTCACGCTCCGAACGATACCCACCCCGATGCCGCATCCGGGGGTGGTATGCCCGCCGATCGTGCTGATACCTTTAGTCATTGGAGCCTGGAAGAGTCAGGGAGGTCCACAGATGGACGATCGCAAGAGCATCATCGATCGGGTTATGGAGGCGACCGATGCGACCAAGAATCGTGTCCAGCAGGGAGTCTCGGCGAGCCCGATGATGTCCGCGACCAAGGAGCGCGCCGAGGCCGTGCGGATCCGCGCCCAATCGGCTGCCCTGTCGCAGCTGAACCTCGCCACCCGCGAGGACGTGGCCCGCATCCAGGCGTCGCTCGACCGCATCGAGGCGGCGGTGAACGACCTGGCCAAGCGCGTGCCCGAGGCGCGGGCAGCCAAGCCGCGCGCCGCGCGCGCAAAGGCCGCGCCGGACAGCTAGCCGGCGGCCGACCCGGAGCGGACGCTCGGAGGCACGCGCAGCCTCACGGCGGCGGGGACCACCTCGAACGTGGCCGGCGTCACGCCGGGCTGCTCGCCGTCGGCCTCGATCGGAAGCGCTGTCTCCGGCTCGACGACCACGCGGGTCGCGCGGCTGAAGTCGGCCTTCGGGTGGTTCACGTGGGTGCCGCGGTAGAGCCGGTGCAGGTTGAGCGCCAGGTCGACCTTGCCCACGTCGCCCCACACGAGCACGTCCAGGAGCCCGTCATCCGGCTCGGCCATCGGCAGGATCTTCATTCCGCTTGCGAAGTAGCGGCAGTTGCCGACGATCACGTTGTTGCACACCTGGTCGACGTCGCGCTCGTCGATGCGCACGCGGAAGCGGCTGTTGCGGTAGCCGAAGAACGTCACCACGGCACCCCAGGCGAAGGCGACCGTTGCGCCCAGCGGCTTGCCCGACCGGTTGATGCGATCGGCGACGGTGCCGGTGAGGCCGGCGCTTGCGACGTTGCAATAGAGCCGTGACTCGGTGCCGCCGGCGCGGGTCGCGTAGGTGACGCGGCCCAGGTCGACGGTTCGCAACGCCCCGTGGGCGGCGACCTCGAGGGCGGCGTCGGTGGCCTTTGGAATCCGGAAGTTGCGGGCGAAGTCTCCGCCACTGCCGCGTGAGACGACTGCCAGCTCGGCGGTTGGCGCGACCGCCTCGGCGCCGTCGTAGAAGCCGTTCACGGTCTCGGAGACGGTGCCGTCGCCGCCCACGGCCACGATCAGCTCCGCTCCGTCGCGCAGCGCCTGGCGGGTGAGGTCGGCGGCGTGCCCGGGCGCCTCGGTGAGGCGCGCCTCGACGTCGAGGCCGTGCGCCGCCGCCCTGCGGGCGATCTCGGGCCAGCGCCGCGCCGTGGCGCCGCTCGCCGACGCCGGATTCACGATCATCACCGCGCGCACGGCGTCCGCGCTACTTCTCGTCCACGGCCGCGCGCAGCGCGAGCCGCGTCATTCGCGCGACCGCGGCGGCCAGCTCGGCGTCGGAGATGCGCACGAACTCCTCGCCGTGGATCAGATCGGACACCGTCAGCAGGCACGCGGCCTCGACGCCGCGCAGGGCGGCGATCGTGAAGAGGACGGCGGCCTCCATCTCGACCGCGAGCACCCCTCGCGCCGCCCAGCGCTTGTGGCGGTCGGGATCGGGATCGTAGAACGTGTCCGAGCTCGCGATCGGGCCGACGTGCGGGCGCAGGTCGAGGCCCTTCGCGGCGTGGATCAGGCCGTGGGTGACGCCGAAGTGGGCGGTCGGCGCATGGGCCTCGCCGCCGGTGAAGCGCAGCGCCGTCGCGTCGCCGGGGACGGCCGAGAGCGCCACCACCAGGTCGCCGAGGGCGAGATCCGGCTGGAGGCCGCCGCAGGTGCCGACCCTGATCAGGCGCGTCGATCCGAGCTGGATCAGCTCCTCGATCACGATGGCCGCGCTGGGGCAGCCCATGCCGGTCGACTGCACCGACACGGGCCGGCCGTCGAAGGTGCCGGTGTAGCCGAGCATCCCCCGCTCGCCGTTCACCTGCTCGGCGCCGTCCAGGAACTCCTCTGCGATCCGCTTCGCCCGCAGCGGGTCGCCCGGCAGGAGCACCGCCGGTGCGTAGTCCCCCTTGTCTGCCCGCAGGTGGATCGGCACGGCCGCAGAGCTTACCGTGCGTCGGCCGCGACGCCGAGCGCGACCCCCGCGAGCCGGTAGCCGCCGTCGATCCGATAGGGCTCGACCGCAGCGCGGACGGCCTCGATCAGCGCATCGCGCTCGGACGCCGGGAGCGTCGGCAGGAGCCGGGTGAGCCCGCCGTTCAGCGACGACTGCGCCCGCCAGTAGGAGTCGAAGTCGGGGTACGACCACGAGACGGGGATCGGCTCGACCGCGCGCAGCTCGAGCCCGGCGTCGGCGACGAGCCGGGCGATCGCGGCGGGGTCGGCGAGGGCGAACATGCCGGGGCCGCCAGGCGGTGTCGCCGGCAGGTCGGTGCG
>DASXOR010000005.1:0-6316 GCA_036494095.1 Gaiellales bacterium | reverse complement strand
GGCCCCGACGGGTTGTCGTTCGTCTCGGTCGGGTCCACACCCGGGGCCTACGCCCCGCACGGCCCCTTCTGAGGGGCGGCGGTATCGTCGTTTCGGCACATGCTCGAACTCCTGATCGATCCACCTACGCCTGCCCGCCCGGCGCGGAGTGCGAGCCGGTCACCTGGGCGAACTGGACGTGGGTCGGCCTTGCGCTGGTCGGCTTCTGGTTCCTGGCGGTCGGGATGGGCTACGCCTTGAGCGAGCGGTTCCGCTGGCCGCCGATGGTCAGGTCATCGGCAGCCCACCGCGATCCTGAGGGGGCGCGGCGGAGCGTGTCCTGCCGTTTCATTCATGGGAGGAGCAGGATTCGAACCTGCGTAGGCAGAGCCAACGGGTTTACAGCCCGTCTCCTTTAGCCACTCGGACATCCTCCCCGGGTGCCGGCGGATTCTACTCGGCGTTGCGCAGCGCCTGGGCCTCGGGCAGGCCCTCGAGCTTCTTGAGCGTGTTGTTCTCGATCTGGCGGATGCGCTCTCGGGT
This sequence comes from Gaiellales bacterium, assembly GCA_036494095.1. GTDB lineage: Bacteria > Actinomycetota > Thermoleophilia > Gaiellales > JAICJC01 > JAICJC01. Next base: position 5,794 of record DASXOR010000005.1, on the reverse strand, counting down.
GACGCCGAAGGCGCGGCCGACCTCTTCGAGCGTGCACGGCTGCTCGCCCTTGAGGCCGAAGCGCAGCTCGATCACCTTGCGCTCGCGCTCGGGCAGCGAGTCGAGCGCGCGGTCGATGTCCTCCCGGCGCAGCGTCATCGTGGCCGAGTCAAACGGCGAGACGGCCTGCTCGTCGGGGACGAAGTCGCCCAGCTCGGACTCCTCCTCCTCGCCGATCGGCTTCTCCAGGCTGACCGGGAGCTGCGCCATGCGCTGGATCTCGCGCACCTCGTCGGTGGTCATGCCGAGCTCGCCGGCGATCTCCTCGGGGCGCGGCTCGCGCCCGAGCCGCTGGACGAGCTGGCGCTCGATGTGCACCACCCGGTTCAGCTTCTCGACCATGTGCACGGGGATGCGGATCGTGCGGGCCTTGTCGGCGATCGCGCGCGTCACCGCCTGGCGGATCCACCAGGTGGCGTAGGTCGAGAACTTGTAGCCCTTGCGGTAGTCGAACTTCTCGACGGCCCGGATCAGGCCCAGGCTGCCCTCCTGGATCAGGTCGAGGAACGAGAGGCCGCGGCCGAGGTAGCCCTTCGCGATCGAGACGACGAGGCGCAGGTTGGCCTCGGTCATCTGCTGCTTCGCAAGCATGTCGCCGCGCTCGATCCGCTTCGCCAGGCTGACCTCCTGGTCGGCCGTGAGCAGCGCCACCTTGCCGATCTCGCGCAGATACAGGCGCAGCGAGTCGAGGCTGGGCTCGACGGTGAGGTCGAGCTCGGGCGGCTTCTCGCCGTGGAAGACCGCGTCCTGCGACGCCGTCTGCCGCGACTCCGCGTCGAGCAGCTCGATGTTGTGGTCGAGGAGGTAGGTGTAGAAGTCCTCGAGCTGCTCCTTGGTGAGCTCGATCTCCTCGAGCGTCGCCGCGACCTCGTCGAAGGTCAGATAGCCCTTCTCGTGTCCTTCTTGGACCAGGGCCTTGAGCTCTTCGATCTCCGGGAGCGAGATGTCGACGGTCAGCATGGGCCCCCCCAAATGCTTTGGACTACAGATTTAGCGGTCGCGACTGGCTCCCCGATCGACCGTGGCGGGAAGGCAAAAGCCCCGGAACGGCCGGTAGGGGAGACAAAGCGGATCGCAGACGCCAGGAGTGTACAAGCGGTTATCAGGCTCGGCAAGGAACTTTCCGGATCAGGTTTCCACGGCGTTGTCACGAGCTTGTCACGAGGTCAGGCGAGGCTCACCTGGGCCCGCAGGCGCACGACGGGGTCGCCCACCGAGTTTTCCAGCACCGGCTCTGACAACGCTCTCAGGCCGGCGGGCGGCTCGTCCCAGTGCAGCAGCTGCCCGAGCACGGCCAGGGCGGCGGGTGCGCTCGCCCGTGCGTTGCCGTCGTCGATGCGCACCGCGATGCCGATCCCCTCGCCCGCCAGGCCGATGCACGAAAGCGCTTCGGCGCCGCCCTTCGACACGCACCCCGGGATGGTGCGCATCGCCTCGGTATCGAGGTCGCCGGCGCCGCGCACCAGCTCGGGATGGGCCCGCATTGCGGCGAACTGGCGCGGCAGCCGCTCCGGCAGGCGGGCGTACATGGTGGCGATCACACGCAGCGGCAGGGCGAACGCGAGCACGCCGCAGCCGTCGCTCATGGTGGGGATCGTGCCCGGATCGACGCCGGCGTGCTCGGCGACCACGGCCAGCGCCGCCTGCTGGGACGGATGCTCGGGCCGGCGGTAGCCGGCCGTCTCCCAGCCGCGGTGGACGCAGTGAGCAAGGAACGCCAGGTGGTTGCCGGAGCAGTTGTGGCGCAGCCGCTCCTGCGGTGTGCCGAGCGAGTTCTGAAGCGCACTCGCGTCGAGCCCGCAGGCCGCGAGGCCGCGCTCGAGCGCCTCCACGTGGATGTCCTGGCCGGCGTGCGAGGCGCACATGACCGCGAGCACGCCGTCGTCGAGCCCGAGGGCGTCGAGGCCGCCCGAGGCGATCAGCGGCTCGGCCTGGAACGGCTTGGCCGCCGAGCGCAGGGTGGTGACCCGGTCGGGATCGCCGCACGCGCCGATCACCGAGCCGTCGGTGCGCACGGCGACCGCGTGGACGCGGTGGTGGCTCTCGGGGAAGCCGTTTCGGTAGGCGGTGACGACGCCGGGCTCGGACACGGGACGCCGACCCTATCGAACCCGGTGTGAGCGGTGCGTTCGCTACCCGGTAGCGTTCACCCCATGCCCGAGCTCCCCGAACTGGAGGCGTTCGTGATCGCCCAGCGCGAGGCGCTCACCGCCGAGCCGATCGCCGCCCTGCCCGTCGCCCACTTTGCGACCACGAAGACGATCGACCCGCCGCTTGCGTCGCTGGCCGGCCAGCGCTTCACGGCGGTCGGGCGGCGGGCCAAGCGCCTGCTGTTCACAGCCGAGGACGGGAACACGCTCCAGGTGCACCTGATGTCCGCGGGGCGGCTGGCCGTGGGGGCGAAACGTCTGAAGACGGCGATGCTGGTCGTGCAGTTCGAGTCGGGCCGCGAGCTGATGATGTCCGAGTCCGGGCACAAGCGGCGTGCCGGTGTCTGGCTCCTGCGCCCCGACGCGCTTGCGGCAGAGCTCGCCCACATCGGCCCCGAGCCGCTCGACCCGGCGTTCACGACGGCGGCGCTGGCCGAGACGCTCACTGCCCACCCGCACCAGCTGCACGCCTTCCTGCGCGATCAGCGCGCGATCGCCGGCATCGGCCGGGCGTTTGCGAACGAGATCCTGCACGCCGCGATGCTCTCGCCCTACCAGCGCTCGGCGACCCTCGCCGATGCCGAGGTGGAACGCCTGCACGCCGCGATCACGGGCGTCCTGCACGCCGCGGTCGAGCGCCTCGTGCCGCTCTCCGGGAACGGCCTCACGACCAAGGCCGACCGGGGCTATGTCGTCCACGACCGGCTCGGAGAGCCGTGCCCGCGCTGCGGCGAGGCGATCCGGCGCGTGTCGTTCGACGAGCACACCGTCTTCTACTGCCCGCACTGCCAGACCGGCGATCGCATCCTGGCCGATCGGCGCCTGTCACGCCTGTTACGGGAGTAAATGGCGGCGGGCGGGTACCATCCGGTCATGCTTGAATCCTCAACCTTCACACATGACCTCCAGGCCGCCGAACCCGACGTCCATCTCGCGCTGACCCGCGCCGGGGTGACCGGCGTCGACAAGGTGATCCGGATCGCGCACGCCGGCACCGAGCTCCTCTACTACGCCCAGATCGACTGCTTCGTCGACCTCGACCCTTCTCAGAAGGGCGTGCACATGTCCCGCTTCCCCGAGACAGTGGCCGAGTGCATCGACCAGGTCGTGATCGGCGAGGCCCTGCACGTCGAGGATCTGGCCGAGCACATCGCCGCCAGGATCGTCGAGCGCCAGAGCGCCGTACGCTCCGAGGTCACCATCCGGGCGAAGTTCCCGGTCACGCGGCGCACGCCTGTGTCCGACCTGCCCACCCAGGAGATCTACACGCTGATCGGGCAGGCGCTCGCGAACGGCTCCGGCGCCCGCCGCCTCGTCGGCATCGAGGTGCGGGGGCTGAACGCCTGCCCCTGCGCGCAGGGCTTGGTGCGCGAGCGCGCCCGCGAGCGGCTGACCGACGCCGGCTACGACGACGGCCAGATCGCGGAGATCTTCGGTCTCCTGCCCGCGGCTACGCACAACCAGCGGGCCGAGGCGACGCTCATGATCGGCACGCGCCGCGAGATCGACGCCCGCGACCTGATCGCGATCGCCGAGCACTCGATGAGCGCCCCCGTCTTCGAGCTCCTGAAGAGGCCGGACGAGCTGCACGTGGTCGAGCAGGCCCACCTCCACCCGCGGTTCGTGGAGGACTCGGTGCGGCTCATGATCGCCGGCGCGTTCGAGCGCTACGACGACCTCTCGGACGGCTGCTTCCTGCTCGCCCGCCAGGTGAACCACGAGACGATCCACAACCACGACGTGCTCGCCGAGCGGCATGGCAAGGTGGTCGAGTTGCGGGCCGACCTGGAGCGGCGCGACGGCGCCGGCGCGACCCACACCACCGCGCGCGACTGGCTCGAAGGCAGGTAGGCGTGAATACCGGTGCCAGGCACCGGTATTCACATCGGCGGGCGTCGTGCCGATAACGCCGGCATGCGCTCCGCAGGACTCGTCACGCTGTTCCTCGTAGCCCTGATCGTGACCGCCGCTGGATGCGGCCGGTCGAGCGCCTCCCCGGCACCGGCGCCGACCCAGACGCGCGCGTCGACCGCGACGGCGTCAAGGAGTGGCGCGGGCGGCGGGCTCACGCCGGGCGCCGCCCGCACGATCGTCACCCGCCTCTGGCTGCGGCGCGAGACGGCCCTGGCGTCGCTCGCCGCCGGCCTGCTGCCGCCGGTCGAGACGGCCGCGGCGATGGCCGAGGACCGAGCCTACGTCGCGGGCGTTCGCTGTGGTTGCGAGCCACAGAAGGACGGGCACACCATCGTTGCGATCCTGCCCGAGATCCCGCGCACGTCTCCCGCGGACACGTTTTTCGCCCAGGTGCGCACGACGAACACGACCTCGGGCGACCACCCGTGGTACGTGTTGGCGATCACGCGCGCCGCAGGCACCTGGAAGATCGCCCACATCACGATCGGCGGGTACAAGCCGCGGCCGCCGCTCAGCGGGCTCGGCGTGGCGGCCGGCGCCACCCCCGCGGTGTCCGCCCACGACGCGGCCAGGATGGTGCACATCGCGCTGCGCGAGTCCGCGTGGGCCAACGCGCATGCCCACCGCACATCGCGGACGAACTACGGCGCCACCGTCCGCGCCCGCGGCGCCGTGCGCCCGGGAGCCGACGGCGTGTACGGGCTGACCTTGCCGGGCGGCAAGGTGCTCGCCTGCTTCACGCTGCACGAGCTCGATACCTACTCGCTGCGCGGCGGCCTCGCGCAGGACGAGTCGCGCCGGCAGTGGGGCGCGCAGCTCGACCCGGGCGCCTACCGGACGATCACGGCCGACACGGCAGAGCCGGAATGCGCGGCCGGTGCCGGCATCGGGCGGGCCGTCCCTGGCCTGTGGCTGCGGTACACGCCCCAGGGCGTCGGGGTCACCGGCACGCCGCTTCGCTAGGCCATCGGGTCGCGCGCCCAGAGCGCGGCTGTGAGCAGTTCGGCGACGTGCGTCTCGATCAGTGGGCGGACGACGGGGTCGTCGCTGCCGGGCAGGTCGATGTCAAGCGCCGAGCCGGGCAGGCTGCCGCCGGCCACCACGACCGGGAAGCTGCGCTCCACGGCCCATTCCATCACCACGCCCTCATACGCCGAGCCGGGCAGGAGCAGGGCCCGGTAGCCCGTCCGTTTGGTGAGGTAGACGTCGACGTGCGACCAGTCGCCCGTCTCGCAGGCGTCAGCCGGCACACGCGCCACCTCGCGCAACATCAGCGCCGACTGCTCGGCGCTGCCGATCCGCTCCGCTGGGGCGAGCACATGGATCGGGCCGCCCGCGAGCAGTTCGACCGCGCGCGCCAGCCACGTCTCGCGGCCCTCCATGACCGCCGCCGAGGCCGCCGCCGCATGCTCCAGTGCGGGCGCCTCGCAGAGCATGAGGCCGCACACGCCCCGCAGGAGCGCCGCCGTAGATCGGTAGCTGGCGCACGCGACTCCGCTCGGCCCGTCGGCCGCGATCGCCAGGCAGACCTCGGCCTCGCCCCCGATCAGTGACGTTGGGCAACTCGTGACGCCGACGACCATGCTCGTGCCGACGTGGCGGCGCATCGCGGTGACCGTCTCGGCGGAGCGCCCCGACGCGGAGATCGCCACGACGAGCGTGTCGGCGGCCGGTGGCTGGGGCCGCCCCGT
>DASXOR010000004.1:0-30202 GCA_036494095.1 Gaiellales bacterium | reverse complement strand
CGCGGCGATGATGGTGGTCGCCTTCCTGGCCCATAACGGCGTGTACCCGGGGCACACGGTCCACGGGGTGTACGTGGGGAATCCGCGTGCCCTCGACCTCGCGATCATCGCGGCCGCGCTCGTCGGGGGGTGCGTCGGCTTTCTCTGGTACAACGCCTACCCGGCCGACGTGTTCATGGGCGACACGGGGTCGTTCGGGCTGGGCGGGGGCCTGGCGGCGCTCGCGATCTTCACGAAGACCGAGGCGCTGCTCGTCGTCGTCGGCGGGGTCTTCGTGATCGAGGCCCTGTCGGTCGCGATCCAGGTGATCTCGTTCCGGGCCTTCGGCAAGCGGGTGCTGCTGATGGCGCCGCTGCACCATCACTTCGAGATGATGGAGTGGACCGAGAACAAGATCATCGTCCGCTTCTGGATCACGGCTGCGATCTTCGGCGCGAGCGGGTTCGTCCTCTACTACCTGTTCTTCAGCAAGTACCGGTGAGCGGCCGCTACCTGGTCGTCGGCCTGCGCCGCTCCGGCCTCGCGGCGTGTGAGGCGATCGCCCGCGTCTGGCCGGATGCCGAGGTGATCGCCACCGACGCGAGCACCGACGTCGACACCAGCCGGCTCGACGCGCTTGGGATCGAGCACCGGCTGGGTGCCGGGGTCGTCTCCGTGACGGGGCTCGAGGCGCTCGTGAAGAGCCCGGGGGTGCCGGGAGAGGTGCCGCAGGTGGCCGCCGCCCGGGCCGCCGGTGTCCCGGTCTGGAGCGAGGTCGAGCTGGCGGCGCGGATGCTCCCGGAGAACCCGATCGCGGGCGTCACGGGCACGAACGGCAAGACGACCACCACCCACCTGCTCGGCGCGATGCTGACCGCGGGCGGCCGCGAGTGCGAGGTGGCGGGCAACGTCGGCCGGCCCCTGTCGGAGCTCGCCGGGCGGGTGGCGCCGCAGACGTGGATCGCCTGCGAGCTCTCGAGCTTCCAGCTCGAGGACATCGACCGGCTGCGCTGCCGCGTCGCGGTGATCCTGAACGTGACGCCCGACCATCTCGACCGGCACGGGAGCCTCGCCGAGTACACGCGCTGCAAGCTGCGCATCCTCGAGAACCAGCGCGAGGGCGACACCGCCGTCCTGAACGGCGACGACGACGTGCTGCGCGCCGCGGCGCTGCCCGGCGCGGGTGCGCGCGTGTGGTTCGCCGCGGCCGAGCGGGGCACGATCGACTGGGAGCACGCCCGGCTGCGGGGCGAGCACAACCTCGAGAACGCGCTCGCCGCGGCAGCCGCCGCCCGCGCGGTGGGGATCGCCGACGCGGCGATCGACGCGGCGCTGCGCGCATTTGCACCGCCGCCTCACCGGCTCGAGCCGGTGGCCGCGGCCGGGGGCGTCGAGTGGGTGAACGACTCGAAGGCCACCAACCCCGACGCGACCGTCAAGGCCCTGACCGCGTTCGATCACGGCGTCCATCTGATCCTGGGCGGCTCGCTCAAGGGCGGGTCGTTCGCGGCCCTGGCCGCCGCCGTGGCCGCCGGGCCGGTCGAGTGCTCCTACCTGATCGGTGCCGCGGCGGACGCGCTGGCGGCCGCGCTCACCGCCGCCGGTGCGCCGTTTCGCCGCTGCGAGACGCTCGAGGCCGCCGTCACCGCCGCAGGCGCGGCGGCGCGGCCGGGCGACACCGTCCTGCTCTCGCCCGCCTGCGCCAGCTTCGACCAGTTCCGCGACTACGAGCACCGCGGCGCCCGTTTCGCCGAGCTGGCCCGCGCCGCCGCGGCGCGGTAAGAGCTGCCCGGCCCCCCGCAGGGTGCCGGGCACCGGGCGGGGGAGAAGGGATTCGGCGGGCGGACGCGAACCACGCCTGCGGGGTGAGTCGTGTCTCCGTGGCCGAAGTACGAGCGAGCGCCGAGCGTCCGAAGGTGCGGCGGCGCTCCGCCGTGCCCGCGCACCAGATCGAGTACCACCTGCTGCTGCTGCTGACGCTCGGCCTGGTCGCGTTCGGCCTCATCATGGTGTACAGCGCCTCCAGCGGGATTGCCGTCGTGAACGGGTCGAATCCGCTCTCGCCGCTGGTGCGCCAGGGCACGTACGCCGTGCTCGGGATCGCGTGCATGGTCGGCGCCGCCCGCTTCCGGTACCGCAGGTGGCGGCTGCTGTCCCCGATCCTCATGCTGATCGCGCTGGCCGGCCTCGTGATGGTGAAGGTGCCGGGGATTGGCGTGCGCATCAACGGCGCCGAGCGCTGGGTCGTCGCCGGGCCGCTGACGCTGCAGCCGTCCGAGTTTGCCAAGCTGGCGATGGTCGTCTTCTGCGCCGCGGTGCTGACGGCGCGCAAGCGCCCGCCGCGGTCGATCAAGGAGCTCGTGAACCCCGTCGGCGCGGTGGCGCTGGTCGTGTGCAGCCTGGTCGCGCTCGAGCCCGACCTGGGCACCACCATCGCCATCGCGGTGATGGTGACGGGCGTCCTGATCGTGGCCGGCACGCCGTTTCGGCTGCTCGTCGGCACGGCGGGGTTCGTGTCCGCCGGCGCCGCCCTCGTGATCTCGCAGAACGCCTACATGCACGCGCGCCTCCTGGCGTTCATGCACCCGTGGCAGGACGCGGGCGGAAGCGGCTACCAGAACGTGCAGGCCCTGCTCTCGCTCGGCTCGGGCGGCATCTGGGGCAAGGGCCTCGGCCAGGGCACCGTCAAGAACGGCTACCTGCCCGAGGCGCCGAGCGACATGATCGCCGCCGTGATCGGGGAGGAGCTCGGGCTGATCGGGATCGTGGTCACCGTGCTCGCCTTCGCCGCGTTCGCGGTGCTCGGCTTCCGCGTGGCCATGCGCACGCGCGACCCGTTCGGCAAGTTCCTCGCCACCGGCATCACCTGCCTGGTCACCGGCCAGGCGGTCGTGAACCTCGGCGCCGTGCTCGGGTTCCTGCCCCTCACGGGCGTCCCGCTGCCGCTGATAAGCTCAGGCGGATCGAGCCTGATCGTGTTCCTCACCCTGATCGGGACGCTCCTGAACGTCGCCGACGGCGAGCGGGCCAGCGCCCGCACGAAGGCCGTGCCCGCCGATGACACCGCCGCCAGCAGCAAACGACCCCGGCCGCAGCCCGCGAGTGCTGATCGCAGCCGGGGGAACCGCCGGACACGTGGTACCGTCGCTGGCGGTCGCCGCCGAGCTCACGGCTAGGGGCGCCGACGTGGTCTTCGCCGGGACGGCGGAGCGGATCGAGGCGCGGCTCGTGCCGGCGGCCGGGTATCCGCTCCACACCTACCACGTGAGCGGGCTGCCGCGGAAGCCGTCGCTCGGGCTCGTGCGCGGGCTCGGCCTCGCGGCGTTCGCCCCGGCGGCCTGCACCCGCATCCTGCGCAGGGTGCGCCCCGACGTCGTCTTCGGCGGCGGCGGGTATGTGGCCGGCCCGATGCTGGCCGCCGCCGCCGGACAGCGCATCCCGGCCGCGCTGCTCGAGATCGACGCCCACCTGGGACTGGCCAACCGGATGGCGGCGCCGTTCGCGCGGCGTGTGTTCCTGTCGTTCCCGATCGACGACCTCGGGCCGCCGCGCTACCTGCTGACCGGCCGGCCGGTGCCGCGGGCGGTGCTCGACGCGACCGCCGAGGAGGGTCGGCGCGAGTTCGACCTGCCCGCCGATCGCCCGATTGTGCTCGTCTTCGGCGGCAGCCTCGGGGCGACCACCCTCAACCGCGCCGCGACCGCCGCCTGGGCGGCCGACGACCCCGGCTTCACCGTGGTGCACATCACCGGCGAGCGCGAGTTCGCGCTGTCGTCGGGCCGGGCGGCCGCGCACTACCGGGTGCTGCCCTACACGGCCGGGCTCGGGCCGCTCCTGGCCGTGGCCGACCTGGTGGTGGCCCGCGCGGGCGGGTCGGTGTTCGAGATCGCCGCCGCCGGCCGGCCGGCGATCCTCGTGCCGTCGCCGAACGTCACGGCCGACCACCAGTCGCGCAACGCCGAGCACATCGCCGGCGGCGGCGCGGCCATCGTCATCGGCGACTCCGAGCTGACGGCCGTGCGGCTCTCGGCGGAGGTGGACGCGCTCCTGGCCGATCCGGTCCGGCTGCAGGGCATGGGGGAGGCGGCCCGGCGGCTGGCGCGGCCCGACGCGGGCGAGCGCATCGCCACCGAGCTCCTGGCGCTGGCGCGATGACGCTCAGCGATCGCAGGCTGCACATGGTCGGGATCGGCGGTGCGGGCATGTCGGCGCTCGCGATCGTCGCCTACGCGTGGGGGGCCGACGTGTCCGGCTGCGACCGCGACGGCTCGGAGTACTCGCAACGGCTCGCGCGGTTCGGCATCGATGTCCGCTCCGGCCACGACCGCGCGCATCTCGAGCCGGGCATGGAGGTGGTCGTGTCTTCGGCCGTCCCCGACGAGCTGGACGAGCTGGCCGCCGCGGCCGAGCTCGGCCTGCGTGTGCTGCACCGCGGCGAGCTGCTGGCCGAGCTCGTTGCGCAGCGGCGCTCGATCTGCGTCGGCGGCGCCCATGGCAAGACGACGACCACGGCCATGATCGCCTACGCGGCCGAGCGCATCGGCCTCGATCCGACCTGGCTCGTGGGCGGCGACGTCCCCCAGCTGGGCGGAAACGCCGGCCCGGGCGGCGGCGACCTGCTCGTGGCCGAGGCCGACGAGTCGGACGGAAGCGCCGCGCTCTTGCGGCCGCACGTCGCCGTGGTCACCAACATCGACCTCGATCACCACGCCCGCTACGCGTCGGTCGCCGAGGTGGAGCGGCTGTTCGCCGACTGGGTCGCCCAGGTGCCGGCCGACGGCGCCGTCGTGGTCGGCGACGGCGTGTCCCTCCCCGCCGCGGCGCCGGTCGCGCGGTTCGGATTCGACGCCGGCGCCGACTGGCACATCACCGGGTTCCGCGGTCACCCGGAGGGGTCGCAGTTCTGGCTGTCGGTGCCCGGCGAGCCGCCCATCGACGTCCATCTCACGGTGCCGGGAGCGCACAATGCCCAAAACGCCGCGGGCGCGCTCGCGGCGCTGGCCGCCGCCGGGGCGAACACGTCGGACGCGGCCGCCGCGCTGGCCGAGTTCACGGGCGTGGGGCGGCGGTTCGAGCTGCGGGGCGCGGTCGCGGGTGCGGCGATCGTCGACGACTACGCCCACAACCCGGCCAAGCTGGCGGCGGTGATCGACGCCGCCCGCACGTACGCGCCCGCCCGGGTTGTCGTCTGCTTCCAGCCACACCTGTACTCGCGTACCGCCGCGTCGGCGCACGCCTTCGGCGGTGCGCTCGCCACCGCCGACGAGGTCGTGGTGACCGAGATCTACGCCGCGCGTGAGCGGCCCGTCGCCGGGGTCACGGCCAAGCTGGTCGTGGACGCCGTGTCCGAGCGCCGGCCGGGCATGCCGCTCGCCTACATGCCCGCGCTCGCCGACGCGGCTGGATATCTGCGCGCGCGGATGCGCGCCGGCGACCTCGTGCTGACGGTGGGCGCGGGCGACGTGCGCCGGGTCGGAGACGCGCTGCTGCGATGATCGCCGCGCCCGCCTGTGTCGAGGCGGACTACCCCGCCACCCGGCTCACGACGGTCGGCACCGGCGGACCGGTGCGCTTCCTGGCCCGCCCCGGAGACGCTGCCGAGCTTGCCGACGTGCTGCGGTGGGCGGCGGCCGAAAGCCTCGAGATCGCGGTCGTCGGGCTGGGCTCGAACCTGCTCGTGGCCGACGAGGGCTACGACGGCGTCGTCCTGCGCCTGGTGGGCGGGCTCGCCCGGATCGAGCGCGACGGCGATCGGGTCGTCTGCGGCGGCGGTGCGACGCTCGCCGCGATCGTCAAGCGGGCGACCGGGTGGGGTCTCGCCGGGATCGAGTTCGGCTGCGCCATCCCCGGCACCGCCGGCGGAGCGGTGCGCATGAACGCAGGCGCCTACGGCGGCGAGATGCGCGACGTCCTCGAGGCGGCCGTCGTGGTCGCCGCCGGCGGCGAGCGGCGGGGGGGGCCGGAGGCGCTCGAGATGACCTACCGACACTCGAACGTCGGCGCGGGTGAGGTGGTCGCGCAGGCCGTGCTGCGGCTGCGGTCGGACGACCCGGAGCGCATCCGCGCGACCGTCGCCGACATGCAGCGCCGCCGCCGCGAGGCGCAGCCGGCGAAGGTGCGCACCTTCGGATCGGTGTGGAAGAACCCGGAAGGCGCGCTCGGCGCCGGCCAGATGCTCGAGGCGTGCGGCCTGAAGGGGTTCACGCTCGGCGGCGCCCGCATCTCGCCCGTGCATGCGAACTTCATCGAGAACGTGGGCGGCGCCCGGTCAGCGGACGTCATCGACCTGATGCGAGAGGCGCGCCGGCGCGCCCGCGAGCGCTACGGCGTGGTGCTCGAGCACGAGGTGCAGATGCTCGGGCCGGTCGGCCTCGAGCCGGCGGGCTGACCGGGCAGGATCCGCCCGGCCTCCGGCGAACTGGAGGGACATGTCAGCGGCCCACGTCGACCCTGCGCTCGTGCTGCGGCGGCGCGCGCTCCGCCGCTCCGAGGGCAAGCGCCGGCTGGCCGTCCTCGTGGGGGTGTTCGCGATCCTGCTCCTCCCGGCCGGCTACTGGGCGCTCGAGCACTCGTCGGTGTTCTCGGCATCGCAGGTGACGGTCACGGGCGCGACCCCGCGGGTCGACGCGCTCGTGCGCGCGGCGGTCGCCCGGGACGTCGCGGGCCACAGCCTGCTGCAGGTGGACGCGTCCATGCTGGCGGCGCGCCTGGAGGAGCTGCCGGACGTGCGGGCTGCCCGCGTCGACCGCGCGTTCCCGCACACCGTCTCGGTCACCGTCGTCCCGGAGCGCGCCGCGGCGTTCGTGCGCGACGGCAAGGCCCGGTACGTCGTCTCGGCCGACGGCCGCGTCCTGCGCTCGCTGACCCATGCCCCGGCCGCGCTGCCGCGGTTCGTCCTGCCGGTCGGGCCGGTGCCGGTGGCCGGCCGCACGATCGACACGGACCAGATGCGCGCGGCGCTGCAGGTGCTCGACACAGTGCCGCCCGGCTTCGAGCGCGACATCGCCCGCCTGCGGGGCGTCGTGTCGAACCCGGCGGGAGTGGTGGCGATCTTCGGCCACGGCCTCCACATCCGCCTCGGCGACACGACCAGGCTGCCGCTCAAGCTGCGCGTCGCCGCCCGCGTGCTCGGCAAGATGGGAAGCACGATCCGGCGCTCCGTGGCCTACGTCGACGTGTCGGCGCCCGCGCGACCCGCCATCGGCTACAAGAAATAAGGCTAAAGTTGAGGTACAGACTTAGGCCTCCTAACCATCTGCTTGACAGCGAGGGTCGCAGGGGCTACTCTGCCATCTGCGCCCGACCGGCAGCCTGGCTACGCTGTGCCCGCGGGACGAGCGTTTGGCCGAGTCATACTCGAACCCTCAAGTAGAGGGTAAGGTTAGGGGTAGGAGACGATGAGAGATCCGAGCGGCAACTATCTGGCCGTCATCAAGGTGGTCGGCGTCGGCGGCGGCGGCACCAACGCGGTCAACCGCATGGTCGATGCGGGGCTGCGAGGGGTCGAGTTCATCGCCGTCAACACGGACGCCCAGGCGCTTCTGATGTGCGACGCCGATGTGAAGATCCACATCGGCTCCAAGATCACCCGCGGTCTGGGGGCGGGGGCCGATCCGGCCATCGGCCTCGAGGCCGCCACCGAGAGCCGCGACGAGCTCAAGGAGGCCCTGAAAGGGGCGGACATGGTGTTCGTCACCGCCGGCAAGGGCGGCGGTACCGGCACCGGGGCGGCGCCCGTCATCGCCGAGATCGCCCGCGAGCTCGGAGCGCTCACCGTCGGCGTCGTCACCCGCCCGTTCGGGTTCGAGGGGCGCAAGCGGGCCGACCAGGCCGAGGGCGGCATCCGCCAGCTGCGCGACAAGGTCGACACGCTGATCATCATCCCGAACGACCGCCTGCTGCAGGTGGTCGAGAAGCGGACGTCGATCGTCGACGCCTTCCGGATCGCCGACGACGTGCTCCGCCAGGGCGTTCAGGGCATCACCGACCTGATCACCGTGCCCGGCCTGATCAACCTCGACTTCGCCGACGTGCGCACGATCATGCGCCAGGCGGGGTCGGCGCTCATGGGCATCGGCGTGGCGGGGGGCGAGAACCGCGCGGCCGAGGCCGCGAAGGCCGCCATCTCCTCGCCGCTCCTGGAGGCCTCCGTCGAGGGTGCCACCGGCATCCTCCTGAACATCACCGGCGGCTCCGACATGGGCCTCTTCGAGGTGAACGAGGCGGCCGAGATCATCGGCAGCGCCGCCGACGGCGACGCCAACATCATCTTCGGCGCGGTCATCGACGAGGCGCTCGGCGACCAGGTGCGGGTGACGGTCATCGCAACCGGTTTCGACCGGCACAGCCCCGACCGGCCCGCCGCCGCGTTCGCCGCGGGCGGACGGCGCGAGCAGCCCCCGCCGCGCCGGCCCGAGCCGGCCGACACGGGCCAGTTCACGATGCCGCCCGACGCGCTCGAGATCCCGTCGTTCCTGCGCGACGAGTAGCCGAGCCCGAGATCTACGCGGGCGGACGCTCCGCCGTCGTGCGGCCGGCGATGTGGGCGAAGATGATGCCCGCCCCGAGGGCGCCGGCGACGAGGAGCACGAGCGCGAGGATCACCGTCGCCGCGATGCCGCGTCCGTCGTTCACGCTCCGATCCTAACTCAGGAGGAGGCCGTGGCGAGCTTCTGCAGCTGCCACAGGTGCACGAGCGGCGACGGCGCCCGCAGCGTGATCGCCTGGTTCCAGTGGTCGAACTTGACCAGCGCCGGGTGGGCGCCGCCGGTCACGACCTCGACCGGATAGGGAGCGCCGGTCGCGGCGACGTAGAGCGTGCCCCGGTTCGTCGTGTCGTGCAGTGCGATCACCCGCAGGCCGTCGAGCGTCCGCGTCCCGGCCTTCACGACCGTACCCGAGGGCTGGAGCACCTGTCCCAGAAGCCCGGTCATGTCCGTCAGCGCGCTGAACGCGGAGAAGCGGGTGTCCGTCGCGGGCACCTTCAGCCACTTGCCGTTCAGGAGCGCGATGCCGGCCGCGTTCGTGAAGTGGCGGTAGAACGCCTGCGTCCCGGTGAAGTAGGCCGCGTTGCCGATCCGCGTCACCCGGAAGGCGATGCCCTTGCTCGAGACCGCGCCGCTGCCGCCCGTCCGGTCGAGGTGCAGGTCGAGGATGACCGGGGTCGTGCTCGTGACGTGGCCGCTCAGGTGCACGGAGGTCGCGGCGGCGACGGCCGTGTGGGCGTCGCGCAGGATCTGGGCGGCCGGGCGCGCGGGCTCGGGCCTGTCGGCCGATCCGCTCGAGCCGCCGCAGCCGGCGAGCGGCAGGACGCAGACGGTCAGAAGAGCGGCGAGAACGCGCGGGGGCAGACGGGTCATCTCCCCACTATCGGCATGCGCTCGCACATCCTGAGCGTACGCCCCGCGGCCCGCCGGCGGAACCCCGTACCCCGTCTTGGGGATCAGGCGGGGACGGACTCGACGACGTCCGGCGCCGCGGCCATCGGGCGGTGGACGGCCGGGGCGGTGGCGCGGGGCAGGAGCGCGCGGCCGAGGTCGCGGATCACCGGCAGCCGGATCGAGGCGTCGGCGTAGGCCTCGCGCAGGATGCGGCCGGCCCGGGGCGTGCCCGGCGGCGTGTACACGCTGGCGTCGATCAGCTCGATCCAGACCGCGACCCACTCCCGCTCGGCCATCACGCTCGGCAGCGCGCGCACCTGCTGGCGGGCACGCTTCGCGCGGTTCGTGTCCTGGCGGCGGCGGGTGTACCGGTGCCCCGAGATGAGCACGTGACGAGCGTCGGCGACCGTGTCCTCGCGCTCGTGCTCGCGGAGATCGTCCTCCTCCGCGAAGATGTCGGTGAACGACGGAGATTCCATGTGTGCGCTCATTGTTCTGCCGTTCCTTCTGTCGACCAACGCCCGCGGTCATCCAGCTCCGCAGCACCGACTCGGCGTCGGCGGACTCCCTGCGCAACTTGACCTTCTCCAAAGTATTACACGCCGTGCCAACAGGGCCTCCGGAATGAAGATCTTCTTCACCAGATCCGAACAGTTGGCACACACCGCAAGGGCGTCCGGGGCATCCGCCCCCGTCACCCGCCGGGGCGATGCGATAGCGTTGTGATCGTGAACCGGGACGAGATCCGCCTCGAGCGGCTGCGGAAGAACGAGCAGACGTTCCGGGACCACAACAACCGGCGGGTGGTCTTCGAGGAGGACGCGGTGGGGGTCGACGAGCCGGTGCCGTTCGTGTGCGAGTGCGGCGATCCCGACTGTATCGAGGGGGTCGAGCTGACCGTCGACGAGTACACCTCGGCGCACTCGGCCGCCAACCGTTTCACGGTCAAGCCGGGCCACGTCTTTCCCCAGATCGAGGGCGTCGCCGCCCTCGGGGAGCGGTTCTGGGTGGTCGAAAAACACATCGTCGAGGCGGGAGCCCAATCGTGAAAGTCTCCGAGCCGATCGCAATCGAGCCGAGCGTCGAGCAGATCCGCGGCGGCAGCGCCCGCATCTCCGGCACGCTCGTGCCGAAGCTCATGTTCGAGCTGGACGGCACCGGCGGGGTGTTCTTCGAGCACCACACGCTGCTCTGGAAGGACGCGCAGCTGAACGTCGAGCTGAAGAAGCTGCCGGGCGGCCTCAAACGCAAAATCGCCGGTCTCGACTTCTTCCTCACCCAGACCCGCGGCCCTGGCCGGATCGCCTTCAGCCACGACGCGCCGGGCACGATCGTCGACCACCACCTGCAGCCGGGACAGGCACTGCTCGTGCGCGAGCACCACTTCATCGCCGCCACCGAGAACCTGGACTACACGTTCGAGCGGGTCAAGGGCGTGCGCAGCATGCTCTTCGGCGGCAGCGGCTTCTTCGTCGACCGGTTCGCCGCGTCGAACGGCCCGGCATCGGTGTGGGTCATGGGGTCCGGCGACGTGTTCCACGCCGACCTCGAGGCCGGCGAGCAGATCGACATCGAGGCGGGCAGCTGGCTCTACCGCGACCCGTCCGTGCGCATGGAGGCCGTCACGATGGGCCTGAAGACGGGGATGTTCGGCGGCGGCGGCAAGCTGACCTGGAACCGGTTCACCGGCCCCGGCCGCGTCGGCATCCAGACCATGTTCTGGAATCCGGCCGCGCTCGTCGAAGGCGGCGCGGGGACCACCGCAGAGGCGGCCGGGATCGGCGCCATCATCGGCGGCCTGGCCAAGGGCGGCTGACCCCACCGCCGCACGCCTGACGCGGTAGTAGACTGCCGCTCCGGATGCACGCGTCCGAGGCCCTCCGCCACACGCCGCTCCACGACCGCCACGTGGCTGCGGGAGCACGGATGGTCCCCTTCGCCGGGTGGGACATGCCGGTGCAGTACCAGGGCGTCATCCCCGAGCACCTGGCGGTGCGTGGCCACGCCGGGATCTTCGACGTCTCGCACATGGGCCAGCTCGAGATCCGGGGCGCCGGCACGATCGGATTCGTCCAGCGGATGCTGTCGAACGACATCGACCGCATCGCCGCTGGGCATGCCCAGTACACGCTGCTCCTGAACGAGCGCGGCTGTCCGATCGACGACCTGATCGCGTACCGGTTCGCGGACGACCACGTCCTGCTGGTCGTGAACGCTTCCCGGATCGACGCCGACCGCGAGTGGCTCGCGCGGCACGTGCCCGCCGACGTCGAGCTGGACGATCTCTCCGACGGGATCGCGATGCTGGCGCTGCAGGGGCCCGACGCGCCCGGCCTGGTCGAGCTGCCCGCGCTCGATCCGTTCGGCTTCACCGATGCCGAGGTCTGCGGAGTGCGCGCGATCGTCGCCCGCACGGGCTACACCGGCGAGCCCGGCGTCGAGCTGCTGGTGGCGGCCGAGCGCGTGGGGCCGGTGTGGGACGCCCTCGTCGCCGCCGGCGCGACCCCGGCCGGGCTGGGTGCGCGGGACACGCTGCGGCTCGAGGTGTGCTATCCGCTCTACGGCAACGACCTGGACGAGAGCCGCACCGCGCTCGAGTCCGGCCTGGGGTGGGTGTGCGCGCTCGACGGCAAGGACTTCGTCGGCGCAGACGCGCTCCGCGCCCAGCGCGAGGCGGGCGGGTACGACCGGCTGGTCGCCCTGCGGGTCGAGGGCCGCGGCATCCCCCGCCCGGGCATGGCCGTGCGCCCCGAGGGCGTGGTCACGAGCGGCACGATGTCGCCGTCGCTTGGTATCGGGATCGGCATTGGGTACGTGCCCGCGCGCCTGGCCGCGGAGGGCACGGCCATCGAGATCGACGCCCGCGGCCGGCCGGTGGCCGCGCGGGTGGCCAGGAAGCCCCTGTATGTCAAGGAGAAGGCCACATGAGCGACGAGAGCTACCCCGAAGAGCTGCGCTACCACGAGGCCCACGAATGGGTGCGGGTCGACGGCGACGCTGCCACGTTCGGCATCACCTGGTACGCGCAGGACACGCTCGGCGAGGTCGTGTTCTACAGCCCGCCGGAGGTGGGCGAGCAGGTGGCGAAGGACTCGGACTACGGCGAGCTCGAGTCGACGAAGGCCGTGTCCGCCCTGGTGGCGCCGCTGTCGGGCGAGGTGGTCGCGGTGAACGCGGCGCTCGATGGGAACGAGCGCACCGTGAACGACGATCCCTACGGCGAGGGCTGGCTGATCAAGGTGAAGATGAGCGATCCGGGCGAGGTCGACGGGCTCATGTCCGCCGCCGCGTATCGCGAGCTGCTCGAGTCGCTGTGAGCTTCACCTCCCTGACCGACGCCGACCGTATCGCCATGCTGGCGGCGATCGGCGTCGAGTCCATCGATGCGCTCTTCACCGAGATCCCGGCCGGCGTACGGCTGGGCCGGCCGCTCGCGCTCGAGCCCGCGCTGACCGAGGCGGAGCTGTGGGCGCACCTGTCCGGGCTCGCGGCGCGCAACTCCGGCACGGGCAGCGAGCTCAGCTTCCTCGGGGCCGGCGTCTACGACCACTACGTGCCGGCGGTGGTGGACGCGGTGCTTCAGCGGGGCGAGCTCCTTACCGCCTACACGCCGTATCAGCCGGAGATGAGCCAGGGCACCCTGCAGGCGATCTTCGAGTACCAGACCGCCATCTGCGAGCTGACCGGGATGGACGTCTCCAACGCATCCGGGTACGACGGCGCCACGGTGGCGGCGGACGCCTGCTACGTGTCCAAGCAGACCACGGGGCGCTCGCGGGTGGTGGTGACCGAGACGCTCAATCCCCAGGTGCGCCAGGTCGTGCGCACGTTCGCCCCCGGGTTCGGCATGGAGGTCGTCGAGGTGCCGCACACCGCCGGCACGACCGACCCCGACCGGTTCGCGGCGGCCTGCGCGGGCGCCGCCTGCGCGATCTTCCCCCAGCCCAACTACTTCGGCTGCCTCGAGCCCGCCCCCGAGCTGGCGGCCGCGGCAGCGGGCGCCGGGGCGCTTGCGATCGCCCACGTCGACCTGATGACGCTGGGAGTGCTGGAGGCGCCGGGAGCGTACGGGTGCGCGCTTGCGATCGGCGAGGGCCAGTCGGCCGGAAACCACATCTCCTACGGCGGCCCCCACTACGGCTTCCTGGCCGCCCGCTCGGACTACATCCGCAAGCTCCCCGGGCGGATCGTCGGCGAGACACACGACCGCGACGGCCGCCGCGGCTTCGTGCTCACGCTGCAGACGCGCGAGCAGCACATCCGCCGCGAGAAGGCCACCTCGAACATCACGACGAACCAGACGCTCCTGGCCGTGGCCGGCCTCGTGTACCTGAGCTGGCTCGGGCCGGACGGGCTGCGCGACGTCGGCCGTGCCTGCCTCTCGCTCGCCGAGCACGCCAAGCGCCGGCTCGGCCTGCCGCTCGCATTCGACCGGCCCACGTTCCAGGAGTTCACCGTCAGGCTCGGCCGTCCGGCGCACGACGTGATCCGCGATGCCCGCAAGCTCGGCGTCCACCCCGGCCACGCGCTCGGCCGCGAGTATCCGGGCATGGACGACGTGCTGCTCGTATGCCTGACCGAGAAGCGCTCGGCGGCCGACATCGACCGGCTGGCCGAGGTGCTGCACGAGGTGGGGGCGGTGGCGGCATGAAGCTGATCTACGAGAAGTCGCGGCCCGGCCGGCGGGCGTCGCGGATCGCCGACCCCGGGGTGCCCGCGGCCGACGTTCCCGCCGAGCTCGCCCGCAGCGAGCCCCCGCGGCTGCCGGAGCTGGCAGAGCCGGAGCTCGTGCGCCACTTCACCGAGCTCTCGACGCGCACGTTCGGCATCGACACGGGCTTCTACCCGCTCGGCTCGTGCACCATGAAGTACAACCCGCGCATCAACGAGCGCGCGGTGGGCCTGCCCGGCTTCGCCGACCTGCACCCCCACCAGGAGGACGACGGCGCCCAGGGGGCGCTCGAGCTGATGTGGCGGCTGCAGGAGATGCTGGCCGAGGTCGTCGGCCTTCACGCCGTCACGCTGCAGCCGGCGGCCGGGTCGCAGGGCGAGCTGACCGGCCTCACGCTCATGCGCGCCTACTTCGCCGACCGCGGCGAGGAGCGCACCGAGGTGGTCATCCCCGACACGGCCCACGGCACCAACCCGGCCAGCGTGGCGATGGCCGGCTACACCCTGGTGCGGGTGCAGACGGATCCGCGCGGCAACGTCGACCTCGAAGACCTGCGCGGCAAGGTGGGCGAGCACACCGCCGGCCTCATGCTCACCAATCCGTCGACGCTCGGACTGTTCGAGGAGGGGATCGCCGAGATCGCCGACATCTTCCACTCGGCGGGCGCGCTGCTCTACTACGACGGCGCGAACCTGAACGCCGTCTGCGGCATCTCCCGGCCGGGCGACATGGGCTTCGACATCGTCCACTACAACCTGCACAAGACCTTCTCGCAGCCGCACGGCGGCGGCGGCCCGGGCGGCGGCCCGGTGGCGGTGCGGCGCGATCTCGAGGAGTTCCTGCCGGTGCCCGTTGTCGCCCGCGACGGCGACCGCTACCGGCTCGAGTACGACCGGCCCAAGACGATCGGCAAGGTGCGCGGCTTCGGCGGCCCGTTCGGCGTGTTCGTGCGCGCGTACGCCTTCATGCGCATGTGGGGACCGGGGCTGCGCGACATGTCCGAGATCGCGGTGCTGAACGCCAACTACGTGCTCGCCCGCCTGCGCGAGGCGTACGACGTGCCGGTCGACCGCCACTGCATGCACGAGTTCGTCGTCTCGGCGCGGTCGCTCAAGCGCGAGCACGGCGTGACCGCGCTCGACGTCGCCAAGCGGCTGATGGACCACGGCTTCCACCCGCCCACGATCTACTTCCCCCTGATCGTGGCCGAGGCGCTGATGATCGAGCCGACCGAGACCGAGACGCGCGAGACGCTCGACGCCTTCTGCGACGCGATGATCGCGATCGCGCGCGAGGCCGCCGCCGACCCACAGATGCTGAAGGACGCACCGCACACGCGGCCGGTGTCGCGCCTCGACGAGGCCGAGGCGGCCAAGCGGCTGCTGGTGCGCTACGGCTACGACGAGCATCCCACCTCGGGGTAGCCGCCGCCCGGTGCGCGCGGTGGCCTTCGACTACCGCGACACGCTCGCCGAGTTCCGCTGGGACGACGATCTGTGGCGCCGCGGCGTGCGGGCCATGCTCGACCTCGCCGGCATCGGCGGGGGCGAGACCGAGCGGGCGGCCGGGCTGCTGCGGCGGCGGTTCGGCCAGCACGAGCCGGGCGACCTGCGCGAGCTCGACTACCCCGCGGCCGTGGCGGACATGCTGACCGCGCTCGGCGTGGCGGCGCCCACCGGCCTCGTGCGCCGCTGCATCGAGGCCGAGTACCGCGCGTGGGCGCCCGCGCGGCACGTGCACCCGGACGCGCTCGCGCTGCTCGACGGCGTGCGCGACCGCGGCCTGCGCTGCGCGCTTGCGGCCAACACGTTCGACCCGCCGGAGCTCTTCCGGGCCGACCTGCGCGGGCAGGGGATCGCCGAGCGCGTCGACATGGTCGTGCTCTCCTGCGAGCTCGGGGTGCGCAAGCCCCACCCGGCGTTCTACCGGGCCGTCGCGACCGGCCTCGGCGCCGACCCGGCCGAGATGTTCTTCGTCGGCGATCGCGTCTCCGACGACGTCCTCGGGCCGGCCGCGGCCGGGATGCGGACGTGCCTCGCCGGCTGGTACCGGCTCGATCACGGCGACCGCGGCGACACTGTGCCGATCTGCACAGAACCCCTGCAGGTGCTGGACATTCTCGAAGCTCTTGTCGGATCCGGATCGCCCGGTAAGATCTGACGATGGGCCGTATTCGTCAGTCCCTGCCCGTCGCTCCGCGCTCGTCAGATGTGGAGTGCCGCCGGTGCGGGGTGGTGTGTCAGAAGGTCGTGCACCCGTCCCGCTGCCTCGACCAGCAGTGCCCCTTCCTGTACGCCTACGACGCGTTCGGGCGCACCTACGTGGGCTGCACCCAGGAGATCTTCGCCGCCGACATCGACCTCGAGGTGCTCGAGCGCGCCCGCCGCCGCCGAAACGGCTTCGGCTCGGTGCGGGCGGTGCGCGAGCCGCTCCCGATCTGCCCCGCAGACGTCGAGCGCGCCTACGAGAACCGCGAGGATCCGATGGGCTGCATCAACCCCGAGTTCCACGAGCTGCCCGACCGGCCCAGCTTCCGCGTCATCCGCGGCGACGACTGAGCTCGGGCCAGACGCACCATCCGGGGTCTGACCCCTTTTGGTGCGTTTGACGCTCGCGGCGTGGGCCCGCGGCATCCGCGGCGACGACTGATACCCGCCGCGGTCGCGGCCGATGACAGGGGTATGAGCGTGCTCGTCTGGCTGATGATCCTGCTGCCGTTCGTGCTTGCGCTGCTCGAGGCCCTCAGCGCGCGCGTCGACCGGGCCGCCGAGCGCGAGCTGCATCGCCGTGCCGCAGTCGCGACGGCGAAGAGCGCCGCCCGCCTGCTCACCCACGCCGCGATCAGACGGCGGATGGCGTGGCGGGTCGCGATCGCCGACATGGCCGCCGAGCTCGGCTTCGTCACCTTCTGGGCGGCGAGGCAGGTCGCCGGCCCGGACATCGTCGCCTATGCCGGCGCCGCCATCGTCTGCGTCGCCATCGTCTTCTGCGTCCTCTTCCGCGGCGCCGCCAGGCAGCTCTCGCTGGAGCAGGTCGACAGCCTGATCGCCCGCTACGAGCCGAGCCACTGGGACGTCAGCCGTCGCCCCCGCACCCAGTACCGGCTCGGCCCCGGCGACCTGGCCCGGCTCGTCTGGCGCCATTGGCAGGTCGCGCTCATGCGCCGCACCGCCAGGCGCCGCCGCGCGGGCCGCACCGGCCGCCGCGTCTCGGTGCACGTGCGCGCCCACGACGAGTGAATACCGCTGCCAGGCACCGTTATTCAGCGAACGCGACTGTGCCGACGTCGACGGCGGTCATGCCGCCGTCCACCGTGAGCACGGCGCCCGAGATGTACGAGGCCTCGTCGGAGGCCAGAAAGAGTGCGGCGGCAGCGACCTCGGCGGGCAGCGCGGGCCGGCCGAGCGGGACGTGCCGGGTGACCCGTCCGTAGGCCGCCTCGGTGTCGGCGTCGAGCGCCGTCATCTCGGCGTCGGCCATCGGCGTTCGCACCCAGCCCGGGCAGATCGCGTTCGCGCGCACACCGCGCGGGCCGAGCGTGACCGCGAGCGACTTCGTCAGCATCACGAGCGCCGCCTTGGAGACAGCGTACTGCGGCTCGCCCGGGCCGGCGACGAGCGCCGCCACCGACGCGACGTTCACGATCGCGCCGCGCCGCTCGGCGAGACCGTCGGCGTAGAGCGCCGAGAGGCCGTGGGCAGCGGTCAGGTTCACGGCCAGCATGTCGTCCCAGTCCGCGTCGCCGAGGCCGGCGTTGTTCACGAGCACGTCGACCGGGCCGGTCGCCGCGACCGCCCGGCCGCGGTCGCCGGCATCGCCGACGTCGCCGGCGACGACATGCTCGGAGACGCGCTCGAGCTGCTCGCGGCGGCGACCCATCGCCCACACCGTGGCGCCCTCGGCGGTGAAGCGGCGCACGATCGCCGCGCCGATCCCCGAGCCGCCGCCGGTGACCAGCACCGTCTTCTTCTCAAGCCGCATACCGCTCCCACGCTCGGTCGTCGGCATCGGCCGGCGGTCGGCGCATGCGCTTGCGCACCGCGTCGCGGCGCTTGGTGTCGAGGCGCTCCTGCGTCGCGGCCCGGGTCGGGCGGCTGGGTCGGCGCGGAGGTGGGGGCGGGGCCAGGGCCGATCGCATCAGCTCGCAGAACCGCTCCGTGGCGAGGCGGCGGTTGCGGTACTGACTGCGCTCGTCCTGCGCCACCACCCGCAGCCGGCCTTCGGCATCGAGGCGCGTGCGCAGCCTGCGGCGGGCCCGCTCGCGCTCGGCGTCGGTGAGCGTCGGGCTGGCCTCGAGGTCGAAGACGAGCTCCACCCGGGTCGACGACGTATTCACGTGCTGGCCGCCGGGGCCGCCGCTGCGCGTCGCCCGGAACTCGAGCTCGCCGGGCGGCAGCGGACGCGATGCGCCGATGTCAAGCACCGGTCCGCTCGGCCGCCCACCGCTTCACGCCGGCCCGGTGATAGCGGCGCAGCGCCTTGATGCCGTGTGCGTACGGCACCTCCTCGTCGGCTCCCGGGGTCTCCATGATCGCCGCCAGCTCCTGCACCGCCGGATGGCCGAGGATCACCGCAAGCTCCTTCCCGATCACGCCCTTGCCGACCTCGGCGTGGCGGTCGCGGTTTGAGCCGAGGGCGATGGCGGCGTCGTTCACGTGCAGGCAGACGAGGCGCCGCATGCCGAAGCGCGCGTCGACCTCGGCCATGAGGGCGTCCACCCGCCCCGGGTCGGTGACGTCGACGCCAGACGCCCACAGGTGGCAGGTGTCGAGGCACACGGCGACGCGATCGGGCCGGCCGAGCGCATCGACGACCTGCTCGATCTCGTCCAGGCCGACGCCCATCGTGCCGCCGGCGCCGGCCGAGTTCTCGATCACGAGCTTGGTGGGCGACTCTGGATCGGCGGCGGCGAGCACGCCGGCCATCGCCTCGGTCACCTGCGGCAGCACGGCGTCGAGGCCGCGGCCGAGGTGGCTGCCGAGGTGGAAGACGACGCCGTCGGCGGCGATCGCCTCGGCGGCGGCCATCGTCTTTCCCAGGGCGGCGACCGACTTCGAGTACAGCTCCGGATCGGAGGCGCCCAGGTTGATCAGATAGGTGGCGTGGCAGACGACGTACGTCACGCGCGCGGGCTTGCGCGCCTCCCGGAAGCGCGCCGCCGCGGCGGGGTCGACGTCGGGATGTCGCCACATCCGCGGGCTCTGGGTGAAGATCTGCAGCGACGTCGCGCCGATCGCACGCGCCCGCTCGAGCGCTTTGTGCGCTCCCCCCGCCACGCCGAGATGGGCTCCGTACTGCATGGGCCGATCGTATCCCGGCCAGCATCTAGACTGACGCGCCGTGTCCCGCCCGATCTGCGTCCGCATGCCGCCCAGCCCGACCGGGCTCTTCCACGTCGGCACCGTGCGGACGATGCTCTTCAACTGGCTCTTCGCCCGCCGCAACGGCGGCCGGGTCGTGCTGCGCTTCGAGGACACCGACGTCGCCCGCTCGACCGAGGCGGCGGTCACGCACGCCGAGTCCGTCCTGCGCTGGCTCGGTATCGACTGGGATGACGGCCCGTACCGCCAGACCCAGCGCTTCCACCTGTACGCGGCGGCGGCGGAGGAGCTGATCGCCCAGGGCGCGGCCTACCGCTGCTACTGCACCGAGGAGGAGCTCAAGGCCGACCGCGCAGGGCGGCAGGCGCAGGGCCGGCCGCTGGTCTACAGCGGCCGCTGCCGCGAGCGCCCCGCCGGGGAGCGCGCCGCGCTGGCCGCGCAGGGCCTGCCGTCAGTTGTGCGCCTGGCGCTGCCCCGGACGGGCACGACGGTCATCGAGGACGTCGTCCACGGCACGGTCGAGTGGGAGAACGCCCTGCAGGGCGACCACGTCATCCTGCGCTCGGACGGCTCGCCGACCTACCAGTTCGCAAACCCGTTCGACGACATCCAGATGGGCGTCACCCACGTGATCCGGGGCGAGGACCTGATGCCGTCGACGCCGCGCCAGCTCGCGCTCTATCGCGCTCTCGGCGCCCCGGAGCCGACGTTCGCGCACCTGCCGATGGTGCTCGGCCCGGACAAGCGCAAGCTCTCGAAGCGGCACGGCGCGATCTCGGTGGAGGAGTTCGTGGACGCGGGCGTGATCGCCGACGCGCTCGTCAATTACCTGGCGCTCGTCGGGTGGAGCTACGACGACCACACGACCTTCATGACCCGGGCCGAGCTCGTCGAGCGCTTCACGCTCGAGCGGGTGACGAAGAGCCCGGGCGTCTTCGATCCCGAGAAGCTCGAGTGGCTGAACGGCGAGCACCTGCGGGCGCTCCCCACCGCCGAGTTCGCCGCCGCCCTGCAGGCGTACCTGGAGCACGCGGGCTCGGCGCTCGCCGGCCGGCCCGACCGGGTGGCCGAGGCGGCGCCGCTCGTGCACGAGAAGATGCGCGTGCTGGGGCAGTTCGAGCGGCTGGCGGGATTCCTGTTCGGGCCGCCCGAGCCGGACGCGGCCTCGTGGGAGCGGGTGCGGGCCGACGAGCGGGCACCGGCGTCGCTGCGCGCCGCCCGCGACGGCCTCGCCGCCGTTGCCGAGTGGCGCGCCGAGGCGATCGAGGCGGCCCTGCACGCCGCCTGCGAGCGCGAAGGCGTGAAGCCGCGCGTGCTCTTCATGCCCGTCCGGGTGGCCCTCACCGGGAGCACCGTCTCGCCGGGGCTCTACGAGAGCCTCGAGCTGGTCGGCCGCGACGAGTCGCTGCGTCGCATCGACGCCGCGCTGGCCGCGCTCTCCGCGGGAAGCTGACCGGCGAATTTGCAGGAATCGGCCTGCGGGCGGGCAAGGAGGCCTGCGGGCATGTACGGGTCAGTGCACATCTCGGAATCGGTGGCGCGCCTGTCGGTGGCGGGCGTCGTGCTCTGGTGCAGCCTCTCCGCGGGTCTCGCGACGGCGGTCGGCGTGGGCGCCTGGACGCTGGGGCACCAGGCCGGCTCGGGCTACTCGCCCTCCGCGGTCACACAGCTCCAGGCCCGCGCCTACGCCAACGGCGTCGCGGCCGGTGGCGGGCACCGCGCGGGTGTTGCGGCGGCCCGCGCACGGCTCGCCGCCGCCCGCCGCGGAAGCTACGAGCGCGGGTACGCGGCCGGCTATCGGGCCGGTCGGTCGGCCACTCCGTGACCCCACCCGTATGGGTGGGTTCGGGCCGGCGGGCGAGGGGGTTTTCGCTCACTCGGGCGACACGGCGGGCAGGTCGCGGTAGAGTGGCGCGCAATGGGGGTCTACCTGCTTCAGGATGTGGCTCAGTGGGCCGGTGCGACAGCGGTGCTCGCCGGGATGGGCTGCCTCATCGCCGCGCTTCTCGGCGTGCAGATGTCGGCGTCCGTGCTGCTGCCCGGTGAGGCGGCGTTCGGCCTGGCCCGGATGATGGCGGTCATGGGCGGGGCGGCGGTGTTCGTGGCCGGCGCGACCTGCACGCTCTACTACTGGCTGATCGGCGTGGCCTCGGAGCGGGCCGCCGTGATGGTCGAGGCCGGCCTCCTGGCCGGTGCGCTCGTGTTCGTGGGCATGCTCGGCATGCTGCACGACCGCCAGCGCGCCCGCGCGCACCGCTGACGTCGGTAGGCTTCCGGCATGCGAGAGCGGCTGCGCAACCGTGCCGTGCTGCTGGCCGCGCTGGCTGCGGTCGGCCTGGCGCTGCTCGGCACCTACACCTGGAGCCAGACCGCTCCCAACCGGTGCCCGGACGTCGGGGTGTGCCTCGTCGGCCAGTCGCACCGGATCCACCCGCTGCGGGCCCGGATCGAGTGGGCGGGCGCAGTGGTGATGGTCGTCGGCGCCGCCAGCATCGCCGTCACGGGGCGTTCGCGCAGGCGCTAGGCGGCGAGCCCGACGTCGTGCTTCGCCCACGCTGCCAGAGCCGCGGCGGTGGGCTCGAGCACCGGGCTGCCGGTGGCCGCGGCCAGGCGCTCGTGGGCCGAGCAGGCGGCATGCAGGGGCACGTACCCGTCGACCGCTGCGTGCAGCCGGGCCGCGTCGGCGCCTGCGAACGAGTGGGTGAGGATGACGATGTCGGCGGCTCCGTCCAGGCTCACCCCGGCGCGCGCGGCGGCCGCGAGCACACGCTCGGTACAGGCGGCCTCGGCCGGTGCGGTGCGCGGGTCGGCGAGCAGGAAGAGGCAGGCGCCCGTGCCCTGGGCGACGCCCCCGACCCACGCGGCGAGGAGGTCGTCGAGTCGATCCTCGCCGCGCCAGGCCGGAGTGGCCAGCAGGCGGATGCGCGCGGCCTCGAGCTCGAGCGGCTCGGGGTCGGCCGCGGCGTGCAGCGGCGGGCTGGCCGCCAGGGCAGCGATGCGCCCGCGGTAGAGCTCGGCCACGGCGTCCCACGAGTACGCCCGGGCGGCCGCATGCCCGGCAGCGCCGCGGGTGGAGCGTGCGTCGGCATCGGCGACGGCGGCGACGAGGAGCTCGCGCAGATGCCCGGGCTCGGGCTCGAGCATCCATGGGCGGCCGGCCGTGACGTACTTGCCGGCGCGATCCTCGTCGTAGTCGCGGCGCTCGGCGCGCAGGCGCCAGCACGCGGCATCCGGGCAGAAGTCATCGGTCGGCCCGCCGGCGGTGACGATCACGGGCAGGCCGCACGCCATCGCCTCGAGCACCGGCATGCCGAACCCTTCGCCGCGGTACGGGTGCACCAGCACGTCGCAGGCGCGGTACAGCGACGCGATCTCGGCGGTGGTCATGTCGCGGTGCAGGTAGACGATGCGGGGGTGCTGGCCGGACTCGGCGTACTCGCGCAGGCGGGTGCGATCGGACATGGGGTAGATGCCGTCCGCGCCGAAGTCCTTGATGACGAGCGTCACATCGTCGCGGCCCTGGAAGGCGTCGAGGAACGCGGCGATCAGGAGATCGGGGCCCTTGCGGTCGATCAGGCCGCCGACGAAGAGCACGCGCACGCCGGGCGCGTCGAGCTCCATGCGCGGCCCGTCGGGCGAGAACACCTCCAGATCGACCCCGTTCGGGATCACCGCCACCCGCTCGGGGTCGACGCCGGAGCCGACGTAGGTGTCGCGCACGTGCGCGCTCGGCACCCACAGCTCGTCGACGTTGCGATTGATGCCCTCGACCCATTCCACCGGAGCGGCGCCGAACTCCCACGGCTGGATCACGGCCAGGCGGCCCGACGCCGGTGGGCGCAGGTCGGGCGGGAACTGGTGGCGCACCTCGACCTGGGCCGGCAGCGGCAGGGCCGGCCCGCCGCCCCCGCCGGTGCGCGAGACGCGCTCCAGGGCGATGCCGTCCATCTCGGCGAGGCGGTCACACACGCCCCGGTTCACTCCCGCCAGGCTCTCGGTGGAGCCGTGGTCGCCCTGCCAGCGCAGGCTCACGGGGGCGACGCCGGTGTGGTCGCGCCGCGGCCGCTCGCCGCGGTAGTAGGCCTCGAGCTCGTCGACGTGGTCGGCGAACCGGCGCGGCGCCGTGATGCCCTCCTGCAGTCGCTCCAGCAGGCCCGGCTCCTGCGCCAGGCGATCGAGCTGGCGGCCCAGGTCGGCGCTGTCGCGGCCGTCGAAGAGCAGGCCGTTGCGGCCGTCCGACACGAAATCGGGGATGCCGCCCATGCGCGCGGCGAGCACCGGGACACGCCCGGCCAGGCACTCGGACACCATGAGCGGGGCGCAGTCCCACCACACCGACGGGATCACCGCGACGTCGACGGCGGCGAGCAGCTCGGGCAGGTCGGCGTGGCGGAACCCCCCGCAGATCTCGACGACGCCCCGGGTGTCGCGGGCCGAGAGCTCGGCGGCGAACGCCTTGGGCACCTCGCCGTGGATGCGCACGCGGATGGCCGCCTCGGTGCGCTGGGCGGCGTCGATGAGCAGGCTGGGGCCCTTCTGCGGAAGCGCCGATCCGAAGAAGCCGACAACGAGGTCGGTGCCGACGCGGCCCGGCCGGCGGTCGCGGCCCAGGGCGTCCCACACGGCATCGTCCTCGGGCATGGCCTGGGGGACGACGTCGATCGCGTCGGCCGGGTAGCCGGCGCCGACGAGCGTCGCCCGCATCGCCTCCGACACCGCCAGGCAGACGTCCACGCCACGGGTGAAGCGGCCGCGGATCTCGCTCAGGCGGCGGCGGTAGCCGGCGGCGTCCAGGCTGCCGGCGCAGGCGGCGCAGTCGCCGCCGCGGTCGCCGGGGCCCTGGCAGAGCTCGAGGCGATCGGTGAAGAGGTAGCCGCGCGGGCAGGCCAGCCAGTAGTTGTGCGTCGTGAAGAGGGAGCGGATCCCGCGCACGGCCGCCTCGTCGATCAGCGCGGCGCCGAGGTTGTGCAGGTTGTTGAAGTGGACGGCGTCGGGCCGTACACGGTCGAGCAGCTCGGCGAAGGCGCGGGTGATGGGCGGGTCGTCGACCTCGCGGTCGGGGTGGCCGAGATCGAGCAGGCCGTGCGGGCGGTTGAAGACGCCCACCAGGCGGACGCCGTCCTGCCACCATTCCCGCACCTGGTACGGCTCGGCGGGCTCGACCCGGCCGAGCGCGGCATGGAAGACCGTCACGTCGTAGCCGCGCCGGGCCAGCTCCTGCGACACCTGCCGCGGCACGATGGTGCCGCCGCCCGAGTCGTTGTAGCCGAACGAGGTGATGACGATGCGGCGGCGGCCGCGCAGGCCCTGCTCGCGCAGCCGGGCGGCCAGCTCGGGCAGCGGCAGCACGCGCCGCTCGAGCGCGTCGGCGAGCAGCACGAGCGCGCCCTCGCGCGTCACGGCCTCGGGTGCGAGCACGGCCCAGTGCTCGCGCTCGATCGCCGCCTCGATGGCCCGCGAGACCTCGTCGACCTCGCGTGACCGCGCGGACTCGTCGGAGAAGTTCCCGCCGTGGCGGCGGTAGCGGATCAGGGGCGCCGGCCCGGCGTGGCGGAAGCGGACCCGCGGCGCCGCGCGCAGCCACAGGTCGAAGTCGTTGCACATCGGATAGGTGGCGTCGTAGCCGCCCACCTGCGCGTACACACGCCGGTGGATCATGGTGGTGGGATCGACCAGGTAGTTGTGGCGGCGCACGAGCATCTGCACGAGCCCGGCCTGGTCGAACTCGCCGGAGCGCCATTCGCCGACCACGCGCCCGTCGGCGTCGATCGTGACGGCGTCGCCGTGCACGACGCCCGTGTCGGGGTGGGCAGCGAAGATCGCGGCCTGGCGGCTGAGCCGGTCGGGAAGGGCGATATCGTCGTGGCCGAGCCGCGCGATCAGCTCGCCGCGGGCGTGCTCGACGATCGAGTTGTAGGCGGCGGCGATGCCCCGGTTCTCGGCGTGCGTGACGACGCGAACGCGCGGGTCGGCGGCGTAGCGGGCGATCACCGCGGGCGTCGAGTCCGTCGAGGCGTCGTCGACGATCAGGAGCTCGAAGTCGGGGTGATCCTGGCTGAGGCAGCTCTCGATGGCCTGCGCCAGGTAGCGCTCGCCGTTGTACGCGGCGATCGCAAGCGTCACCCGGGGGCTGCTCACGCCGCCCTCCGCGCGCAAAGCGCCGCCAGGATCGCCTCGAGGGCGGCGTCGCAGGTGGCCGTTCCCAGGGTCTCCGAGACGAGGTCGCGGCCGCCCTGCGAGAGGCGTGTCCACAGCTCGTCGTCGCTGCAGAGCCGCTCGATCGCCGCGGCGAAGCCGGTTGGGGAGTCGGCGATCAGCATGCCGCGCTCCGGGCGGTCGAACCCCTCGGCCGCGACCGTGGTCGCGACCACGGGCACCCCGGCCGCGAGCGACTCTCCGACCTTGCCCTTGAGGCCCGCCCCGAAGCGCAGCGGTGCGATCGAGATCCGGCGCATGGCCAGCTCGGCCTCGACGGACGGCAGGAACCCGCGCGGCTCCGCGCCGGCCGCAGAGACGAGCAGGGCCAGATCGTCCGGCATGCCCGCGCCCGCGACGACGACCGGTGCAGACGGGCCGCCGGGCCGAAGCAGCGGCATGACCTCGGCGCAGAGGAAGCGCACGGCATCGGCGTTTGGCGCGTGGCCGTAGCTGCCGACGAAGAGCGCCCCGCGCCTGCCGGCGAGCGGTGCGACGGCATCGGCGACGCGGTGCACGTTGCCGAGCACCTGCACGGCGGTGCCGGGGAGGAGTCCGGCGAGCAGCGCGCGCTCGTCCTCGGTCACGGCCAGGACGACGTCGGCGGCGGCGTAGACCCCGAGCTCCTGGGCGCGCTCCCGCTCGGCCCGGGCGAGGGCGAGCCGGTCGCCGGCGAGCTCGGCGGCACGGCGCATGCGCAGGAAGTGCACGTCGACCGAGTCGACGGCGATCCGGGTGCGAGGGGTGACGGCGCGCAGCACCGGCACGGCCCGCGCGGCCAGCGTGTGGAACGACACGATGGCGGCGTCGAACCCGCGCCGCAGCAGTGCGTCCAGATCGTCGCCGCGGTCGGCGGCGGCCACCTCGATGCCGTCGGCACAGAAGCGGTCGGCCGCGGCTTCGTAGCCGGCGGAGGTCTCGCAGGCGAGGGTGGTGCGGAAGCCCAGCCGGCGCAGCGCGTGGGCGATCTCCGCCGCGCGCGTGTGCCCGGCGCTGCGGCTCGGCTCCGGCATGTCGGGGTAGAAGAACAGCACCGACTCGCGCGTGCCGGCCGGGCCGCGCGCGTGCGGGCGGCGGCTCGGTGGGCGGGCGACGATCCCGCGGGCGGCGTCCGAACCGGGCGCCTCGCGGGCGATGCGGATACCCAGGTCGACGGCCTTGCGGACGCGCCTGGAGAGCGGGACGGCGGTGTCGGCGACGAGAGCCGCGAGGGTGGGGTCGGGGGCGGCCGATTCGGCCAATTGGCCGTTCGAGTGGATGTCAATTGGGTTCTGGCCCGCCCGCTCGTACCCGACCGTCTCGAGGCCGTTGTGGAACGCTCGCAGGATGATGTAGCTCTCGTCGATGCGGCGCGGCTCGATGCGGTGGCCCACGCCCGCCGCGGCGACGTAGCGGCCGACGCCGAGGCCGAGCCGGTGCACGTTGGTGGCGGTCATGAACTCGTCGCCGCCGAGCGCGCCGCCCTCGCCGGTGCCGAAGCCGGCGTCGAACCCGCCGGCCGCGTCGAAGGCCTCGCGCCGGATCGCCCAGTTGGCGCCGTACACCTCGGCCCGGCCGGGGAAGTCCTGGTCGTGGTCGCCCAGCCCCAGGACGCTGAAGAACGACTCCATCCCCGTCGGCGGCCAGCCGGCGGGGCGCTCGGCGGGCCAGAGCGCCTGGATCGGGCCGCCGGCGACCGCCACACGCGGGTCGCAGAACGCGTCGCGCAAGCTCTCGATCCAGCCCGGTGCCGGCCGGGCGTCGTCGTCGAGGTAGAAGAGCAAATCGGTGCCCGCCGCGGCGGCGCCGGTGTTGCGCGCGCGGGACAGGCCGGCGATCGGCTCGCGCACGACGGTCACGCCGGCGGGCAGGTCGGCCGCGAGCGGCTCGACGCCGTTGTCGACGACCACGATCTCGCCTCCGGCCGCGAGCACGCCGTGGGCGACGCAGGCCTCGACGCACTCGCGCACCTCCTCGGCGCGGTCGCGCGTGCACACGATCACGCTTGCGGCCGGCCCCTCGCTCGAGCGGCCGACGCGGGCGTCGGCGACGACCGCGAGGCTCGCGGCCGCGGCCGCGATCAGCGCCTCCTGATGGCCCTCGCGCGCACTGGCAAGCGGCTGGCGCTGCATCCACCACTGCCGCCGGGCCGCGAGGCAGTCGAGCGCGAGCGCATCCGGCTCGGCCTCACCCGCGGCCAGCGGCCACAGGCTGCCGTCGGCGCCGAACCGGTAGCCGTGGACGTCGCCGGCGCCGGTCTCGAGCACCGGCGCGGCCAGGCCGGCGCCGTTCGCGACGGCCGCGACGAGCGGCGCGACGAACCCGGGCCGCGGCCGGGCGACCGCGGCAAGCGCGATGCACACGTCGGCAGACGCGGCCTCGGCGGCGGCCGCGAGCGCGGCGCGGCGCCCGATCGGCCGATTGGTGCGATGGATCGTGACATCGCCTTCGAGCCGCGCGAGCAGCGCCCGCGTCTCAGGGCCGGAGGCGTCGTCCACGACGACGACCTCGACGTCCTCGGGCAGGTCGCAGGCGACGAGCGCCTCGATCTGGGCCCAGAGCGCCGCCGGGTTGTCCCGGGCGGCGATCAGGATCGCGGCGTTCATGCGGCCGCCATGATGGTGATGTGGTTCTGCCAGGCGGTCTCGTCGGCAGGGTCGAGCTCGACCGCCGTCGCCACCGCCGCCCGCGCCTCCGGCGAGCCGAGCGCGTGCAGCGCAACTGCCAGGTCGTTCCAGGCCTCGGCCATCGCAGGCGACTCTTCGACGGCGCGGGTGAAGAGCTGGGCGGCGTCAGACGCGTCACCCTGTTCGTAGGCGGCCTCGCCCTGCGCGATCAGCTCGCGGGCCGAGGAGTCGTCGCCCGCCGCCGCCGACGCAGCGGCAACCTCGGCGACGCACCTGGGGTCGCGCAGCTCGCGGCCGAGCGTCCAGAGGTAGCGGCGCAGGACACGGCTGTGCGGGAAGCGGCGCACCGTCTCGATCAGGTAGTCGGCCCCTGCCTCCTTCCAGCACCAGTAGTGGTGATGGTTGTAGTGCTCGTCCAGGCTGCGGCCGAACTCCTCGGCGCTCGCGAGCTGTCCGACCGCCTCGTCGTACAACCCGACGAAGTGCCGGGTCATCGTCTCGACCATCCTGTCCTGCCACGAGATGTCCGTGGAGCCGCTCACGAGCAGCCGGTCGGCGACGACGCAGGGTCCGCCGAGCGACGCCTGGAAGTACCAGATCATCGGGAAGTACATGTTCTGGCTGGACGACTCGGCCTCGACCCGGCGCAGTGGCTCGGTGCGAACGACCGAGGCGGAGAGGAACGTCAGCCAGTGGGTCTGGGAGACCCACATGCGGCCCGGGTCGGCGTGCACCTCGGGCGCGTCCGGGCGGCGCGACTCGACCTTGACCCGCCCGTCCGGATGCACGAAACGGTGGGGGAGGTGAAGCCACGCCGGCTGGTACGTGCGCAGGAGCTCGAGGACATAGGCGATTGCCCCAGGCTCGGGCTCGTCGTCGTCCCCCATCAGCCACAGATACTCGCAATCGGGCGCGTTTCTGACGAGCCAGCGGTGATTGTGGTTTGCGCCGACGTTCGTCTCCTGGCGGTGGACGAGCAGGGTCGGCATGCGTCCTGACATCGCCGCGAGCACCGCGGCGGTGTTGTCCGGCGAAGCGTTGTCGGACACGTGGACGACGACGTCTTTCTCGTCGCCGAGCTGCTCATTGATCCGGATGAGCAGCCGCTCCAATGCGGTCGCCCGGTTGTACGTCGGGATGCAGATCGCCACGAGCGGCCGGCTCACGCAGCCACCGCGCGGACGTCGCAGAGGTGGCCTCGGTACCAGGCCACGGTGCGGCGCAGGCCCTCGTCCAGGCCGTACGCGGGTCCCCAGCCGAGGCGCCCGCGCGCCTTTGCGGCCGACAGGTACTGGTGCGCGATCTCGTGCACGGCTTCGCCGCGGATGTCGGGCTCAAGGTCTGTGCGGCCGCACGCCTCGAGCACGCGCCGGGTCATCTCGGTCGCGGTGAGCTGGAGCTCGTTGGAGTAGTTCCAGGCCTCGCCGGCGATGCCGGGCTCGTGCGCCCGCTCGGCCAGGGCGATGTAGGCCTCGGCCGCGTCCTCGACGTAGAGGTAGTCGCGGATGAGGGTGCCGTCGCTACGAAGCACCGGTCGCCGCCCCTGCAGTGCCGAGCGGATGGTGCCCGGCACGAGCCGGCTGAAGTTCAGGTCGCCGCCGCCGTAGAGGTTGCCGCAGCGGGTGATCACTATCGGCAGGTCGTACGTGGCGGCGTAGCTCTGGGCGATCAGGTCGGCGCAGCTCTTGGAGACGTCGTACGGGTGGCGGCCGGCGAGCGGATGGTGCTCCCGATAGGGCAGCTCGGGCTGGGTGCCGTAGGCCTTGTCGGACGAGGCCACCACGATCCGGGCGGGGCGGCGGCTGCGGCGGCAGGCGTCGAGCACCTCCCAGGTGCCCTCGATGTTCGAGCGCATCGTGTTGGCCGGGTCGCGCAGCGCGTGCTCGACGATCGTCTGCGCACCGAGGTGGAACACGGCGTCGATCTCGTACTCGGCCAGCACCCGCTCGATCAGGCGGCCGTCGCGCAGGTCGC
Organism: Gaiellales bacterium; assembly: GCA_036494095.1. Lineage (GTDB taxonomy): Bacteria > Actinomycetota > Thermoleophilia > Gaiellales > JAICJC01 > JAICJC01. Next base: position 75 of record DASXOR010000004.1, on the reverse strand, counting down.
CGAAGACGGTGGTGCAGCGGCGCCCGCCCACGGGCTCGAGGAGGGCCTGCGCCGCACCGTCGCCTGGTATCGCGG
>DASXOR010000003.1:0-6846 GCA_036494095.1 Gaiellales bacterium | reverse complement strand
GGAGGCGAAGGCGACCCCGTGGCCCCCCTCGAGCTCGCCCATCAGGCCCTCGAGCATGCGCCACGACTCGTTGCCGTCGCGCCCGTATTCGAGCTCCCCGCCGAGGCGGTATGTGCTCGAGGCGACGATCGTGCCTCCGAGCGGCGCGCCGGCACCCTGGGCACGGCCACCCGCCACCAGCCTCGTCTCGACTCGCTCGGTCACGGTCGTACCCTACGCCGCGTACGCGTCGGATAGGCTGGCGCGCGTGCAGCTCTCGTCGCGCGTGTTCGCCCTCGAATACCTCGAGCCGTTCGTCATCTCGCGCAGCGCGGACACCCACTCCGAGGTCGTGCAGGCCGCGATCCGGCACGGCGACCTGGTCGGCTACGGCGAGGGCGCGCCCGACCCGCACTACGGCGAGTCGATCGCAAGCGCGATGCGCTTCCTCGGGCAGGTGGAGCCTTTGCTCGGCGACGATCCGCTCGCCATCGAGGCGATCCTCGGCCGCATCGGTGCGATCCCCGGCGAGATGGCCGCCAAGTCCGCCGTCGACGGCGCCCTGCACGACCTGCTCGGCAAGGTCTGCGGCCAGCCGCTCTGGCGCATCCTCGGACTTGACCCGACGCCGCCGCCGACGAGCTACACGATCTCGATCGACACCGTCGAGGGAACGGCCCGGCGCGCGGCTGCCGCGGCCTCCTACCACGCCCTCAAGATCAAGGTGGGCGGCGCGGCCGATCTCGAGCGCGTGCGCGCCGTGCGCGCCCAGGCCCCGGACGCGCTGATCCGGGTCGATGCCAACGAGGCGTGGTCGGTGCACTCCACCGTCGAGCTCGTGCCGGAGCTCCAGGCGCTCGGCGTCGAGCTGATCGAGCAACCGCTGCCCGCGCGCGACACCACGGGCTACTGCCGCCTGCACGACAGCTCGCTCTCGATCCCGATCGTCCTGGATGAGAGCTGCCACACGCTGCCCGACGTCGCCAGCTGCGGTGAGATCGCAGACGGCGTCAACATCAAGCTGACCAAGTCGGGTGGGATCCGCGAGGCGGTGCGCATGATCCACGCCGCCCGCGCGCTCGGGCTGCGGGTGATGCTGGGATGCATGAACGAGTCGTCGCTCGGAATCGCCCAGGCGGCCCAGATCTCCCCGCTCGTCGACGTCGTCGACCTCGACGGCCATCTCCTGAACCGCAACGACAGCCACACCGGCCTGCTGTTCGAGGACGGCCGCGTCGTGCCCGGCGCCGGCCACGGCCTGGGAGTGACCCCGCTCGAGCCGTGGCCGTGACCGACAAGCGCTACGCCGTGCTCGCCGAGGGCTGCTTCGACGAGGACGCGAAGACGGCGACCGGCGTCATGCGCTACGCCGACTCGCCAACGGTGGCGGTGATCGACTCCACCCGCGCCGGCACGTCCGCGTCCGACCACGTTCCCGGCATGCGCTCCGACGTGCCCGTTGTCGCGGACATGGACGCGGCGATGGGGCACGGCCCGACTGCGCTCCTCGTCGGCGTCGCGCCCGCCGGCGGCAAGCTGCCGGCGGTCTTCCGGCGCAGCATCCTGCGGGCGATCGAGCTCGGCCTGGACGTCGAGAGCGGCCTGCACGAGTTCCTGACGGAGGACGCCGAGATCGCCGACGCGGCCGCCCTGGCAGGCGTCTCGCTGCGCGACCTGCGCCGCGTCCCCGACGGGCTCGATGTCCCCACCGGCGCGAACCTCGACGTCGCCACGCACACGGTGCTCACGGTGGGTTCGGACTGCGCGCTCGGCAAGATGACCGTCTGCCTCGAGCTCGACCGCGAGGCCCGCCGCCGCGACATCGCGTCGGTCTTCGTGCCGACGGGCCAGACCGGCATCGCCATCGCGGGGTGGGGCATCGCTGTGGACCAGGTCGTGTCCGACTTCGTCGCCGGCGCCGCCGAGGAGCTCGTCGTCGAAGGCCACCATCGCGGCGGCGACGGCGCCATTCTGTGGATCGAGGGCCAGGGCTCGCTCAACCATCCGTCCTACTCCGGCGTCACGCTCGGCCTGCTGCATGGCTCGGCGCCGCACGCGCTCGTGTTCGTGCACGAGCCGGGCCGCGGGCTGATCGACGGCAACCCCCGCTTCCCGATCCGCGATCTGCCCCAGCTGATCGACGACTACGTGCGCATGGCCCGCCACGTGCGGCCGGCGGCGGTCGTCGCCGTGGCGCTGAAGACGAACCGGATCGACGAGGACGCGGCCCGCGCCGCGATCGCCCGCACCGAGCGCGAGACCGGGCTCGTCGCCGACGACCCGGTCAGGTTCGGCGCCGGCCGGATCCTCGACGCCGTGCTCTCGTCGCGCTGACTTCCCGGGAGTTCGCCCGTTGACAACGCTCCGGGGCTAACATTGGCGACCGGTGCGCGACCCACGACTGACAACGCTGGCGGATCTCTTGTGCCGCTACTCGCTGGAGGTCGGTGAGGGCGACACCGTCCTGATCGACGGCCCGCCCCTCGCCCAGCCCCTGTTCGTGGAGCTGGTGCGCAAGGTGACCGAGCTCGGGGCCCACCCGATGGTGCGCCCGCGGCTCGAGCGCGTGCAGGCGGCGTTCCTGGCCGAGGCCGGCCACGAGCAATTGCGGGCCGTCACCCGCCTCGACCAGATCGAGGTCGAGGCGCCCACGCGGGCGCTGAGCATCTGGGGGCAGCGCAACAACCGCTTCGCGAGCGGGATCGACCCCAACCGCCAGGCGATCCGCTCGGCCGCGACCCGGCCGCTCTTCGAGCGCTTCTTCGAGCGCGAGGCGCAGGGTGACGTGCGCTGGTGCGGCACGGCCTTCCCCTGCGACGCCGCCGCCCAGGACGCGGGCATGTCGCTGACCGAGTGGGAGGACTTCGTCTACTCGGCCGGCCACCTGCTCGATCCCAACCCGATCGCCTTCTGGGAGACGCAGTCGGCCCGCCAGGCGGAGATCGCCGAGCGGCTGCAGCAGGTGCGCGAGCTGCGCATCCTCGGCGAGGACACCGACCTCACGATCGACGTGTCCGGGCGCCTGTGGATGAACGCCGACGGCCATCAGAACTTCCCCGACGGCGAGGTCTTCACGAGCCCCGTCGAGGTGGCCACCCGCGGCCATATCGCTTTCAGCCTGGACGCCCCCTACCACGGCAACGACGTCACCGGCGTGCGCCTCTGGTTCGAGGACGGCAAGGTCGTGCGCGAGGAGGCGACGAAGGGCGAGCGCTACCTGAGCCAGATGCTCGACATGGACGAGGGCGCCCGCTACCTGGGCGAGGTCGCCTTCGGCATGAACGACGAGATCCAGTCGGGCACGCGCGACACGCTCTTCGACGAGAAGATCGGCGGCACGTGCCACGTGGCGCTCGGCATGGCGTTCCCCGAGGCCGGCGGCCGCAACCTCTCCGGCCTGCACTGGGACATGGTCTGCGACCTGCGCTCCGGCGGAGAGGTGTACGGCGACGGCGCCGTCATCTACCGCGACGGGCGGTTCCTGTGAGCGACCCGCGCATCCAGCGGCTCGCCGACGTGGTCGTGAACTACTCGACCGAGCTCGGCGAGGGCGACCTGGTGCTGATCCAGGGGCCCGAGCTCGCCGAGCCGCTGATCGTCGAGATTGCGCGCGCGGCGCTCGCGGCCGGCGCGATCCCGCATGTGCGCGCCTCCATACAGGGGGTCGACGAGGCCTACCTGGCCGCCGCGGGCGACGCCCAGCTCGACCATCTGCCCGCCTACGCGCTTGAGGAGATGGACGCGATCGACGCCCGCATCTCCATCCACGCCGCCTGGAACACGCGCGAGCTCTCCGGCATCGAACCGGCCAAGCTCGCCCGCCGCTCGCGCGCCGCCCAGCCGGTGATGGGGCGCTTCATGGAGCGCTCGGCCGCCGGCGACCTGCGCTGGTGCGTGACGGCCTACCCGTGCGACGCGTTCGCGCAGGACGCCGACATGTCGCTCGACGCCTACACCGATTTCATCTACCGCGCGGGCTGGCTGCACCTGGACGACCCGGCTGCCGCGTGGCGCACCTACGCCGGCCGGCTGCGCGGCCTGGCCGACCGCATCTCCGAGGTGCGCACCCTGCGGGTCGTGGCCGAGGACACCGACCTCTCGGTCGCCGTGGCGGGCCGTACGTGGATCGCGTCGCGCGGGGAGCGCAACTTCCCCGACGGCGAGATCTTCACCGGCCCGCTCGAGACCGGGACCTCGGGCGACGTGCGCTTCTCGTTTCCGGCAGTCATGGGCGGGCGCGAGGTGCAGGACGTGCGCCTGCGCTTCCAGGGCGGGCGCGTCGTCAAGTCGGAGGCGGCCGTCGGCGGCGCCTACCTCGACCAGATGCTCGCGATGGACCCGGGCGCGACGGTGCTCGGCGAGTTCGCGATCGGCACGAACTACGAGGTCACCCAGTTCACGAAGCAGATCCTGTTCGACGAGAAGATCGGCGGCACGTGCCACATGGCGCTCGGCGCGGGCTATCCCGACACTGGCAGCGTCAACCGCTCGGGCCTGCACTGGGACATGGTGTGCGACCTGCGCTCCGGCGGCGAGATCCACGCCGACGGCGAGGTGATCTACCGCGACGGGGCGTTCCTGCCCTCGTTCTTCGCGGACGATCTCGCCGTGCCTGTGGCCTAAGACCCCGTTCTGCCGCCGGCCGGCGTTCGGATCAGCCAGCCCATCGTCGCGACGTGGCGCATGAACGGCAGGTCGTGCACGCGCAGCACGGCCACCCCGAGATAGGCCGCCACCGCGACCACGGCGGCGGTGCCCTCGAGCGCCGACTCGGGCAGGCCCAGGGGCTCGGCCGTCACCTCCTTGTGGGACGGTGCGAGCAGGAGCGGATAGCCCAGGGCGGCCAGCCGCGGCAGCTCCCGCAGGGTCTGCAGATCGGTCTGGGTGTCCTTGCCGAAGCCGAGCCCGGGGTCGACCAGGATCGCGTCGGCGCCGACACCCGCCGCGCGTGCCGCCGTCGCCCGCTCATCGAGGAAGCGGGCGATGTCCTCGACGTCGACGGCGTGGCGGCCCGTCTGCACCTGCTTCGGCGCGAGGCCGAGGTGGGTGACGACGACCCCGGCCCGGTGGCGCGCGATCGTGGCCGCCATCGCGGGATCGGAGAGGCCGGTGTGGTCGTTCACGAGATCGGCCCCGGCCGCGAGCGCGGCGTCGGCGACCCCGGCGCGGTAGGTGTCGATCGAGATCGGGATGTCGAGCGCCGCCCGTAGCTCCCGCACCACCGGCTCGACCCGGGCGATCTCGTCGTCCTCGGAGAGGACGCGGCCCGGCTGAGCGGTCATTCCGCCGACGTCGACGATGCCCGCACCCGCCGTCGCCAGCTCGAGGCCGCGGGCGATCGCACGGCCGGGCGTCGCCGTGACGCCCTTGTCGTAGAACGAGTCGGGCGTGACGTTCAGGATGCCCATGATGCACGGCGGGCCGTCCAGGGCGAGGCTGCGGTGAGCGAAGCGGAGGGTCACCTGCCGCCACCCTAACGGGCGCACGCGAGGCGGGCTCGCAGCCCTCGGCACGACCTCCTTGACAACCGAACACCTGTTCGCTACCATCACCGAACACATGTTCGCCTCCCTCGATATCCGCCGTCTGCTCTCGCTTCTCGCCGCGAGCGCTGTCGCCCTCGCGCTGGTGATGAGCTACGCGACACCGAGCAGCGGCGCATCCCACCCGCATCGCCACGGCGTGCGGGCGGGGGAGACGCTGTGGTCGATCGCCGAGCACGCCTACCCGGGCTCCGATCCCCGCGATGCCGTCTACCGCATCGATCAGGCCAACGACATCCACACCTCCGTCATCACCGTCGGCCAGGTGCTGGTGCTGCCGTGAGTGCGGCCCGCCACATCGCGCTCGCCCCGACGCCGAGTGCGCCGGTCGTGTCGCTGGACGAGTGGCGCGAGGCCCGCCGCCCGGCGGCCGATGTGGAGGCTCCCGAGCCGACGCCGCTGCGCCTGCTGCGGCTCGTGGTCGACGGCGAGGCGCCGCCGCCCTTCTCGCTCGACACCTTCCTGCGCCGAGCGCGCGCGGTGATGGGCGACACCCACGCGCAGCCGGCGATGCACTCGTATCGCGACGCCGAGCCGGCGTAGCCTCAGGCCGGCGCGGAGCCGGGCCACTCGAACAGCCGGGCAAAGATCTCGGCCTGCTCGACCGCGTCATCCCGAGCGTTTTGCGTGTGCGCTCGGGACGACCGCAGCTCGGCAGCCAGATCATCCCTGCCGGCAGACTCGAGCGGGACGCGCGCCTTCTGCTGGTACATCGTCTTCATGTCGAGCGCCCCCGAGAAGCCGAACGGCGACGCGCCGGCGAAGCGCACGAAGTACCAGTGCAGGAACATCCGGTCGAAGACCACGGGGTAGCCGACCAGCACCGGGCGCGCACCCTGCGACTGATCGCGCACCCACCGGACCGCCTCGGCCATCGCCGTCTCCGGCCCGGCCCCGCGGTCGCCAGGCGCACGCGGTCGAGACCCGAGACACGCACCGCGCCCGGGTTGAACTCGGCGGCGATGGGCCGCAGCTCGCGGTAGAACGTGGCGGCGCTCGGGTCGCAGGCGACGAAGGTGCGTCCATCGAAGCGCGCCGCGACGGCTATGCCGAACGACAGCATCGAGTAGCGGATCGGAATGGGACCGTCGGCCTCGATGTCGGCAGAGATGTGGACGTCGCACATTCCGTTGCTCCCTGACCAACCTACCCGACCCACGCCGCCGCAGCCCGCTCCGTACAATCCGGCGATGGACCTGAGCGTGCTCTTCCTGGGGACGGCTGCCTCGGCCCCGACCTCACGGCGGGGGCTCGCGGCCTATCTGATCCGGCGTGGGGGCGACCGCATCCTGGTCGACTGCGGTGAGGGCACCCAGCGCCAGAT
>DASXOR010000002.1:0-2092 GCA_036494095.1 Gaiellales bacterium | reverse complement strand
GTCGGCGTCTTCCAGACCGCGACGACCGAATTGCTTCCCGGCGCCCTGCGGTCGCTGCGCGAGCAACGCCCCGACGTCGAGGTCGTCCTCATCGAGATCCAGGACAACGCGCGCACCTTCAACCGCCTGGCCGGCGGCGAGCTCGACCTCGCCTTCCAGGTCAACCCGATCCCCGACGATCGCATCCAGGCCGTCCCGCTGCTCGACGATCCCTGGGTGATCCTCACCAGGCGCGACAGCGAGCTGGCCGCGGCCGAGACGCCCACGTTCGACCTGCTCGACGGCGTCGACCTCGTCGCCTGGAACCGCCGCTGGCGCACCCAGCAGGAGCTGGAGCGGGCATGGCGCCGGCGCGGGATCCGTCCACGCGTCGTCTTCCGCACCGACGACAACCTCGCCCTGCAGCGGCTCGTCGCCGCCGGCCACGGCCACGCGTGCCTGGACCGCCTCGGTGCCTCGGGGGCGGTCGAGCCCTCGCTGACGTGGCTGGAGCCGAAGGAGGCGCTCATCCCCCGCATGATCGCGCTGTGCCATCCGCGCCACCGAGATCCCAGTGCGCCGGCCGTCATCCTCATGGACGCCGTCCGCGCCCAGTTCGGAGTCTGAGGTCCGTGATCCGCTTGACAGCCGTGAGCCCGTGTGCGACAACGCCGCCCGTGCGAGGGGTGAAGGGATGACCGACACGACACTGACCGCTCCGCCGCCCCGGACCGATCTCCAGGTGCGCGCCAGCGTGCTGCGCGAGCCCGGCCGCCCGCCGGCCGTCGAGACGGTGCTGCTCGATCCACCGGGGCCGGGCGAGGTCCTCGTCCGCATCGCCGCCGCGGGGGTCTGCCACTCCGACGTGCACCTCGCCGACGGCCAACTCGGCGACGGCCGCTGGCCGATTGTGCTCGGCCACGAGGGCGCGGGTGTGGTGACGGCCCTCGGCGACGGCGTGACCGGAGTGAGTGAGGGCGACCACGTGGTGTTCTGCCTGGTGGCGTCGTGTGGCGTGTGCCAGGCCTGCCGCTCCGGGCGCCGGACGCTGTGCGAGCCCGCGGGCGCCGAGGGGGTCGCCGGGAACCTGCGGACGGGCGCCCGGCGGTTGCACGACGCCGGCGGTGGCACGCTCCAGCATGGCTTCACCATCGCCTGCTTTGCCGAGCACGCCGTCGTCTCTGCCGAGAGCGTGATCCCGATCCCGCGCGACGTCCCGCTGTGGCAGGCGGCGCTGCTGGGCTGCGGGGTCATCACGGGTTTCGGAGCCGTCACGCGCGCCGCCGGCGTGAGGATCGGCGAGCGCGTAGCCGTCATCGGCTGCGGAGGCGTGGGGCTGCAGGTGATCGCCGCCGCCCGCCTGGCCGGCGCGGGGACGATCGTCGCCATCGACCGGCGCCCCGAGAAGCTCGAGCACGCCCTGCGCCGGGGTGCGACGCATGCCGTCGACGCGTCGGGTGGGGATGCCGCCGCCGAGGTCATCGCGCTCACCGGCGGGGGCGCCGACCACGCCTTCGAGGTCGTCGGCGCGGCCCCCACGATCCGGCTGGCCTGGGATGCACTGCGGCCCGGCGGCACCGCCGTCGTGGTGGGGCTGGCGCCACGCGGGCTCGAGGTATCTCTGCCCGCGATCGAGTTCCTCTCCGAGAAGGCGATCGTCGGCAGCTATTACGGCACCGGCGACCCGGTGGCAGCTCTCCCCGGCCTCGTCGAGCTCGTCCGCTCCGGCCGCCTGGAGCTCGCCGACATGGTCTCGCACTTCATCGAGCTCGACGGCGTTGCCGACGCCATGGAGCGGCTGCGCCGTGGCGAGGGTGACCGGTCCGTCATCGTCGTCGCCCCCGAGCTGGCGGGTGTGACCGCCGGAGGTACGCCATGAAGTTCGCGTTCGACCACCTCGACGGTCTCGTCGGCGAGGGCTGGAGCGGCACCGACCCCAACGGCGCCCACGTCAATGTTGTCCTCGGCGTCCGTGGCACCGCCACCGCCGCGGCGCTCCTCACCACGTTCACCTCCCCCGCCCCGGGCCACGCCCCCATCCTCGTCGTCGTCGGCGAGGACAAGGCCCATTACGAGCCCGTCTGGCCGCCCACGATCATGATCAACAAGGAGA
>DASXOR010000001.1:0-4025 GCA_036494095.1 Gaiellales bacterium | reverse complement strand
AGTACATCGGCGGCGTCGAGCACGCCATCCTGCACCTGATGTACGCGCGCTTCTTCACGAAGGCGCTGTATGACCTTGGCTATCTGGGTTTCACCGAGCCGTTCGAGAACCTCTTCACGCAGGGGATGATCTACTACAAGGGCGCCAAGATGGCCAAGTCGAAGGGCAACGTGATCTCGCCCGACGCCATGATCGAGAGCTACGGCGCCGACACGGTGCGGCTGTACTCGCTCTTCCTGGGGCCGCCCGAGCAGGACGCCGAGTGGGTCGACGGCGGCGTCGAGGGCGCCAACCGCTTCCTGCGCCGGCTGTGGCGGCTGGCGCTCGAGTCGGTCGCCGAGATGCCGCCCGGGATCCCGGCCGCCGCGCCGGCAGACGGCCCGGGGGCCGAGCTCGTGCGAAAGACGCACGCAACCATCGACGCCGTGACGCGCGACATCGGCGAGCGGTTCGCCTTCAACACCGCCGAGTCGGCCGTGCACGAGCTTGTGAACGCGCTGCGGGCCGCCCCCGACGCGAGCGCCGAGCAGCGCCGCTTCGCCATCGCCACCGCGATCTCGCTGATCCAGCCCTACGCGCCCCATATCGCATGCGAGCTGTGGGAGCGGATGGGCGGCGAGCGGCTGTGGGAGGAGCCGTGGCCGCAGGCCGATCCGGCGATGCTCGTCTCCGACCACGTCACCTACGCCGTGCAGGTGAACGGCAAGCTGCGGGGCGAGTTCGACGCGGCGCCCGATATCGACCGCGACCGCATCCTGGCCCAGGCCCGGGCGGTGCCGAACGTCGCCCGGCACCTGGACGGCGCCGTCGTCGTCAAGGAGATCGTCGTGCCGGGCAAGCTGGTCAGCCTCGTCACGCGATAGGCAGGTGCCTGGCACCGGCCCAGCCGGGTGCCTGGCACCTCTGCAAAGGTCTTACACCTTCTTGGTGTCCCGCTTGTAGGCGAAGCTGGCGCCGAACGCCAGGATGACGGTCCACGCGGCCATGATCAGCCAGCCGCGCGTGCCCCAGCCGCCCCCGCCGATCGAGACGTGGCTCGCCTGCACGAGCCAGTAGGACGGCAGCGCCTCGGCGATGTCGTGCAGCGTGCCGCTCGTGATCGGGAACCACACGCCGCCGAGCAGCGACAGGAGCGCGGTCGTCCCGCCCATCGCCGGGCCGATCGAGTCGGTGGTGAGCAGGTGACCCATCAGCACTCCGAGGGCGATGAACGGCACCAGCCCGACCAGGATCAGCCCGGTCATGCTCCCCCATTCGCCGGCGGAGAGGTGCACCCCGAGCGAGATCCCGGCCGCATAGAGGACGATGATCGTGATGGCCGCCATCAGGTAGGCGACGACGACCTTCGTGCGGAAGTAGGCCCGCGTCGAGAGCGGCGTCAACCGCAGCTGTCGGTTCCAGCCGGCCGCGCGCTCGCCGGCGATGCGGGTGCCGGTCGAGAGGACGGTGTTCATGGTCCCGAACGCGGCCAGCCCGACCATGTAGAAGAGCGGCGCCGAGAGCCCGCTCTGGGCGAAGTCCTGCTTGTTGCGGTTGGGCGCCGCGATGACGAAGAAGAGCACGAGCGGAAACCCGATCGAGAACACGAAGAAGCGGCGGTTGCGGAACGTGCGTGCGATCTCGTATTTCGCGTATGTGATCATGCCGCCTCAACCCCGGTGAGCTGCAGGAACGCCTGCTCGAGTCCGGCGCCCGTGATCTCGATGTCGCGTGCGTCCGGGTGAGCGGCCAGAAGGGCGCGGATGGCGGCGTCCGAGTCGGCGCAGTGCAGCATGATCGCCTCGCCGCGGCGCTCGGCCGACGTGACCCCGGGCAGGGCCTCCAGGAGGGCGATGTCGACCCCCGGGAGGGTCGCGCGGATCGTGCGCATGCCCACCATCGCCTTGATCTCGGTCGTCGGGCCGTCGGCGACGATGGTGCCGTGGGCCATCAGCACGGCCCGGTCGGCGTTCGCGTCCGCCTCCTCCAGGTAATGCGTGGCGAAGACGATCGTCTTGCCGCGGGCGGCGAAGCCGCGCATCGAGTCCCAGAACGCGTGCCGGCCCTCGACGTCCATCGCCACTGTCGGCTCGTCGAGCACGAGCAGCGCCGGATCGCTGACGAGGGCAACCGCGAAGCGGACGCGCTGGGTCTCGCCGCCGGAGAGCTTCTGCGTGCGGCGGTCGGCGATCGCGCGGATGCCGACGCGGTCGATGACGTCGTCGACGCCGAGCGGCCTCGGGTAGAGCGAGGCCATCATCTCGAGCAGCTCGTGCACCGAGAGGTCGCGGATGAGCGATCCCGTCTGGAGCATCGCGCCGATGGCGCCGTCCTGGATCGCGCGCTCCGGGGAGCGGCCGAAGAGCGACACCGACCCGCTGTCCGGCGTCGTCAGACCGAGCAGCATGTCGATCGTGGTCGACTTGCCGGCGCCGTTCGGGCCGAGCAGGGCCACCGTCTCGCCGGCCGCGATCGAGACGTCGATGCCGCGCACCGCGTGGACCGGGCCCTGCGGGGAGCGGAACGACTTCGTCAGGCCGAGCATCTGGATGCCGGCCCCGGCTGTGACCGCGGTCGTGGTCATGCTCCGGGAGTCTGCCAAAGCTCGGTCCGCACTCACGGCAGGTGGCACGCAAGCACGACAATTTCGGCACGGCCCAGGCCTGGATCCGTGACGGCGGCCGGGGGGATCCTGCCCCCATGCCCGCCGTCTCCCCACGCCAGATCGCGCTCTACGCCGCCGCGATTGCGGTCGTGCTCCTGGTCGGCTGGAAGTACCAGCCCGGCTCGTCGTCGTCGTCCGGATACTCACCGTCCACGACCGCGGATCGCGCGCCGGTGCAGGCGACGTCTGCGGCCGCACCCGTGCTCGTCGTCGACGTGTCCGGGGCGGTGCGCCGGCCGGGCGTCTACCGGCTGGCGGCCGGGGCGCGCGTGCTCGAGGCGGTGCGCAGGGCGGGGCCGCGGCGCCGGGCCGATCTGGCCGGGGTCAACCTGGCGGCCCGGCTCACCGACGGCGAGCAGGTGATCGTGCCCCGCCGCGGCGCCGGATCCACCACGAGCGGCGCCGGGCCGGGCCCCGTGCCGACGCCGGCCGCCCCGGTGTCGCTCAACTCGGCGACGCTCGAGCAGCTCGAGACGCTCGACGGGATCGGGCCGGCGCTGGCGCAGCGAATCATCGACTATCGCACGGCCCACGGCGGGTTCCGTTCGCTGGAGGAGCTCGACCAGGTGAGCGGGATCGGGCCGGCCCGGCTCGCGGCCCTGCATGGGCACGTGACGCTGTGACCGGGTCGACGCGGCTCGCGCTCGCCGCGACGATCGGGCTCGCGGCCGCGGCGCTCGGCCGGCCGCTGCTCGCGCTGGCCGCCGTGTTCCTCGGCGACTCCGGCCGCATGCGCGCCGCCGCAGTCGGTCTCGGGGCGGCGGCGCTGCTTCTGGGGAGCGCGCGCGTCGCGGCGCTCGACCGGCGCACGCTCGCAACCGGAAGGGTGCACGGCGCGGTCGTCGTCGTCACCGGTCAGCCCGCGGGCAGCCGCGGGCTCGCGGCGGTGCCGCGGGTGGGGGAGACGGTGGTGCTGTCGGCCCCCGGGATCCGGTTGGAAGAGGGCGGCATCTATCGCGTCGACGGCCGCTACGAGCCGCTCGATCCGGTCGTCCGCGACTACTACGCAACACAGGGCGCGCACCTCGAGCTGCGCGCGACCGAGGCGGTCCGCACCGGGCGGCGGGGTGGGGTTTGGGGCGCTGCCGACAGCGTCCACCGGGCGGCGCTCGCGCACCTCGGAGTGGGCGCCGCGCCCGCGCCGCCGCGCGCGCTCGTCGCCGGGATCGCGCTCGGCGACACCGGCGGGCTGCCCGTCGAAACACGCGCCGAGCTGCGCTCGAGCGGGCTCTATCACCTGGTCGCCGTGAGCGGTCAGAACGTGGCGCTCGTGATCGCGTTCACGCTGGTGTGTCTGGGGGCGGTGGGGGTGATCGGTGTGCCTGCGCGGGTGACGGGCCTGGGGGTGACGGTTGCGTATGTGCTTGTCACCGGAGCGGGG